>CAZGXW010000001.1:0-7125 GCA_964529975.1 uncultured Fimbriimonadaceae bacterium
GGCGAGGACCTCACGCTCACGGGCGCGGAGGAGATCAGGGGCTGGCTCGCCGGCACGGTCTCGGGATACAACCTGACCTCGGAGGTCAAGTCCTCCCGCGCAGACGGGCCGCAGACGGTCGTCAGCGTCGTCGTTTCCGGCGACTTTCCCGGCAGCCCGTACGAGTTCGCGTACCGCTTCACCATGCGCGGCGACCTGATCGAGCGGCTCACGATCGATCCCGTCGGCTCGCTGGCCGTCTGATGCGACGTTCATACTCGCGTCGGCCCACTAGACCGAGCCACCCTCCCTTCGCGCTTGACGATAATCTGGTCGTCTCCTGGAACGCGCGGCGTTAGACGTCGCTCGGGCACCGGTGGGACAGGTCCTATCCCTAAAGTCCCATACATGCCGAGCCTGGCAGCAGGGACCGCGAACTTTTCGGGGACGGTACCTCTTGCAGTATCCGCAACTCCTTCGGGAGGCACAAGCAATGATCGCAAACCCCACCATTCGGCTTTGGCGAAACAAGTCGGGCCTCATCTGGCCCGGACTTGCCGTCACAGTCGCCTTCGGATACCTCCTGCTCGGCATCTTGTGGATCGTCGAGTCTGACAACATCGTAGGCAGGGTCACGACCGATCCGGTTCTGCTGACTCTTCTCCAGACATACAAAGGGGTCGGCTACGTCGCTGTGACGGGCTTACTGCTGTTCTGTCTGACCAGGGGATTCGTGAGCAGGGAAAGCAACCTGCGCGAAGAGCGAGAGCGCGCGCAGCAGGAAGTGATCGACCGGCTGGCGATGGCCGCGGACTGGCGCGACGACGAGACCGGCGACCACGTCCGGCGCGTCTCTGAGTACTCGCACATCATCGGAAAGGAGTACGGGCTATCGGACGAGGAGTGCAAGAATCTGCGCCTCGCCGCGGCCATGCACGATATCGGCAAGATCGGTGTGGACGACGAGATCGTTCGTTTCAAGGGAAAGTACTCGTTGGAGCAGCGCGCAAGAATGCAAGCGCACACGCTCATCGGCGGCCAGATCCTGAGCGGCGGCGAGACTCCGCTGATCCGCATGGCGCACAACGTCGCGATGAGCCACCACGAACGCTGGGACGGCAAGGGCTACCCCGAGGGGCTGGCAGACGAGGACATCCCGATCGAGGCACGGATCGTCGCGGTCGCGGACGTGTTCGACGCGCTGATCTCGAACCGTCGCTACAAAGAGCAGTGGCCTTGGGACGCTTCCGTGATTGAGATCGAGCTGCTCTCTGGCGCGGCGTTTGATCCTAAGGTCGTCGAGGCGTTCAAGCGCGCCGAGGGCGAGCTGAAGAGGACTTGGGAGGCGCGGAAGTCCGACACGTACTTCGACCGCACAATCCGAATCTCTGACGTCATAAGCGCGGTACACCCGAAGCTCCGTAAAACCAAGGGATTGGACGACTGACCGCGCTCCGTCGCGGCTGGTGGCCGGGGCAACCAGTTCAATTGCCCCGGATCGGAAGAGTGGCCTACTTCAGCCGCACTAACTTTCCTTTACGCTTGACGATGTTCTTGTAGTCCCACTGGATCTCGCGGGACTTCTTGAGCCAGCGTTTGAGGGCTTTCAGATCGACTTGCGTGGTCGCACCCCCACCCTTGCCCTCCCCCAAGGGGGAGGGAACGTTGTAGCGCACACCTGCTGTCTTGAACCCACCCTCCTTTTGCAGTCCGTCCTCGTCGAAAGAAGCGCCGCTCCAGAACAGCAAGCGGACGCACGACTTGAGTTTGTGATAGCCGACGATCGGGTTGCCGTCGAGGAACCACACGGGCGCGCCGTGCCACACCTTGTTCTCCGCCTTTGGAAGGGCCTTCTCGATTTCACTCGCTAACAAGTCGCAGATCTCGCGGTCGCTGGGCGACTGCTTGTCGTTGTAAGCCTTGATGTCCGGGTGCATCGGCATGGTTGTACCCATGCGATGCTTTCCCCACCCCCTGCCCCCTCCACGCATGCGGAAAGGGGGTTCGGGCCGGGCTTTTCGTACAGCGTCAAGGACATTGAGCTCATGGAGTTTGCGATGAGGAGGTTTCTGCAACTCGCGCGCTTGTGTGAGGCTGCGGATGCTTGATCGCCGACTCAACCGCACGAACTCGGTGAGCACGGCCTAGCGCGGTGTGCGACCTGCGCGTCTCGCGAACTACAATCACTCAGGCCCAATGGACCTCTCCGCCGTCACGCTAGAACAGTTCCTCGTCGTCGGGGCGGGGTTGCTCTTGCTCGGCGTCTTTGCCAGCAAGCTTTCGGGCAAGCTCGGCGTCCCCGCACTGATCCTGTTCCTCGGCGTTGGGATGCTCGCGGGATCCGAGGGCTTTGGTGGAATTCCGTTCGACGACTTCGACCTCGCGCGCACGGTCGGTACTCTCGCGCTCGCGTTCATCCTGTTCGCCGGCGGGCTCGACACGTCCTGGTCTACGATCAAGCCTGTCGTCTGGAAGGGGGTCTCGCTCGCGACGGTCGGCGTCATCGTGACGGCCTCCGTGATGGCCCTCGCTGTGAAATGGCTGCTCGACCTTGGATGGATCGAGTGCCTCTTGCTCGGGGCGATCGTCGCTTCGACCGACGCGGCGGCCGTGTTCGGAGTATTGCGCGCGCGGGGACTGCGGCTCAAACGCAGCCTGACGCCTATGCTCGAGATGGAGAGCGGCAGCAACGATCCGATGGCGGTCTTCCTCACGATCGCGCTGACGTCGCTCGCGCTCAACCCTGCGGAGAGCCTGCTCGGCTTTGCATGGGAGTTCGTGGTCGAAATGGTTCTCGGTGCCGGTCTCGGCATCGCGTTCGGCCTGCTTTGGGCCAGGATGATCAACCGTTTTCGGCTTGAGTACGACGGGCTGTACCCTGTCCTCACTCTCGCGCTGGCGATGACGGCGTTCGGCTTGACCGCGCTCGTCGGCGGCAACGGTTTCTTGGCGGTGTATGCGGCGGGGGTCGCGCTGGGCAGCCGCAACTTCGTCCACCGCCTCGCGCTCATCCAGTTCCACGACGGTGTGGCGTGGCTGATGCAGATCGCGATGTTTCTCACGCTCGGTCTGCTCGTGTTCCCGTCACAATTGGTGCCGGTTGTGTGGGTCGGCCTCGCTCTCGCGCTGGTGCTTGTCTTCGTGGCGCGGCCGGTGGCCGTGTTCTTGTCGCTCATCGGCTCGCGAATGCCTCTGCGCGATAAGGCGTTCGTCGGTTGGGTCGGCCTGCGTGGCGCGGTGCCGATCGTTCTGGCGACCATCCCGGTCACAGCGGGCGTGCCTGGCAGCGAGGCGTTCTTCAACATCGTGTTCTTCGTCGTAGTAGTCTCGGTCATGGTGCAGGGGACGACGATCCCGTGGGTCGCCAAGTTGTTGCACGTTGGGACCACGCCGGAGGACGAGCCGGACGAAGTACGCGTGCCACAGTCCACGATCGAACTGGTGTTGAACGCGCAATCGCCGGTGGTCGGAAAGCTGGTCGTGGACCTGAAACTGCCGACGTCGGCGCTGTTGCTCTTGTTGCGCCGGGACGGCGAGTCGTACATCCCTCGGGGCTCGACGGTCTTGCAGGACGGCGACGGCCTGCTCGTCGCAACTCGCAAGGACGACTCGGAAGACCTGCGCCGCATGATCGAGGGCTAGACGCCGAGCACGCGCATACCGATGCCGGTGCCGCACTAGGCGAGCACGGCGTCGGCCAGGCGCTTTGCGGCATCGGGCGCGACCTTCATATAGAGGACCGGCTCGATTAGTTCAAGTTCGATGACCGCGAGCCTGTCTTCGTGGCGCAGGAGGTCAATGCGCGCATAGGCGAGGCCTTCGGGAAGCCTCGCGACGATGGCATCTACTTGCGCGAGGTCCTCTTGCATGGGCGTGTCCAGCTCGATCGTGCCGCCGTAGATCGAGTGCGCGCGGAAGTCGCCCGACTTTGGGCGCTTGAGCATCGCGTGGCTGTAACGGCCGCCGAAGTAGATGAACGACCACTCGCCTTCGGTCTCGACCGTCGGGACGAACGGCTGCACGACGAACTCCCCGCCCTTCGCGCTCGCCCAGGCTATGATCTCTTCTTCGGTCCCCCGTAGCACGTGCTTCCCTCCCGCGCCGACTACCGGCTTCGCGACGTACCTCTCCGCGCTGCCTCGCCAATCTTTGCTTTGAAGGTTGCAGACGGGGACGATCGGAACACCCCAGGATGCGAGGTCGAAGAGGTAGCTCTTTGCCGAGTTCCAGCGCACGTGTTGAATCGGGTTGATAACCCTGCTGCCCGCGCGCTCGGCGCTTTCCAAGACTTCGAGAAAGCGGTCGAGCTGCTCGATGTAGTCCCACGTGCTGCGCAGGACCACGATGTCGAACACGCCAGTCGCGACCCGCGGGTCTCGCCAAGAAAGCGATTCAGCGCTGACACCACGACTCATGAACTCGTCAACCAGCATGCGGTCGTCGGCCATAAGGAGGTCGTCGTCACCTTCCGGTGGAGTGATCCCTTCGAGCACGGGGAGAGACTCGAACCTGAGGACCGCGATCTTCACGGGTCAGGAACTCGCCTCGTGCTCCATCTTGAGGAGCCGAGTGTAGTAGTCAGGAATCTCGTTGAGGTGCGCCCAGGCGATCTTCCCGGTCAGGAGCGGGTCGTCGTTTGTGACGTTGGTGCGGGGGTCTTCTTTGCCGTGTTCGAGCTCGACGGAGAGCCCGAGGCGGAACTGTTCGAGATCCGTTTCGGCCCAGTCCACGCCGATCGTGTCGCCTATCCCCTTCGCTTCTTCGGTCGTGAATTGCTTCGTGGCCATGAGGCAAGTGTATCTTGCTCGAGCTCCGGCGAACCAAAGCGCGGTCTCCTTCGACAGGCTCAGGATGACCGCGCAATCGTTGAAGACTTTCTGGACTGACGGAAACAACAAGGGCGCCGTGGCAAAGCCCCGGCGCCCTTCTTTGGTCGAAGTCAGATCACCAGCGGTTGCCGCGGTTAGAGCCGCCGCGTCCGCCGCCGCCGCCGCTGCGTCCACCGCCGCTGCGTCCGCCGCCGTATCCGCCTCCGCCGCCGTTGGTTCGCGGTCGCTCCTCACGCGGCCGCGCCTCGTTGACGATGATCTTGCGACCGTCGAGCTCGCTGTCGTTCATCTCGGAGATGGCGTTCTCAGCCTGGTCGTTCTCGACTTCGACGAACCCGAAGCCGCGGCCGTCCATGATGCGGACTTGGGAGGCGCCGTACTTGGTGAAAGCGTCACGGAGCTTGGACTCGGTGGTGCTGTAGGAAAGGTTTCCGATGAATAGGTTTTTAGCCATTTGTTGTCCTTGAACGCCCGCTTGGGACCTGAGATATAGAGGGGAGAGAAATCAAGGACGAACTGTCGTTGGCTTCTGAGCCGTTCACTCGTGCGCTGCGCGCGTTACAGGCTGATTGTGGCAGACGCGGGAGTTTTCCGCCGCCAAACGTCGCTTTTGAGCCTGAGGCGGGCCTATCCGGAAGCGCGCCGCTCACCGTGGGCGTCATAATGGTTAGCAGGCAACAACGAGGTCGCCCAAGGCAACGGACGCCTACCTCGATCGACACGGACAAGCCATTGACCCACGACCACAGCCACGAACCCGCCAACGGACTTCCGTACGGCCTTTTCACTCTTTCCACAATCGCGCAACTGGGCGCGGCACTCGGAATCTTCTACTGGGTCGCCCCCGAGGCGTTCCTCCACGAGTTGAGCCAGCCCTGGATGATCGTGCTGTGCACGGCGCTCTTTGGGCTCCCGCTGTCGCTCTTCGAGTACCTGTACCACCGCTACCTTTTGCACTCGGCGGTCCTGCCGTTCTTGCGGTCGATGCACCGCGCCCATAGCCACCACCACGGACTGACGAACGTCAAGGCTGCCGTGCGTCCGGGTGACCCGGACCAGATGGTGCCTGTCGAGAGCAAGTACCCGATCGAGCACGAGCACCAGGAGGAGAGCATGATGTTCCCCCTCTATGCGCTCTCGATCTTCTACTTCATGTTCATGGTGCTTTTCGGGATTCCTGCGGCCTTGATCTTTAGCGGCGCACCCGTCTTCATTTCGCTCTTGATCACAGTGACCCTGAGTTACGCTGGGTATGAGGTTTGGCACGCGATCGTTCACTTGCCCTTTGAGAAGTACTGGAAGCCCATGATGGAGAGCCGGGTATTCGGACGAGCGACCCGCCACGCGTACGGTTTCCACTTGATGCACCACTGGCGACCGACGTGCAACCTCGCAGTCGTCGGGCTGTGGGGCGTCGCTGTGTGGGACTACGCCTTCGGGACGCACCGAAGACCCGATCGCCTACCCCTGCACGGTTCGGACGTGACCTTCCACGACGCGGCCCTTCGTGAGCCGCGTTTTCCGATCGCGCAGTTCGACAAGTTAGGGGCTGGCGCCTACCGCTGGTCGAGGCGTGTCGAAGCGTTTTTGGCGCGCGTGTTCCTTGGTCGAAAGACCGAGTAACGCTTTCGGCATCCCGTTCCGTCCAAAATCCTCTGCATGGATGTGAGGACGGCCCTCAAGGGGCAGTACAAGGCGGGGTTAGCGATGTTGCGGGACTGCATCGTCAAGTGCCCGGACGACGTTTGGGCGGCAGGGATGCCGATCGACCCCCATCCCCTAGCCCCCTCCCAAACCCTCCCACAGCCTTCGGCCGGGAGAGGGGACGATGGCACCCCCACCCTGACCCTCCCCCAAGGGGGAGGGAATGCTGACGACACAAGCGAGCGGGTTGCGCAAGAGCGCGAGGCACGGACGTTCTGGCGGATCGCGTACCACGCGCTGTTCTACACGCACCTGTACGCGATGCCGCACGTGGACGACTTCGTCGCGTGGCCCAAGCACATCGAGCACGCGAAAGAGATCTATCTTGGCCCGGACGAGGAGGTGCCGCCGATCGAGACCACGTACACTCAGGCCGACGTGCTTGAGTACCTCGACTGGATGGTCTTGCAGATCGACGGTTGGGTGGACGCTTTGGACTTGGACTCTGAGACCTGCGGCTTCTACTGGTACGACCCGTTCCCGAAGTTGGACCACCAGATCCTGAACGTGCGCCACATCGGTGTTCACGTCGGGCAGTTGTCGGAGCGGTTGTTCCTCGCGGGGATCGACACGGTCTGGGTGAGTCGGGGCTCGAAACCGAGGTCGGGCTAGT
>CAZGXW010000001.1:7225-121857 GCA_964529975.1 uncultured Fimbriimonadaceae bacterium
TGTGCGAGGAGTTGTTGCGTCGCGGGGAGAGGGTCGTGGCGACCGCGCGGAAGGTCTCTTCGATCGAGGGCTTGGCAAGCGAGTCGTGCCTGACCGTCGAGTTGGATGTGACAAAGCCCGCGACGATCCAGAGTGCTGTCGCTGCGGCGATGGCAAGGTTCGGTCGTATTGATGTGCTTGTGAACAACGCCGGCTACGGCGAGATGGGCGTGATCGAGGAGTTCTCCGACGACCGCGCTCGCAAGCAGTTCGACACCAACGTGTTCGGCGTGCTAAACGTCCAGTGCGAAGTGCTTCCGATTATGCGGAAACAGAGGTCAGGCCACGTGTTGCAGATTTCTTCGATCGCAGGTATTGCTTCGTACCCGTTCGTGGGGATGTACTGCGCGACCAAGCACGCCTTGGAGGCGATCAGCGAGGCGATGGCGAAGGAGGTCGAGCCGTTCGGGATCAAGGTGACGCTCGTCGAACCGGGACGGTTTCGCACGGAGTTCGCGGGCCGTTCGCTCGGGTTGCCGCCCGTCATCGAAGGCGACTACAAAGAGCTGACCGAACAACGGATCGCGGCCTATGAGGACGTCGACGGCAAACAGGCCGGTAATCCGGTCAAAGCGGCACAGGCGATGATCGCAGTCGTTGAGTCTCCCAATCCTCCATTGCGGCTGTTGCTCGGCCCGGACGCGTACGAGTGGGCGAACGAGAAGATCGCGCAACTGCAGCGCGACTTTGAGGCCTGGAAGGACGTGACGCTCGCTACGGACTTCGACGAGGTGACGGTCTAACCGCCTTGGAGCTTCGTCCACGCGTCCTTGTAGGCCTTTGCCGCTGGGACGTCGGACCACTTCGGCGCTGCCGGGTCGTTCGCAAGATCGAGGGTCGCATGGACCAGCGCTCGGACCACCTTCGTCATATTGGGATAGTCGAGCGTGTCGGCGTGGTCGTTCGCTCGGTGGTACTCCGGATCGGTGTAACCCACGCTGACCGTGTGGGCGGGGATACCGCGGGCGGCGAGCGCGCGGTTGTCTGAGCGCATGAAGAACGGGCCGCTTGCAGCAGCGTCCATTACGACCTCGATCCCGGCCTTCTTGCCGCTTGCGACAAGGCGCGCGCCCATATCGGAGAAGTCGAAGCCAGTCACTCCGAGTTTGCCCGTCCAGTCCTCGACGGCGTTTTGCTTGGACGGGTCGGCGGAGTGCTTCTTCGTGCGGCCGATCATCTCAATGTTGAGCATCGCGACCGTTCTCTTGAGCGGAAACAGCGGATTGTCGCCGTAATAGTTGCTCCCTTGCAGTCCGCGCTCCTCGCCAAAAAAGCAGATGAACACGATGCTCCTCTTGGGCTGTGCGCCCTTGAGAGCCCGGGCGACCTCCATCACTCCGCTCGTGCCGCTCGCGTTGTCATTAGCGCCGTTGAAGATCTGGTCTCCCTCGCCCTGGCGCGACCCAATATGGTCGTAGTGAGCCGTGACCAAGACATAGGTGTCCTTGAGCAAGGGATCATTTCCAGGCAAGAGTCCCACGACGTTCTTGATTGGGGGCTCTCCGTCGCGGTTGAGCCTGTGTCCGGGGGCCAACTGGAAATACGAGCCACCGACGGTATGTAGCCCGGCTTCTTTGAATTGCCCCGCGATGTAGTCGGCTGCCAGGTCGAGGCCCTTGCTCGGCGTCTGGCGGCCGCCGAGATCGTCGCTTGCAAGGTACTTGAGGTCGGCACGAATGCGCTGTTCACTGACGTTGTCGGCCTGCGAAATAGGAACCAGCGCGAGGAGGGCGAGCAATCGAAGCATGTGCTTGAAATGGTACCGGAGCATTCGCGGACGCATAGCCGGTTCGTGCTCATGGGGTCAAACGAATATGGCCTAGCGGCCGTGTCGCTCCACGCTCTGATTGGTAATCTCTCCCCACTTTGAACGGGTTAGGCGGTGGAACGAACCCAGGCAGTCAGCCGCTCACACAGGCCCGAATCCTCAAGTTCTTCGCGCCCTTGGCGATCTCTTGGATCTTCATGTCGCTCGAGGGCCCTGTCACTGGCGGGTTCATCTCGCGCAGGCCGGACGAAGAGACGATGCTCGCCGGCATGGCGCTCCTGATGGCGCTTTCCATCTTCATCGAGGCCCCGGTCATCGACCTGCTGTCGACGTCGACCACTTTGAGCAAGACGCACGCCTCTTATCTGCAATTGCGCCGGTTCACGGGCATGATGATGCTGTGGACCGCGATCGTCCATGCCCTCGTGACGCTGACGCCGTTCTATTGGGTCTTGGTGGAGGGTTGGCTGGATACTCCCCATGAAGTGGCGGTCGCGCTCCGGCCCGCGATGCTGATCATGGTCCTTTGGGCCGCGTGTGTTGGCTGGCGACGCTTCCACCACGGAATTTTGATACGATTCGGCAACACGCGCCCTGTCGGACTCGGGACGAGCGTGAGGGTCGCCTCCGTGTTCTTGATCGGAGGCGCGCTCTATCTTTGGACCGCGCTCCCTGGACTGACGCTTGGCGCGTGGGCGCTCTTGGGATCTGTTTTCATCGAGGCGGTGTTCATCCACTTTGTGACACAGTCGACCATTCGGGAGCACTTGGATCCGATGCGCGGCACTGAGGCCGATGAGGCCATATCCATGCGGAGGCTTTGGGCGTTCCACATGCCTTTGTCACTGGCAACGATGACCATGATCCTCTCGATGCCCATGTTGTCGTGGGCGCTCAACAACTCGCCCCAAGGAAAGACGGCGCTCGCAGCATGGGGACTCGCAATGAGCGTGGTGTTCATGTTTCGCTCGATCACATTCGCCCTCCCAGAGACGGTCATTGCGCTCTACCATGACGAGGCGACGCGACTTGAGTTGGGCAAGTTCTGTGTCCGCGTCGGGCTTGGCTGCGCCGCGGCGATCCTCGTGATGTACTTCAGTGGCGGGGCCCAGTATCTCTTCCAGAACGTCCTCGACTCCAAGCCCGAGGTAGCGAGGTACGCGTCGTTCGCGTTGCTCGTCAGCCTGCTCGTTCCCGTGATCAACGCGCAGGCGTCTCTGATCCGTGGCCTCTTGACGGCCCATCATCGGACGGGGCCCCGGCTCTACGCGATTCTTGCTTCAATCGGCGCCCTTGTCGTCACGCTGGTGGCCGGGGTCGCGCTGCAGTGGGACGGTCTGGTCGTGATCGGCCTGGGCATGACCGTCCAGGTTGTGGCCGAATTGGTCGTTTTAGCCAGGTTTTGGGGCAGGACAATGCAAGTTTCGGGTGCAACCCCCTAGTCGGGTGTCGTACCCTATCCTGGGATGCGTCGTGCTTTTACACTCATAGAGCTTTTGGTCGTGATCGCCATCATCTCGATCTTGGCTGCGATCCTCTTCCCGGTCTTTGCGCAGGCCAAGCGGACGGCCAAGCAAACTGTGTGCATCATGCACTTCCGCCAGATCGGTATGGCGATGATGATGTACATGTCGGACCACGACGACACATGGGCCCCGGCTTGCAACACTTCCCCGCTGCCCGGCTTCGCGCCGCAACAGTTTTGGATCGGATACGACAACAACAACGGACCACTCTTTGGCGGGTTCTTTGGCATGGTCGACCAGCCGGCGGTCAATCCTCCCCGTCCCGGAATGCTCGACCCTTACATCAAGAACGAACAGATGAAGCGGTGTCCTGAGCAGCCCAACGAATGGCAGATGGCGTTCGCGTACAACATGTTTCACCCTGGCGCTGGATCGCCTTATTACTCGACAAACCCGGCTGCGTCTGGCAACGAGTACGGACCGGGCACCAAGCAGTTCCTTCCCGACGCGAGCGGGATTATCAACGCAATCGGCGTCAACGACAGCGAGATAGAAGAGAGTACGCGCACCATCGTCTTATGGGAACACCACGCACGCGTGCCTTTGTGCAACTTCCTCCAGGGCTACGATTGGTTCCAAGGACCGCCATTGAACGATCCGACACTCGCCAACCACTTCAGCTTCCTTCACCGGAACGGCTCCACGACCTTGTTCGGGGACGGTCACGCAAAGAGGATGCTCTTCGCGCAACTGGAAAGACCGATGTTCAGCGTCCGGAAGGACATTTACCCCTAGGCCATACGGCAGGCCGATCGCGCAGTCGGCCTATGGGGGTTCACAAGGAAGGGTCTGGCCCCCTACAATAAGGGCATGAAGCGCACCGCTATCGACCTCTGGCACGACATTATCGAGAACGGGGTGCAGGACGTCGTCAAGGGGATCAGTGACGCTGAGTCGATCTCGATGGCCGAGCAGTACGGTACGCACAACTACTCCGTCATGCCTGTAAACATCGTTCGGGGAGACGGAGCACGAGTCTGGGACGGACAGGGCAACGAGTACATCGACTGTGTCGGCGCGTACTCCGCGGTCGCACACGGACACCTCAACCCGGCGGTCATTCGAGCCATCGACGCCCAACTCAAGAAGATCGCCTTAACGAGTCGAGCCTACTACACGACCGAAGTCGGACTTTTCCTAAAGGGCCTCGCCGAATACGCAGAACTCGACATGGTGTGCCCGATGAACACGGGGGCAGAAGCGGTCGAGACAGCGATCAAACTCGCACGCAAGTGGGCCTACACGGTCAAAGGGGTCGCCGACAACAAGGCAGAGATCATCGTTTGCGAAGAGAACTTTCACGGGCGCACGACGACTATCGTCGGGTTTTCGTCGGAGCATAAGTACCGCGAGGGGTTTGGGCCCTTTACTCCCGGATTCCGCATGATCCCCTTCGGCGATGCCGACGCGCTCCGAAGGGCGATCACTCCGAACACGGCGGCGTTCCTCTGTGAGCCGATCCAGGCAGAGGGCGGAATCCTGATTCCTCCCGACGGATGGATGGCAGAGGTCCGTAAGATTTGCACGGAGAACAACGTGCTCCTCGTTTGGGACGAGATACAGACAGGGTTCTGTCGCACTGGGCGCAAGTTCGCCTGGCAGTACGAAGACGCCAAGCCAGACATATTGACCGTCGGAAAGCCGTTGGGCGGCGGGCTCCTGCCTGTCTCCGCTGCGATCGGTCGTCGCGACGTCATGGAGGTCTTTACTCCTGGCGACCACGGCAGCACATTTGGCGGTAATCCGCTCGCCTCCGTCGTTGCCCTGACGGCGCTGGCCGAGATGGAAGTCCACGACTACGCTGGTCGAAGTGCCGCCCTCGGCAAGAGGCTGTTGGAAGGGCTCAAAGCGATCAACCATCCCAAGGTCGTAGACGTTCGCGGGCGTGGGCTCCTTGTCGGTATGGAGGTCGCCGAAGACGTCGACTCGAAGGCCTTGACCAAGTCGTTCATCAAGCACGGGATCCTCACGAAGGAGACTCGGTCGCGCACTTTTCGGTTCGCCCCTCCGCTCATCACTGACGAGAGTCTTATCGACGAGATCCTTGCGAAGACGATCGCCGCCCTGCGCGCCGAGTGCTAGACTGACCCATAAGGGATGTCGTTACAGTTCGTTCACCAGCGCATCGTTCGCCCGATATCTGAGTTCATTCACTCGCAAGCGTCGGGCGGAATCATCCTGCTCGCGTGTACCATCATCGCGCTCGCGTGGGCGAACTCGCCATGGGGCGACGCTTACCGGGACCTGTGGCACATCGAGTTCTCAGTGGCCTTCGGGGGACAGACCCTCTCGCTCCAATTGCATGAATGGATCAACGACGGCCTTATGGCCGTGTTCTTCCTTCTCGTCGGCCTTGAGATCAAACGAGAGTTCTTGGTCGGAGAACTGGCGTCGCCTAAGAACGCGATGCTCCCTATCGTTGCCGCGATCGGCGGGATGGTCGTTCCCGCTGCGCTCTACGCAATCGTGAACGCCGGCCATCCTTCCGCCAACGGCTGGGCCGTCCCAATGGCGACAGACATTGCGTTCTCTCTTGGCGTTCTCGCCTTGCTCGGATCGCGCGCACCGCTGGGGATCAAGGTGTTCCTGACCGCGCTCGCCATCGTCGACGACCTTGGCGCCGTGCTCGTCATTGCACTCTTTTATTCGAATGAGATCGATACGACTTCCCTGCTGATCTGCGGAATGTTGCTGGTCTCCTTGATCGTCCTCAATGTCCTGAAAGTCCGGCGGCTGACGCCGTACCTCGTCATTGGCTTCTTGATGTGGGCCATGATGCTGAACTCCGGGGTGCACGCGACTATTGCAGGAGTCTTGCTGGCCCTGTGCATTCCCACGCGCGTCCACTTGAACGCAACTTCGTTTATCGACCGCTGCCGAGGGCTATTGCAGAAGTTCGACGACGCTCCCGAGCAACCGGGCGACCTCCTCAGTGAGGAACAGCAGTCAGCGATCTATGCCATCGAAAGGTCGTGCGAAGGCGTCCAAATGCCGCTGCAACGGCTCGAGTCCGCACTCCACTCTCCTGTCAACTATGTGGTCGTCCCCCTGTTCGCTCTGGCAAACGCTGGACTTGTCCTGAGTGGGCTCAGCCTCGGCGACCTTGCGACCCCGGTCACGAGCGGTGTCATTCTGGGGCTGGTGCTTGGAAAATCTGTCGGAATCACGCTCTTTGCCTGGCTTAGCGTGAAGATGAAGTTGGCAGACCTGCCGAAGCACGTGACTTGGACGCACGTGGTCGGGGCGGCCTTCCTTGGCGGCATCGGGTTCACGATGTCCCTGTTCGTCTCTGGGCTGGCGTTCTCAGACCCCGGATTGAGCGAGGGTGCGAAGCTTGGCATTCTTACCGGATCTCTCGTCTCGGGCGTCGTCGGTGCTCTGTTGATCATGCGCGTAAAGGGGAGAGCGCGCCCATCTGAGGAAGAAGGACACTAGGGGTATTCTGCCTTCGATGCAGGTTCCAGGATTCGTCCGCGCCACAGCGGCCTCCGCGCTCCTTTTCGCGGTGGCCTTTTGTCGTGCGGACTCGTTGCAGTTGGGCCTGTATCTCGACCGTAAACCAACGCTCGAAGAGATCAAGCAGAACTTTACTGGGGCGAAGCACGAGCCGCCTTACGGCTGCTACCTCGGCGCGTTCATTGACCTAGACTCGACCCTCAAGGAGTCCTACAAGGACACCATCGGGCGCGTTCGAAGGCTGCCCTCTGAGTTTGAGAGAGTGGTCGGCAACCCTCATTCGACCTATTTCTTCTATCTGGGCTACGGAAGACCACTGCCGAAGGACTGGGTGACGATGTTGGCTGCCCAGGGCAAGATCGTTCACATCGCCTTCGAGCCCAACCGAGGGATCCAATACGTCTTGGACGACGAGTACCTCTTTGCGCTTGCCAAAGACATGCGCGACACGGGCGCAAAGATCTTTCTCCGCTTTGGTAGCGAGATGAACGGAGCCTGGGTCGAGTACGGTCGCGATCCAAAACTGTACAAAGAGAAGTTTCGGCTGGTATCACGCAAGATGCGCGAGATCGCACCTAACGTCGCGATGGTCTGGTGCCCTTACACCACTCCCGTAAACCCCATCGACAGTTACTATCCTGGAGACGAGTACGTCGACTGGGTGGGGGTGAACATGTACAGCGTCACTTACCACGACCAAGACCCTAAGAAGCCGGCGAAGCAGATCCACCCTGTCGAGATGCTGGAATACGTATACGACCGGTACAGCGCCAGAAAGCCGATGATGATCGGCGAGTATGGGACAACGCACTTCTCTGCACTAGAGCGGAGGTCAGTCCCGCAGTTTGCCGAGAGAAACCTTTACGGTCTGTACGCCGCACTGCCTCGTCGCTATCCACGGATCAAAGCGATCAGTTACTTCAACGGCAACAACCTTGAACTCGAGCACCGGCTCAACAACAACTATGCCGTGACGCAGAACGACTCCGTCCTGACCGCGTACCGCAAGGTGACCGAACCGGAGTACTTCATCAAGGACGCCTCCATGTTCGGAGTCTCCGCCTCGATCGAACCGACGTTGGACGGAAACGACTTGGTCGCGAACGCACCCGTGTCGCCCTTGCCTCTGCGCGATGGCGACGTGGTCAAGGGAAAGCTGGACTTCAGCGCTTGGGCAAGGACCACGGACAACGAAATGGTCATGAAGTTCCGCATCGACGGCAGACTGCTCTACGAGGGCAAAGGAAAGGACAAGTGGTATGTGACGATCGGAACGACGAGGCTCACCGAGGGCTGGCACACGTTTAGCGTCGAAGCTTGGTCCGGTGGGAAGCGTGTGGCCTCACGCTCGGCAGCCGTCATGGTCGAGCATTAGAGTTCGGTCGCCCAGGCTTCGTCCAGCGCGTCGGAACGGACCGACTTCACGTGAAGGTCTCCGTACAGGATGTTGTAGCGGAACTTTTGCCTCCTTTCGATCGCAACGCCTGAATTGAAGTCGTCCATGGTGAGTGGCCGTTCACCCTCGTGCCAGTTCCCTGCCCCGTCGAAGAGGACGTTTATCGCGGCGGGATTCTGGAGTGCGGTCTGAGAAAACCGCCTGAACGTGATCTCCGTTCGGTACATGTAGGAAAGTCCGAACGTGTCGAACATCGTCGGGGCGGACTTGAAGTCCAGATACGGATGAGTGTCCAAGACTTCCGTCCCCGAGTCACCTTGACACTTGAATATCTCGTAGTTCTTGACGTAAGGCTGGAGCGCCTCGTGCATCATGGGCATCGACGGGATCTGTGCCATGAACGCGGGCTCGCTCGACCAAATCTCTGGCCTGTACTTGTCGGCGGCGTCGACCGCGTTCGGGAAGACGTCGTCGCTGTCACCCATGTAGAGCGCCATCGCCTGGCCGATCTGGCGAAGGTTGCTGATGCACCCTGTTTTCTTAGCCCCAGCCTTCGCCCGGGTAAAGACCGGGAAAACGATCGCGGCGACGATCGCGATGATCGCGATGACCACCAGCAGTTCGATCAGGGTGAAGGCTCTCCTGCGCATCTCTTGCCTCTCCATTGTATTACAGTTTCCAGTGCCAGTTAGTTCGCCTCCTTGGCACGAACTTTTCTTCGCCAGACGGCGTTGAACGGACTTGAGGCGGTCCCCGACCGTCTGTAGCCTCAGAGGTACATTTCGAACCCATGGACGCAACCCCTTCCCGGCCCCGCTGGAAGCCCGCCTTGGTTTGGAGCCTTTACGGGCTGCTCATCCTTGTGGTGGGCGCTGCGGGCACACTTTTGGGGTACGTCAAAGGGACGCCCCTGGAGGGGATGCCAAAGATCCTGCTGACCGGCCCCCCCGATCCGGACAGAGTTTTTGGAAGGGATGACCTCACGCTGCTTGTTCTGGGCACGGACGAGGACAGGGCACCCGGCGGGCGCAGCATCGATCGAGAGGCCGCGCGGAGCGACATGATCATGGTCGTTCGGCTGCACTTCACGGACAAGAAGATCACCGGGATAACGATCCCCCGGGACACGCTTGCTCGAACGTCGGGGTATTCCACTCGGCGTATCAACGCTTTCCACTCCGTGGGCGGGCCGTCGCTTGCGCAGCGGGCCGTCGAAGATTTGATTGGCGTCCAGATCGACCGCACAGTGGTGGTCAACTACCGAGTCTTCCAAGAAATGGTCGACATGATCGGTGGCATCGACATCAATGTCGACAAGCGGCTGAAGTACACCGATGAGCGAGGAAACCTGTTCATAGACCTTGAGCCGGGGTATCAACACCTGGACGGCTACAACGCGATGGGCTACGTCCGTTATCGAAAGGACAGCGACTTTAATCGCCAAGAGCGCCAGAGGAACTTCATGGTCGCGTTCAAAGAGCAGGCCCTCAAGAACGTCACGAAGACCGCCGCGCTCTCGAAAAAGGTCGGCGACCTGACCAGCCACGTCTTCTCGGACGAAGAGCTTCTCACGCTCGCGTTCTTTGCAAAGGAGGTCGGCAGCCAGAACATCAAACTGGGAATGCTTCCCGTCCTGGACGCGCCGCACTACGACTTGATCGTAGACACGAGGAAACTGTACGACACCCTCAAGGAATACGAACTGATCGACGCGTAGTCATTATGCTATCCACAACGAACTACGACGTCGATGCACCCGAAGACGCGCCAAAGGCTGGCAGCGCCTATATGTCCAAGAAAGACATCAAGTGGATCGTCGGGATCCTGGTTGTCCTCTTTGCCTTGGGCGCGCCGCTCTGGATGGCCTTCATGGAGCAACGCGACAAGCAAGTGTGTGCATCCAACATGCAGGGCATCTATGGCGCCATGATGCTCTATGCCGAGCAGAACGACTCCCGGCTCCCACCCCTCTACCACGTCGGCGAGAACGGTGCCCCCATGCTCTCCGATGGCAAGCCCTTTGTCTGGGCTTCCCTCCTCGTTCCGTATATGAACACACGCGCGAACTTCTATTGCCCAGCGGCAGAGGATGAGGAGAAGATGGCTGCGATCGGCTTTGACGGAAGGCGAAGAAAGGACGTCCAACTGACGTACGGCATGTATCTTCCCATGGGGACTTTCCCGCACCTTCTGGCGGCGAACTCTGGCGACACGGCGTTGCTGGTCGAAACGATCAACCATGGAGCAAGAGACTCGTTCAACCCGGTGCCTTTCAAGGACGCCGACGGCAATCCAGTCCCTTTCGACGCCTTTATGGTCGGGTTCAACGACAGTAACGATGGCCTGACCGCTGAGTCGTCATCGGTGACCAGACTTGCCTTTCGCAACGCGAAGAACGGGTACGACAGCAAGCAGGCATTGCCGAGGCACGGCCTCGGCATCCACGTGTTCTATCTTGACGGGCACAAGGGGTTCTTGAAGCCAGCTAGCGGCCGGATCAAAAACCTCTTTCCCGACGTCGACGGGCCTTGGCGAACGCGCTGATCAAGCGAATCGCTTGAAGTTCTCGTCGAACATCGCCTTCAACTTGTTCGCCTGCGCGTCGTAGGCGCCCTTGTCGGCCCAAGTTGCTCGGGGGTTTAGCACGTCCGAAGGGACGTTTGGACACACCGTTGGGATATCGAGGCCGAAAACGCTGTCCGTCTCGAACGCGACCTTGTCCAGCGCCCCAGAGAACGCCGCCTCAATCATGGCGCGCGTGTACGACAGTTTCATTCGACTTCCTACCCCGTACGGACCGCCGGTCCAGCCGGTGTTTACAAGCCAGACGCGTGCCCCATGCTCTGCGATCTTCTTCTTGAGCAGTTCGGCATATCGCGCGGGAGGCAATGGCAGGAACGGTGCGCCAAAGCAAGTCGAGAATGTGACTTGCGGCTCCGTCACGCCGGCTTCAGTCCCAGCGACCTTGGCCGTGTACCCGTTGAGGAAGTGAAACATCGCTTGGTCAGGCGTCAGCCGGCTCAGCGGCGGCAACACTCCGAACGCGTCCGCAGTAAGGAACACGATGTTCTTAGGGTGCCCACCAAGGCTGGGAATAACCGCGCCGTCGATGTACTCGACCGGATAGGCGCAGCGAGTGTTTTCCGTGAAGCGGTTGTCGTCGTAGTCTGGCTCACGGCGATCGTTGAGAACGACGTTTTCGAGCACGGACCCAAAGCGGATCGCGTTGTAGATCTGCGGCTCGCCTTCTTTACTCAGTTTTATGCACTTCGCGTAGCATCCCCCTTCGAAGTTGAAGACGCCTTTGTCGGTCCAACCGTGCTCGTCGTCGCCGATCAGCCTGCGCTTGGGGTCGGCTGACAGCGTCGTCTTGCCTGTTCCACTTAGACCAAAGAACAGTGCCGTATCGCCGTGTTCGCCGATATTGGCGGAACAGTGCATGCTCATGACGCCCTTGAGTGGCAGTAGGTAGTTGAGGATCGTGAACACGGACTTCTTCATCTCGCCCGCGTACTCGGTGCCCATAATGAGAACCTCGCGCTCTGCAAAATTCAGGGCAATCACTGCGTCGCCTCGAGTCTTGTCCTTCTCGGGATCGCACGATTCGGTGCAGAGGTCGTAAATGTGCCACTCCGGCTTGAAACTGGCAAGCTCTTCGCTAGACGGTCGGATGAGGAGGGTACGGATGAACAGCGCGTGCCAGGCCTTTTCGACCGTGAACCGGACGCTGATCCTGTGCTCCGGATCTGACCCGCCGAAAGTATCGACGACGTACAGGCGCTTCCGCTTGATGGCTTCCGACGCCTTTCGCTTAAGGCCCTCAAAGACCTGAGGCGACATCTCCTTGTTGTTCTCCCACCAAATATTCGCCTCGCTGCCGGGCTCTCGGACCGTGAACTTGTCCTGCGGAGTCCGGCCCGTGTACTTGCCCGTTCGGGCCACGAGTGCGCCGTTGCTCGCCAATGCCCCCTCCTCGTTTCTGATGGCGTGCTCCACGAGTTCGGGAGCAGAGAGGTTGTAGTAGACGGTCTGTGCGCTATCAACGTCGATCTTCGCACCAGAGACTTCGGTGGAACTCATCTTTGAACCTGTCGGGCAACGCTGCCCAAGGACGAAAGGGATTCTACCGCCGCGATTTAAGGGTCCCTCCGGTAATCTGGCCCATAGGCGGGTATGGGTGAACTGACTTATGATCGGCTCTCAGAGGAGGGCATCGCTGATGGCCTTAGGGGCCTTCCCGGATGGGTCATAGATGGCGGGATGCTGACTCGCGACTTCGTCTTCGACTCCTATTCTCGGGGGGTTGTGTTCGCTGTCGCCTGCGCACAGATCGCAGAGGCCCTCGACCACCACCCGGACCTTTTCATCGGCTACCAGAAGGTCCGAGTCGCCTTCATCACACATTCTGCCAACGGGCTGACCGCCTACGATTTCGAGGCCGCCCGCCGGGTTCAGGCGTTAGCCTGACCGGTACACTCGACCAAGATGTCGAGCAGCTTTGGGACGCTCTTTCGCACAACCACGTTTGGCGAATCTCACGGCCCTGCCGTCGGCGCCGTTGTCGACGGGTGTCCTCCACGATTAGCGATCACTGAGGACCTCATTCAAAAAGAACTGGACCGTCGGCGACCAGGACAGAGCAGGCTCGTTTCTCAACGCAAAGAAGCAGACAGGGTCGAGATACTCAGCGGCGTACTTGATGGCTTGTCTCTTGGAACTCCCATCGCGATGCTCGTCAGAAACGAGGATGCCCGAACCCGAGACTACGAGGAAATGCGCACCAAGTACAGGCCGTCCCACGCGGACTTCGCCTATGACCAGAAGTACGGCATTCGCGCCTGGTCTGGTGGCGGGCGTGCCTCCGCGCGAGAGACGATCGGGCGAGTTGCGGCAGGCGCTATCGCCCAAGAACTCTTGCGCACGCGCTGGGGCGTCGAAGTTGTGGCTTGGGTGAGCGAGGTCAAGGACGTCGGATCAGAAGTCGACGAGTTTGCGGTCACGCGCGACATGGTCGAGTCCAACGACGTCCGCTGTCCAGACGCCACACAAGCCTCGAAGATGGTGGATCTGATCGAGCGGGTTCGCAAAGACGGCGACTCTGTCGGTGGCGTGGTGCGCTGTGTGGCGCGGGGCGTCCCCGCTGGATGGGGCGAACCGATCTTTGACAAACTTGAAGCCGATCTGGGAAAGGCCGTCCTCAGTATCCCTGCCTGCAAAGGGTTTGAAGTCGGAAGCGGTTTCGCTGGAACCCAGTTGACAGGGCTCGCGCACAACGATGCTTTCCGCTCGGACGACGGAAAGTCTGCGCAGACCACCACCAACAACAGCGGAGGCATCCAAGGCGGCATCAGCAACGGTATGCCGATCCTTATCCGCGCCGCGTTCAAGCCGACGGCGACGGTCATGCACGAGCAGGACACGGTCACCACCAAGTTCGAGAACACGACGCTTTCGGGCAAGGGGCGACACGATCCGTGCGTCCTTCCCCGCGCCGTGCCGATCGTCGAGGCCATGGTCTCCCTCGTGCTGGCAGACCATGCATTGAGGCAAGACGCCCTGGTACGTTAACGGAACCTTAACAATGCTCACCGACAATCGTAACGCGAGATGTCCGTCGCCGTGATGGAGCCTGCCACAGCCACCCCGACCCCTGCTCAGGTGCCGGAGACCTCGCCCACGATCGACCCCAAGATCCAGGCGATCAATCTGGACTTTTATTACGGGACGTTCCAAGCGTTGAAGAACGTCTCGTTGAGCGTTCCTCCCAACCAAGTGACGGCGCTCATCGGTCCGTCCGGCTGTGGCAAATCGACGTTCTTGCGATGCCTCAACCGTATGAACGATTTGATCGAAGACACCAAACTCACGGGGAAGGTCATCATCGACGGGACGGACATCTATTCGCCAGCCGTCGACCCGGTGGAACTGCGAAAGGCGGTCGGAATGGTCTTTCAAAAGCCAAACCCTTTCCCGATGTCGATCTTCGACAACGTCGCTTACGGACCGCGCATCCACGGCATGACGAAGCGAACCAACCTCGAAGAGGCGGTCGAGAGCTGCCTGAAGAAGGCCTACTTGTGGGACGAGGTCAAGGACAAGTTAGATCAAAGCGCGTACGGCCTTTCGGGAGGCCAGCAACAACGACTGTGCATTGCTCGCACGATAGCGGTCGACCCGGAAGTCATCCTAATGGACGAGCCCTGCTCGGCCCTCGATCCCGTGGCAACGGCCCGCATCGAGGATCTCATCGACGAACTCAAATCTCAGTTTACGATCGTGATCGTGACGCACAACATGCAGCAAGCCCAGAGGGCGAGCGATCGCACGGTCTTCTTCATGATGGGCGAAGTCATCGAATCGGGCACGACCGAAGACATATTCCTTCGTCCAAAGGTCCAGCGGACGGAGGACTACATCTCCGGTCGGTTCGGCTGAGCCTCTGTATACTTCTCGTCCGTGGGCCAACATCCTGAACTTCTTCCTACTGGCGACCCTGTCATCGCCAAACGGCGCTCGTGGGGAGACTTGCCGCTTGAGCGTCGCTTTGGAGTTGGAGTTGCGGGGCTCCACGAAGGGCATACGATGCTGGTTGCACTTCGTACATCCGGGCTTTGCAGAGCGGTTGCAGGCTGTGACATTTCTCAAGAGAAGCGGGCTGCGGCAGTCGACGCGTCTCCCGGAATTTGGACTACCGACACGTTTGCCTCGCTCCTCGACCGCAGCGACGTCGACATCGTCGCCATCTACACACCGGACCACCTGCACGCCGAGCAGATCGAGGCAGCGTTCCTGGCGGGCAAGCACGTCATCTGCACAAAGCCCCTGGTGAACGATGTGCGCGTTGCAGACCGGCTATTGGCAGCGGCGGCCAAGTCGGGCAAACGGCTCCAGGTCGGTCAGTCCACTCGGTTCTACGAGCCGTTCTTGCGCATGAGGGAGGTTTTCGACGCGGGACAACTCGGTGAAGCAGAGGCGGTCGATGCGCACTATCACCATCGCATGGACTGGTACTACAAGAAGAGTCCTTGGTCGATAGAGGACACGCACTGGGCGTACCTCGGCTTGAGCCACCCGGTCGACCTCGTACGGCAGTACTTAGGCGCGATTCGACAGGTACACGCCGTAGGATCGCTGACTTCCCTCGGAAGGCAGCATGGGCTCGTCAAGCCGGACGTCATTGCTGCCAATCTAGTCTCTGACGACGGTCGGATCGGTCGCGTGTTTGGGAACTATGGCATCCACGAGCTTCATCGCGGCAGGAGCCTGATCGAGTGCCACTTGCACGGATCAAAGGGTGCGGCGCTTGCACGGTATCCAGATCTCAGACTGACCTACAACACGTCCGAAGGCATTGAAATCGATGAGGACTACACGCATGCGATGGCCGGCTATTACTATCGCCACGAATTGAAGGGAATGCACTACGGAGAGTTCTGCAACATTGCAGACTCCTTCGCCGCTGCGATCCTCTCCGGAGAAAAGAACTCGCCAGACCTGGAAGAGGGTCTCGAAACGGTCAGAGTCATGGATGCGATCGTTCGTTCGCTGGAATCTGGGAAGTGCGAACGGCCGTGACGACCCTAGGGTTTTCCTTGGTGTCGCTGCATCCTGCCCTTTCTGCCGACAGAGGCGCCGGCAATGGCGGACTTTGAAACGAGCAAACGGTCCTCGGCAGTCCCACCCCGGACCGTGAACGTCAGGGAGTCCTTTTCAAATCGGACGACTTGTCCGAGTGTGTCGATGAGCAAGGTGCCGTGCTCAGTCTCGACCCTTTCGTAGTCGCTTGTCCCACAAGAGCCTGCTGCGACCCCGATGTGGATTTCCGACCCGTTCACTGTGTAGTCGTAGCACGCCCAGCCCGGATGGGCGTGGGCTGATCGAATCTGCCCTATCGAGCCCAAAGTCATGGTCGGGATTGTCAGGCCGCTTTTGTCTCGAGCCCATCGCTGCGCTTCGATTTCCGAGCTGAACTCTTGAGCCTCGTCGCTCCATTCCTTCGCACCGGGCTCTATGAGGCTAGCGATAGAAGCAACCAGAACCGCGGCAACAACGACTATGGCTGAGATCCAGGCAAGGCGGGGCAATCCCACCGTGCGCCGATGTCCAATCGCCCGCAGGCCGGCTTCTAGGCGGTTGAGAGGGATCGGCTCCTTGATCGCGCTCTCTCGGACTCTGCGGACGAATCCTCGCAGTCCGGCAAGCTCGCGCTTCGCTGTCGGATCTTGCGAAAGCGACTTCTCCGCCGCGAGGGTTTCCTCTTGCGAGAGCGACCCGTCTTCGTAGCCCTGCCAGTTCACATTCATGATCGGACCTCGCCGACAGTACCGAACGCGTGTCCCAAGCGACTTCGCAGCATCTCGCGTCCACGGAAAAGTCGCGACCTTACAGTCCCAATCGGCACTTCCATTGCCACAGCAGCCTCCTCGTACGTGAGTTGTTCGACATCGATCAATTGGATCGCAAGTTTGTAAATGTCAGGCAGCGCGTCGAGTTCCTTCAATAGGGCTTCGACGTCCAACCTTGAGTTCAAATCGTCCCAAAATGGCCCCTCAGTTGGGATGAACTCGCTCCCGTCATCGAGCGAGGCCTCGTTGCGGTCGGCCCGAATGGCCATGAGTCGCTCGTTCCGCAGGATCCGGATCAGCCAACTTCGAAGGTACCTTCCGTCAAACGTGTCCCAGGCGCCGTAGGCCTTCAAAAGCGTGGTCTGGACGATGTCCTCAGACTCTTCCGGGCTGGCACCCATGCGCCGGGCGACGCGGTAAAGAACCGCAAGTTCGCCTTTCACCGACCTTTCAAAGTCCCGCCGTGCACTCGGCATCCCGGTACGCCGTCCCAACTTGACCCTCGACACACGAAGGGCCTCTAATTCTAATGTTGGAAAGGGGCCGTTAGTTCCGAACGGAGATTGTCTAGAATCCTGGAGATGCCCGCCCTGCTTCGTCCGCTGCCCTTGCGCAATTGCTCCGTAGACGACCAATTCTGGTCCCCGTGGCAGCAGGAAATGGCCACGCGAGGGTTGCCTCACCAATGGCGACAGGCGATCGACACAGGACGGCTGGAAAACCTGAGGAGGGCCGCGAGAGGTCTGACCGGGGGGTTTCAGGGTTACAGGTTCAACGACAGCGACGTCTACAAACTGCTCGAGGCGAGCGCGTACGCAACTTCGATAGGGCTTGGTGATGGACTAGAGACTGACGTCGCCGAGGCGATTGACTTGACCACCGCTGCCCAGCAACACGACGGGTACATCAACTCGTTCGTCCAACTCGATCATCCCGAGATGAAGTGGCGCTCTCTAAACGCGCTCCACGAGATGTACTGCATCGGGCACCTCATTGAGGCTGGCGTCGCAGACTTCGAGGCGACCGGCCGGACCCGCCTTCTCAACTGTGCGAGGGCATCTGCGGACTGCATGATAAGGGAGTTTGGGCCCGATACACGCCTAGGTTATGCGGACCACCAAGTGAGCGAGATGGCGCTCGTCCGTTTGGCGCGCGCTACGGGTGACCACCAGTACCAAGCCTATGCCGCTTGGCAAACGTCGGCCCGTGGATCACGCCCCAGTCCGTTTGAAGCCGAACTCAACGATCCCGATGTGGTAGCCGTTACGCCCGGAGTCAAAGCGCTGTACTTCAAGGACGGAAGGTACGACGGAGCCTACGCTCAAGACGACCTCCCCCTGAAAGACCAATCAAAGCCCGTCGGCCACGCCGTTCGTGCGATGTACTTCTACTGTGGCGCGGTCGACGCGCTTGGCGACGACGCGCAAACCATGGCGTCACTCCAGAGGATCTGGCATGCGTTGGTCCAATCCCGAATGTACGTGACCGGGGGCATTGGCTCTTCTGGCAGAAACGAGGGCTTTACGGACGACTACGACCTGCCCAACCTCGAGGCCTATTCGGAGACCTGCGCAAGCATCGGGCTGGTCTTTTGGGCCTGGCGGATGTTCCTTCACAGTGGGCAAGGCAAGTATCTCGACGTGATGCACCGTGTGCTCTACAACGCCGTTCTAAGTGGAGTCTCGCAATCGTGCGACCGCTACTTCTACGACAATCCGCTAGAGAGCGATGGCCGGCACGAAAGGGCACCTTGGTTCTCCTGTGCGTGCTGTCCGCCAAACATTGCACGGCTCGTCTTGTCCCTTGGCCAGTACGTGGTCGCAGGCAACGACGACACGCTGGCCATTGCCTTGCCCGTCGGAGGAACATATCGCGCATCGTGTGGGACAGTCGCTGTTGAAGGCAACTATCCGTGGAGCGGCGACTACTCGATAGGAATCCAATCGGTCTCCGGCCTACGACGCGTCTCGATCCACGTGCCGCAGTGGGCAGAGAGCGTCTCGTTCCGCGTAAATGGAACGCCAGTGTCCCCAGAAATCAAGGACGGCATGGCTTGGATCGACCGGGACTGGTCCAAAGGGGACACGATAGAGGTTTCCTGTCCCATGAATGCGAGGCGGACGATCGCACACCGGAAAGTTCTTTCCTGCTCCGGTCGTGTCGCTCTCGAGCGTGGGCCTCTCGTCTTCTGCCTCGAGCAGCACGATCTAAAGCACGCCCCCCACCACTGGTCGCTCTCGGACACAACGGTCTCAGAATTCTATGCAGGCTCCGACTCAACACAAGTCCGCTTGAGGACAACAGGGTTTCTTGAAGAACGACCAGACGACAGTCTATACAGCCCTACAGAAGCGAAGAGGTCGGAGACCATGGCGACGTTTGTTCCCTATTACACGTGGGCTAACCGCGGGCCAAACGCGATGCAGGTGTGGGTACGGTCGAGCACCTAAAACTCGAACGTCTCACCGCGGTCAGGAATCTCGACGGGCCAGCCGAGCCGTTGAGTCAAAGTCGATTGGAACTCCTGTTGCACGTCGTAGTCTCCATGCACAAGAAACGTCCTTTTCGGAGCGGGATCGATCGACGACATCCACCGGACAAGCTCCTCGCGGTCCGCGTGGGCAGAAAGTGAATTGAGCTTCTCGATCCTTGCTCGGACGGGGATCTCATCACCAAAGATTCTGACGGTGTCCGCTCCTTCAATGAGATCACGACCACGGGTGCCCTCTGCTTGGTAACCGGTAAAGAGGACAATCGTTGAGGGGTCGCTCAAGCGGTTTCGCATGTGGTGCAGAATTCGACCACCATTGACCATCCCGCTGCCGGCGATGATCATCATGGGGCCAGGCGCACCATTGAGCGCCTTCGACATGCTCCTGTCGTTCACGAATCGGACGAGGTCGGGCCGAAGAGGCGACTCGCCCCTCCCCATGTGCACCTTCATCTCCTTGTCGTGGTCTTCGCTGTGCGAGACATAGAGGAGCGTCGTGTCACTTGCCATCGGGCTATCAACGTAGATCGGAATGTTCTTGATCCTTCCCTGCTCGGAAAGTAGGTGGATGTCCCACAACAACTCTTGAGTCCGTCCAATTGCAAAACTCGGAACTAAGATGACCTTGGAGTCTTCGACCGCCTCATTGAGCAATGACGCGAGGATAGCGAGCGTGTCCTCCTTGTCATGGACCCTGTCGCCGTACGTGCTCTCGACGACCAAGTAGTCTGCTCGGTGGACAACCGTGGGATCCTTTAGGATCGGTCGGTCGTATCTGCCGACGTCCCCCGACATGAGCAAAACGACTCCGTCGGAGAACGTGATTTCGATGTGGGAGGCGCCAAGGATGTGGCCAGCGGGCATGTATCTCGCTGTCGCGCCCCCTGGCAATGGAACGGCCTGAAAGTAGTGCACGGGAGCCATTAGCGAGATCGCACGATAGGCGTCGGCCTCTGTGAATAGAGGCAACGCCGGCTCGACCTTCGACGTGTGGTGCTTGTTGTGAAACCTTGCTTCTTCCTCTTGAAGCCGTCCTCCGTCAGGAAGCGCTACCTTTGCGATGGAGATCGTGCCAGGAGTCGCATAGACCGGGTTGGAGTAGCCGTGGTTGACCAGCCTAGGCACCAGGCCGACATGGTCAGTGTGGGCGTGGGTCAGCAAGATGCAGTCGATTTCCGCGACATCAAAGGGAAAGGGCTCCCAGTTCCGGTCACGAACCTCGCGTTTGCCCTGGAACAGCCCGCAGTCGATGAGTATCTTGTGGTCACCGAGCCTGAGAAGATGCCTCGATCCCGTGACGGTGCGCGCCGCCCCGTCAAACGTGATGCTGCGGTGCATTTGGAGAGTATGCCCCACGGTAATCTGTGGCCCGTGCAGAAGGCGGACTTCGCCCTTATCGGGGGCACTGGGATCGGCGAGAGGCTCGCTCGGCTTGGCGGTCGGCCCGTCTGCGTTCCAACCCGGTTTGGTGCCATGCGCGGCCGGATTACTGAGGTTGCAGGCAAGGCGGTGGTCATCGTCCAACGCCACTCTGTAGGCCACAAAGTGCCGCCCCACAAAGTCCGCTACCAGGCAATCGCTCTCGGCCTGAAAGCGCTTGGCGTCAAGACTTGCTTTTCTACCGCGGCAGTTGGCTCCCTTCGTGAAGATTGGTCAGTAGGGACGCTCGCCACATGCACGGACTTCCTGGACTTCAGCGGTCGATCCGTCACGTTGTTCGACAGGCAAGTCAAGCACACCGACTTCACACGGCCCTTCCCTGCCGCTGGTCGCCTAGTGGCACAAGGCGTGATCGACCAGTGCGTCTATGTGTGCATGAACGGGCCCCGTTACGAGACTCCCACTGAGGTGGCTACACTTCGAAATCTGGGCGGTGACGTCGTCGGCATGACGGTCGCAAGCGAAGCGATCGTCATGCGCGAGGCCGACATCGACTACGGATGCCTCTGCGTCGTCACTAACCTCGGATGCGGGATTGCCCGTACCGCACTAGACCATTCCGAAGTTGGCGACGCGATGTCTAAGTTCGGTGACCGCGTCGTCGAAATCCTCTTAGGAGCGGTGTCCAAGGGATGAAAGTGACACGTCGCACTCTGGTCGTCGCCCTATCACTGACTCCCGGAATCGGCGGAAAGACCGTGACACGGACGCTCACGCGCAACGATCTTCTCGGCAGATCCATCGATGAATTCTTGCGGCTCGGAGCAGAGGCGCTCCGAGAGGAGTATCGGTTCCTTGCGAAGCCTGCCCAAGAGTGGGCCACAAACCACAAGAAACGGATCGAGGAGGCCGACGGGCTTTTGAAACGGCTTGACGGATACGACATCGAAATCGTCTCTGCCGCGGACGCCCACTATCCCAGGCGCATTGAGGCAATGGACCAGGACCCTCCAGGTGTGTTGTTCCTCTACGGGAACACCCGCCTGCTGGAAGGGCGCACGTTCTGCGTCATGAGCTCTAGAAAGTCGTCGCCTGAGTGCCTTGATGAGATCGAGCGGCTCGTTGAACAGGGGGTGCTCGACGGAAGGATCCTCGTGAGCGGGCATGACACTCCCGAATACCAGCGTGCCGCCGTCGTTCCCCTACGCTGGGGAGCCCCACGAATCTTGGTTCTTGATCAAGGGTTTTTCCAAGTTTTCGGCCCAGACTTAAACGAAGAACCCTTCCGTGCCGCCCGACTTTGGCGATATAAGTTCGATTCAAAGACCGATCTCGCCGTTACATGGGTCAGCCCTGATGGCGGTTATCACCCAAACAGCAACCGGATGCGCGATCGTCTTGTGGCGGCGCTCTCGCACTCTCTGGACTTTGTGAACGTCTCTGCGGGAGGCAATATGGATAGGCTTGCCAAGCAGGCCCTCCATGCAGGCCGACCAGTCAGAGTCAGCCAACGCGCACCGCAAAAAGAGGCCCTTTTGGCACTAGGCGCCCTCCCGTTAGAAGAGAGTCTCTGAAGGTACGGGCTCGACGATCGCAGGCGACTCGTACCCCGGGTTCGACATGGCTTTCGTCACCGGATACATCTCCATTTCGTCCGCTGGATACGGGCAGAGAATTGGCATGAGAGGGGCAGTGGCCTGGACGTTCGGATCGAGCCAATTGCCGTAGTCGTCGTGGGCCACGATGACCGGCATGCGGTTGTGCACCGTTGCGAGGAGTTCGTTCGGCTCTGTTGTGACGATGGTGCATGTCACGAGCGCTCCGTCCGCTCCTTCCCAGTACTCCCAAAGGCCGGCGAATGCGAACGGTCGTTGAGACTTCATGCGGATGAAGTAGGGCTGCTTGTGGCCCTTCTCGCCCTTCCATTCAAAAAAACCGTCGGCGGGGAGCAGGCATCGGCGCTTCTTGAACGCCGTTCGAAAGCTTGGCTTCTCTGCGAGCGTCTCCGCGCGAGCGTTAATGAGTTTCTGGCCGATCGAAGGATCCTTGGACCAACTTGGCACCAGTCCCCACTTCATGAATAGGAGTTCGCGGCCCTTGCCTGTGTCGACGATGGCCGGAACGACGTCAGTTGGGGCAATGTTGAAGTGCTTGTCGATCCCTTCGGGCTCCAAGTCGAATTCCTGTTGGAAGACTTGGACGCTGAAGAACGAATACCGCGCACACATTACGCGCTTGGACCGACGCCGATTCCGCCCATCATCCTTCCCCACGGAGAGTCCTTGATCTGCTGTTTTCGCTTGTTGATCTCTGCTCTGAACTCCGCCGGTAGGTCCGCCCTCGGAATCGCCTTCGTCGACTTGTCGAACCTGTCATCGATCAGGGTCTTGACGAGGCCAGCCTCCGGCGAGAGCCAGAATGTGAACTTGAGGTTCTCTCGCGTGCCGAGTTTCAGGGCATCGGGAACCTTCATGAACTCTTCCATTTCCTCTCCCTGCGCCATTTCGCCCATGATCTCCAGAAAAGCGAGTTCACCTGCGCCGAGACCTCCAAGACCTAAGAAGAACGAGGCTGGACCTCCGTCAGTCGTAGCGACCGTCTCTCCGGACACACTCAGCTCGACCCATCCGGCGCCCGGCAGTCCGTTCGGCATGAGTTCTGTCGGCTCCTCTGCGTAGCTTTTCTTCTCTTGGCCCATCATGCCGCTGAACATTGTCAAAAAGAACGGCAGCGCCTCGTCTTTCTTCATTGCATCCAAGGTCTTGATGTTCGCGTCACTGGCAAACGCCATCTTGCTCAAGATTCCACGAGACTGTTGCGACAGTTCTCCAAACGTCAGCCTGCCGCCCGCGCGAAGCGCGTTCTTCTGGGGTGGGACAAGGCTCCCATAGAACTTCAACGCGTCCCAACTCATCGTGTCCCCCATAAGCCCTTGGAGCGAATTGGGTGCGAACGCGATCAAGTAGAGGAACGACATGCCGTTCACCATCGGATGTGGCGAGTCCAATGCGAAGTTCGAGAGGTTCGTGAGCGAACCTCTGCCTTCAGCAACAGCGGTATCGACAAAGCGCTTGAGCACTTCCCGGTCCTGTCGGTTCGTACGCGCTGTGATGGGGTCGCGCGGCCGCACGATCATCCAGCCGTCCTTCACCACGGCCTGTGGCCGCTCGCCATCTGTCATGGCCCGCATTGCTGAGCCAATCGTTTCGCCTGCCTCGCCTTCGTCGAACATTCCGCCAAACATCGACTCGGCCTCCGAGTCAGCGAGATTGGCGACGACGTTCAGTTTCTTCACCTTCGCGATCGACATCAGCGTATCGCTCATGTGAAGCGAAAGGACGTCTTTGCTGACCGGATCCCTGAGAATGGCGAGGACCGGCTCAGGCAGGTTAAGCGTGAAGTCCTCCTGCATCGACATCGCGTTGAAAGCCTTTGAGTCGTCGCTATAGGTGATCGGCGTGCGATCGTCGTCAGAGATCGGCTTGGCCTCTTGCTTCTCCTCGACCATCTCCTCCGAGTCGGGCCCGCCTGGCAGATAACTGCGGTCGTACATCTCAGGACTGAAGGCAATGCTCGAATTGACTATGGCCTGACCCTTCTGGTCATAGACGACGAACTTTGCGTTGGCGTTCTCGCCCGGCAAGCCGAACTCCGCCCCGTCGAGTTCCAAAATGATCAACGCCTTTGCCGGCGCAGACTCAAAGACGTAGTACTTCTCTTCGAACCAGTCCATGCCCGCAACCTCGCCCGCTTCGGCCATGGCCTTTTTCATTTCTTCGTTCTCCTTGATCTTCTGCTTGGCGAACTCGTTGTGCTCAGTGACGAGCGTTGCAAGGATGCGCCCGACTTGCGCATTGTTCATCGGCTTTTGCATCCTGTTGGGAACGGTCGAAAAGACTATGCGACCGTTCTGTTCGAGTTGGGCGACCTCGTTCGGGTTGATCAAGAGCGAGAGTTGGGCAAGCGCCTTTTCCGCAGGTGCCTCAAAGAACGGCCACTCATAGTCCTCGTCCTCTGGGTTTCCCGGCTTCTTTTCCAGCTCCTTCTTTATCGATGCCTGGCCGCGCTTGAATATTTCGACCCGTCTTGCGTTCTTCTCGTCTTGCTCCTTTCGGCGTGCGGTCTCGTCTGGCGCCAAGACCCACCTCTCGGCTGCCGTGTTCCACCGGCTCGAAGTCACGTCTGCGATTTGCTTGAGGAGCGCTTCGATGGGCACGTCCTCGACGGAGATGACCAAGTAGTGCAACTTCGCGTCTTCGTTGGTCTCAATGGTCAGCCCTGTCTGTCCAGCGATCTCCTGCAAGACGAGGTCGGCACGCTTTGCCTTCGTCTTGTAGGTGATCTTCGCGTCTTGAGCGGCCAGGGAATATCCAAGGGCAACCACTGCCAACGACGCAACGAGCGCTAAAAGGACGGAGCGGGCGGACATGACACCCTATTGTACGACTTGTCCGTACTCATGCGTTGCGAAGGTGGTGTTCCAGGCTAAAGACCTCAGCCAACTGCTCCTTGCTGAGTTTGTCCTTGACCTCCGGATCGCTCTCGACGGCCGTTCGAAAGTCCTCCCCGTCCCACGCCCTGGCCGCGTTTCGTTGTGCGATCTTGTACGCCTCTTGTCGGCCCAGCCCCGCGCGAATCAAGGACGACATCAAATGCTCGCTGAACACGAGGTCACCCATGAGGCGAAGGTTCTTCGCCATGTTCTCGGGCATAACGACCAGACCTTGAAGGATCGACGTCACGCGGTTCAGCATGAAGTCTGCCAACTGACACGAATCGGGCAGCACAACCCTCTCTAGGCTGCTGTTTGTGAGGTCTCGCTCGTGCCAGGTCGATACGCTTTCCAACATCGCATGGGCGTTTGCGCGGAGCAGCCTGGCAAGGCCGACGACTGTCTCGCTGTTCCAGGGGTTCCGCTTGTGCGGCATGGCGCTCGACCCTGTCTGACCTTTCCCAAAAGCCTCTTGGACCTCAAGGATCTCCGTTCTTTGGAGGTTCCTCAGTTCCGTCGCGATGCGCTCGAGCCCAGCACCCAGTAGAGCGAGCGTGTTCAAAAACTCGGCGTGGCGGTCTCGATTGATGATCTGTGTGCTGACTGGTTCAGGTTTCAGTCCCAGACTTGCACAAATCGTCTCTTCAAGTGAAGGAGAGACGTGCGCATGGATCCCGACGGCGCCACTCACTTTGCCGTATGAGACGCGGTTCTTCGCCGCCTTGAGCCGGTCGATGTTCCGGTCGAGTTCCTCCCTCCAACTTGCGCACTTGAACCCGAACGTAATGGGTTCGGCGTGTATGCCGTGGGTCCGACCGATCATGGGCGTCTTCGCATGCTCGTCGCCCAGACGGGAAATTTCGGCCCGAAGACGATCAGCGCTCGCGAGAAGGACGTCGCACGAGTCCCGCATCATCATTCCCAGGGCCGTGTCGATCACGTCGTAACTCGTCACGCCGAAGTGGATCCATCGCCCTGCTTGGCCAATGCTCTCGTCGAGGTTGCGGACAAAGGCCGCGAGGTCGTGGCGGGTCTCCTTCTCGATCTCGTCACATCGCTCAAGGCTGAACGCGGCCTTAGTGAGGATCGCCTCGAGGTCTGTCGCCGGAATTGTTCCCGCGGCCGCATGGGCCTTGCACACGGCCAACTCGACCTGCATCCACCGCTCGTACTTGGCCTGACGGCTCCAAATAGCGGTCATGGCGGGGGTGCAGTAGCGCTCGATCATGGACGCCACGAGCGTACCTTGGAGGCTGACTGTGCAACGTGCCTTCCCGCCCAGGTGTAATCAACCGAGAATGTCGGACCATATGCTAGCTAGGCCGGAGCAAGGAGACCGGACCGCTGCCGCCGCGGTCCACATCGGGGCGATCTTCGCGCCCTTGATCGTTCCCATAGTCGCCTACGTGGTCACGCGCGGAAAGCGCGAGTTCGTCGCTGCACACGCCCGACAGTCCTTAGTCGAGACAATCGTGCTGAACGTGCTCCTTGGAGTTGCGCTGGTCTGTTCCACCGCGTATACGATCTATCGGTTGTTGAACTACTATCAGAACGACTGGCAAGACTTCGATCTGTGGGAGTTCGTCATTCGCTTTGTCGTCGGATGGATCCTTCTCGGCATCCTTTGGCTGATCAATCTGTTTGTTTCGATCGCACAGGCTGTGGGCGCGCTGAACGGCAAGTGGCCGAAGTCCGCAATCAAACGTGCCGCGCGCGGCAAGTCGTCCTAGCCGTCGAGCCCGATCCGAGGAATGTCGGGCGTCCCTTCGCTAATGACGACGAACGACTCTTGAGTACGCTGATAGATAAAGGGCTTGTCGGTCAAGGGGTCGAGCGTAACCGTCTGGTCTGGAAGGACGGCGAGCGAACCAGGGAAGTATCCGCTGGTCCACTTGTAGGTCACTATCGCCGCGACCAAGCGCAGGAGCCTGAATTGAGTTCGTCGGACGATCTCGAACATCTCGACGCGACCGAAGTCTGGAACCAAGGTAGTGAACGCAAGGCGGGCGACTGGGTCGGCGGGAACAGCGACGTCCTTGATCGACTCTGCGCGACGAGGCCACTCTCGCTCAGGCTGCTGCATCATGGCTAGCCTGGCTTCATAGTGTCTTCGGATCGCAAAGACCAGTTCGTCAGTCACCGCCTTTCGTCGGGCTGGGGTCAATCTGCGGATCTCTCCCACGATGTCCTCGTCCTCGCTGATTCCCAGTTTCGTGAGCTCGTCCGGATTGGCAATGACCTTCGGCAAGACTTCAGCGAGGACCGTCATTTCGGTCGTCAGGGCGCGCGTCCAGGGGCTCTCCGATTCGAGCATTGCGGAGGCGACCCGATCGATCTCAGATGCCGCTGGCAACGACACAAGCGTCAGGTTCTTTGAGAGCGAAAGCAGCGCTGGGCGACTGATCGCTCGTCCCACGAGGTTATGAATGACAGGACCGGAAAGCGACACCTTGTCCCCAAAGAGCATGACGTCCACAAGGGTGCCCACGCCATCGTTGACCCGGCCATCGGCAAAGTCGACTTCAGCCTTGAATACTAGGGCGCTCCCAATCGCCCGAAAGATCTGCAACTCCGGTAGCAAAGTGTCCCAGTCCATCGTGTTGGGATAGAACACCTTCTTCTTGTTGCCTTGAGAAACTAGAGGAGTGATGCGCCCGCACTGCCGATGGATCGCACGTAAGCGATCGAGCCGGGAGCCGGGAGCGTTTGGAGCCTCGACCGCCTCGAGCAAGGCGCGGACGTTCGAACCTACGGCTGCGTCCGCTGCTTGCAAGTACTCTTCGTAACCGTTGTCTCCGGTCGGCTGCTTGACGATCGAGCGATAGAGACTGTTCTGCTGGTCCGCCCTTAGGACGATCGCGGCCAAGACTGTCGCGAACATGCGACGATTCTACTCACCGATGTCTGATCGGCAGTGACTTCCCTTGAACTCGATTCTTCGAGCTGCGGCGTAGGCCGACGCTCTTGCTGCCGCGAGGTCGTTCCCCGTTGCGGAAACCGCCAGTACGCGACCTCCTGAAGTAACAAGATCGTCGACCAGCATCGAGGTTCCTGCATGGAATACGACGACTTCCTCGGGCAGATCGTCTGGGATTGTCACACGCATGCCCTTCTTGTACTTGCCAGGATATCCCTCGCTCGCTAGGACAACGGTCAGCGCAGCGTTGTCCAACACCTCGAACTCCGGGATCTCTTCGCCTTTCGCCACGGCGGAAAGAGCACCGACAAACCCCTTTCCCAACCTTCGGACGATCGTCTGCGTCTCAGGATCGCCGAAGCGCACGTTGTACTCGAGGCAAAACGGTTCTCCCCCGACGACCATAAGCCCACTAAACAGGACGCCTCGAAACTCGACGCCCTTTGCAGCCATGAGTTCTATTAGAGGCTTGACGACACGCTGTTCCGTCCGTTCAATGAGGCCGTTATCGAGCCACCCAACGGGCGAGTAAGACCCCATTCCCCCCGTGTTTGGCCCCCGGTCGCCGTCGTACGCACGCTTGTAGTCTTGAGCGACAGGCAGCGATCGGAAATGACTGCCAGAAACGAGCGTCAGAAGGCTGAACTCGCGCCCAACGAGACAGTCCTCAATCACCAGCGTCTCTCCGGCTGGTCCGAACACTTTCTCGATCATCGCCTGGGCGATCGCGTTCTCAGCCTCTTCCTGCGTCAAGCAGACCGAGACACCCTTGCCAAACGCCGCTCCGCTGGCCTTTACCGCCACGTTGCGACCTCGCGCGAACATCTCTCCAACGAACTCGCGCGCGGATTCGGGATCGTTGAACTCCCCATAGTCGGCAGTCGGCACCCGCGCCTCCACCATCATCCGCTTGCTGAACGCCTTTGAACCCTCGAGTTGGGCTGCTTCGCGGGTCGGGCCAAACACGGCGATGCCGGCTTCTCGGAGCGCGTCACCGAGACCGTTGATCAACGGCTCCTCTGGCCCAACGAGCACGAAATCGACGCCCAACTGTCTGGCTAGCGCGACGATCCGCTCTGTCTCGTTAGCCTGGACCTCGAAACAGTGGCACAGTCGCTCAATGCCTGCATTGCCCGGAGTGCAGAAGACCTCGGCTTCCTGCGCGATCTTCCACACGAGCGCGTGCTCTCTGCCCCCTGATCCGACAACGAGGACCTTCACTCAGATCTCCCTCCTGTATTCGAGCGCGGAGTGCAGTGTCGCGCTGTCCGCATAGTCGAGTTCTCCACCGACCGGCATGCCGTGCGCCAGCCGTGTGACTCGGACCCCGAGAGGCTTGATGAGTTTCGCCAAGTACAGCGCGGTCGCGTCGCCTTCGACCGTCGGATTCGTGGCGACGATGACCTCCTTGACCTCTCCATCGATCCTCGCCAACAACTCCTTGACCTTGATATCCTCCGGCCCGACGTCGTCCATAGGATTGAGCAGCCCGTGGAGGACGTGGTAGAGGCCGTGGTACTCATTGATCCTTTCTACGGCAACGATGTCTCGAGGTTCTGCCACCGCACAAATCACGGCCCTGTCCCGACGATGGTCCGCGCAGATCTCGCAGACTTCGCTCTCGCTCACGTTCTGGCACGTCTCGCAGAACCGCAGACTGTCCTTGGCGTTGCGAAGTGCGTCGGCGAACCGCCGGACGTCGTCCGCAGGCTGTCGAAGCATGTGGTACGCAAGCCGCTGGGCTGACTTCGGGCCGACGCCAGGCAGTTTTTCGAACTGGGCAATGAGTTCGGCGAGGGGGCGCGCGAACAGCATCCTCGAGTCAGATCCCAAGCCCTGGCGGAATGTCTGGCATGATCTCGGCGAGTTTCTTCTCGCGCATCTCCGTCGCTTGTGTAAACCCGTCCCGGACTGCCCCAAGGACCAGGTCTTCGAGCATCTCGACGTCCTCAGGATCAACGGCCTCCTTGTCAATCTTGATGCTCTGGATCATCCCGGTCCCGTCGAAAACGGCCTTGACTGGCCCCTTGTCGATCTCCAAACGCTCTTCGGCGAGTTCGCTCTCGAGGCTTTTCGCCCGGGCCATCGCGTCTTGCGCCTTTGCCAGCATGCCCTGCATGCCGCCGCCAAACTGCTTAGGAAGCTTCATGGATTCTCGTGGCCTCTATTCGCCGGCGGGTTGTCCGAAGACTTCCCGGCCTAACTTCTCGAGCATTTCGCCCTCTGCGGGCAATTCTACCGTCGTGGGTTCGACAGGCCGGGGACGCGCGCCGTTGGTTCTTGTGGTCTCAAACTTTAACTCAAACCCTTCCCCACCGGCCTTGTTCCAGGCCTCGTAGAGCGCTTTCTGCACCTTGGTGCTCTCGGTGACCCATTCCGCGTCCGATTGCCGCTCAAAGGCGATCCTGGCCGTCTTTCCGGCCAAGTCAGAGAGTGCGCTCTTGACCAGGCGAGCAGCAGCGACCTTGGACATCGCTGAGAGTTCGGCAACGACCTGTTGCCACGCGTTCGCCAACCGGTCTCGCTCGGGGTCCCCGCTCGGCTCGACAACCTTCGCCTTGGGAGCCTCTTTCTTCGCGGGCTGATGTACGGCCGCCGCCGTGGTGGGCCGCGAAGGCGTCGATGCTGCCGGTGCCTGATCAAAGAAAGCAATTCGCACCAGTTCGGCTTCGACCCACACTCGCGGAAGGCTGACGTCTCGAACTGCGCGGTGTGCCACTGCAAGTTCCGATCGGAACAAGAGCAGCCTCTCCTTTCCGATCAATCCAGCCGTAGACGTCAGGCTCGCCTCCAACGACGAGTCCGACTGCGAGCCAACCTCGACCCCATACGCAGCACGAGTCAAGTCGGTCAACCGCAGGAGCATGGATTCGATGATGCTCCTCGGGTCTCGCCCAGCTCGATAGACCTCTTCGAGACCGTTCACAATTCCGCCAACGTCCCGTTCGCTCATTGACTTGAGCAAGGCGTCCGTCGTCTCGTCGGCGATCAGTCCCAACTGGCCGTACACATGGTCGAGCGTCACCTTCCGATCGCTCGTCAACATGGCCTGATCAAGCAACGTCAGAGCATCCCGAAACCCGCCATCGGCCATCTTGGCGATCGCCATCAGGGCGCTCGGCTCGCAGTCGATCCCTTCCTGCTTCGCAACAAAAGCCAGCCTCTCTGCAATCTGCTGGACGGTGCCCCTGTGGAACTCGAACCGTTGGCAGCGCGAGCGGATCGTCGGAGGGACCTTGTTGAACTCCGTCGTCGCCAGAATGAACACCACGTGCTCGGGCGGTTCCTCGACAGTCTTCAGCAGCGCGTCGAACGCCTTGCCGCTGAGGTCGTGGACTTCGTCAATGATAAACACGCGGAATCGGCAGAACGCAGGCTTGTACTCACTGGCCTGCACGATCGCCTCGCGCACATCCTCGACCCCAGACTCGCTCGCAGCGTCCATCTCCAGGACGTCCATCGAGCTACCGTTCGTGATCGAGACGCAGGCCTCGCACTCGTTGCACGGTTCCACAGCAGGTCCGTGCTCGCAGTTCAACGCCTTGGCGAGCAGCCGCGCCGTAGAGGTCTTTCCCGTGCCCCTCGGGCCGGTGAAGAGATACGCGTGCGAAAACTTGTTCTGCTCGATCGCGTTCTGCAAGGTCCGCACGATGTGGCCCTGACCGACCAGGTCGCCAAACGTCTGGCTTCGGTACTTTCGATAGAGAGCAAGTTGGGACACGTCTTTTCGCCTTCGGTCAACAAAAGAAGCAAGCGCCGGGAATGGTGCGTCGCACAGTGACGCGACTTACCGTTGCTACCTTCCGGTCCTGGCGGGGTTCGCCGCACATCTGCCGCGCAGTTCCCGGCGGGACGCCTTATCTTAGCATCCCGCCGGACCGGCGCTTGCCCTATTGTTGTGGCTGAGTCTCGGTCCTGAGGCCAGGGACCTGGATCGCCTCGCCGCCAACGCCGAGCGCGCTGCGCGGATCGTAGTTGGGAGTCTTCACGATGGCCGGGCTCCGACCACGGCGATACTCGCCCGTCATCAAAACCATCTCCTTTGGAATCTCCAGTCTGCAAAAGATGACACGCTGTCCTTCGCGCGCGTCCGTGCTCAAATAGTTCTTGTCCGTCATGCCTTCACCGTTGAATCCAAACTTGTCCTGGATGTGCGGCGGGGCGCTGCGGGGGTTGTAGTAGAACTCGATGACGTACTTGTCTTTCCGCAGAGGATACATGGTCACGTCCCGGCTCATGTCCACCTTGCGCGAGAAGCGTTGGCTGCGCACGAACAACTGGTCCTGCAAGAACGTCTCGTTCGGGTCGACCTCGAACGTCACGTCGTCCCCCTTGTCCCAGACCATCCCGCCCGGAACTGCATCCTTGTAGTCCGCGTCCCGGAATATGAAGCGGATGCGAGTGCCCAGGGGAATGACTCCCCAAGTCCCTTCGACCAACAAGATCTTCGGCTCCAAAACGGTCACGCTCGCGCTGAAACCGATGTCGAACGGCGGCTCGACGTCGTAGCCCGTCAAAGCGTCTCCACGCTCACGCGCAAACGAGCCGCGCTGCGCCATGCGGACAAGAAGGTTGTCCAGGTTGCCTTCGACCGTGTCTCGGTTGATGCGCTGTGGGCTCATCGGCTCGTCACCCATCTTCGACTCGGCCTCCTTGAGGAACGCGTACAAGAGATCGACCGCAGAGTGGACCTGACCGTTGCGGAGATAGGCTTGCGCCAAGAGGTTGCGCCGAGCAATGGGGATCGCGTTCAGTTCAGCGCGCCAGTTCGCTTCGAGCTCGCCAATACCCGCATCCCGATATTCCGCCAAAAGTTCTTCGTACCGGTACTCGTTCGCCCTCTCAAAGTACTTGACCGCTTGTGCGTAATCGTCGTCGACCTTGTGGTACCAGATCCAACCCGTCTCGAACCAAAGTTCATACGTGTAGTCGTTGAGCCGTGAACCTTCTTTGCCGAGCGCGATGGCGGGTGCGATGTACCGACGGTCAGATCTGTGCGCCTCGTCCGTGAAGTTGTAGGCAATGTGCCACATTCCGGTCGCATAGACGTCGATCTGCTTGGGATCAAGCATCGTCACGATGCGCACCATCGGCAGGATCGCGTCGTAGTTCCCTTCGTCAAAGTAGGCGTCGGCCCTCACCCACAGCAGGCCCGCGATCATCTCCCGGAACCCGGCCAGGGCAAACAGCATCTGGTCGGGATCGAGCGAAGACAGGTCGCTGTCCTTGCGCGGCGCGTAGTACTTCTTCCAGAAGGGATAAACCACCTTCTGCTGCATCAGCGCCTGACCAATGAAGGCGCCGACCAAGAGGGGAACGATGAACGCAGCCTTTGCCCTCAAGCGTCAAACCTCCTTCCTATCGAAGATCAGGATCCCAAGAATCAGCAGGATTGAGATGTACAGCAGCCCGTAGCCCGCCAAGTTGAGATAGTGGAACATCTCACCTCGGATCACCGTGCCAGGGTTGACCACCGAGTTCTGGACGCTGAAGTTCTGGAAGTTGGGCACGATCGATTGGATGATCTGCACCGCCACCTTGGCGAAGACAGGCATCTGACTGTTCTCGGCCACGGCGTCGAACAGCGTGTTGAACATCGAACCGATCATGTACACGCCGCCCGAAAGGAAGAAGTTCACGATAGGAGACGTGAAAGTCGAGAAGAACACGCCGACTGCCGCCAACAGGCACATCTGCACGTAGAACATTGCAGCCGTCTTGGCAAAGTCGCTGTACGTCTCCAACTGGTTCGTCAGCATCCCGATCCAGTACAGGATTCCCATGAGAGATGCTGCAAGAAGACCGATCACGACTTGACCTCCGGCCTTCTCCTTCAACCTGTTCGTCAGCGCCAGCAAGGCGATCAAGTTCACGATGAACAGCGCGATTTGCAGGGTCGGTTTGTCCTGCGTCTGCATGACCGCGTAAACGAACAGCAGGGTCAGCGTCATCAGGCCGATCATCAACCCGAGGGCGCCGATCGCCCCGAAGTACTTGCCGAGCAAGAACTGCCACCGTTGGACAGGCTTTGAAAGGATCGTGTAGATCGTCCTTCGCTCGACCTCGTTCGGAAGCATGTAGACCGTCAGGACGAGGGCGATGACAGCGCTCGTGATCTGGATGACACCGAGCGTGAGGCTGCGAAGGATCGTCGTCTCCTGGCGCGCCGTGAGCATGTTGAGGCTCGGGGCAATAACCAAGAAGAGGATGCCGATCAGAAGAATGATCAACAGGATGCGGCGACGGACAGCCTCGCCGATCGTCGTCTTCGCGATCGAAAGTATGATGTTCACGCCGACACCCCCGCAGGCTTCGAGTGCTCGCGCACGCTCTCCACAAAGAGGTCTTCCAAGCGCATCCTGCGTGGAATGACGCTTACGACGCTTCCGCCAACGCTCCGCGCGCCATCAATGATCTTGTCTGTGTCGCCGCCGGCGGCCATGTCCATCGTCACGTTGCTCCCGCTCGCCGAGACGACCGCGTCCTTTCCAGCGAGTTCCTTCGCCTTTTCGACCGTGATCCCCTTGAACGTCATTTCGACGCGGGCTCCGGTCAAGAGTTCGTTCAAATGGCCTTGCTTGATAACGAGGCCCTTATTGATGATCGCCACGCGGCTACAGATCAGTTCGACCTCGCTCAACTCGTGGCTAGAGATGAAGACTGTCCGTCCCTCGTCGCGGAACTGCAAGATCAGGTCACGGACCTCCTTGTGCGCCAGCGGGTCTAGACCGCCGGTCGGCTCGTCCAGGAACAACAGTTCAGGGTCGTTGAGCAGGCTTTGTGCAAGCCCGACGCGCTGCTGCATGCCCTTCGAGTACTCGGAGATCGGGCGGTTCATATCGTTGTGCAAGTTCACCCGCTCCAGCAGCCTTCGGCAAAGTGCGTCGTCGTTGATGCCGAAGAGCGATGCGTAGAAGTGCATGATCTCGAGGCCCGTCATGTGCTCGTAGTAGTAGGGCCGCTCCGGCAGGTACGCCAACTTCCTGTGCGCCTCCATGTCGCCCGCCTCCTTGTCGAGCACCTTCGCCTCACCAGAAGTTCCGGCGATGATCCCAAGAAGGATCTTGATGGTCGTCGTCTTCCCCGCACCGTTTGGTCCGAGGAACCCGAAGATCTCGCCCTTCTCTACGGCGAGGTCCAGTTTGTCGACCACGTTCACCGCACGGCCTCCGCGCGACTTGTAGGTCTTGGTCAGTTGCTTCGTTTCTATGGCAAGGCTCAAGGGTCTTGTCTCCGGCAATATTGCGGGCCGATTGTACCTATCGGCCTGGTTCAACCCAGGCTGAGGTACCCGCCCCGTGGTTTCAACCGCGCGAGCGCAAAATTCGTGCCGCGAATCCGATAAACGCAGGTTATGGGTCGAGCGTTCCGTCCGCCTCGCGGACGGCCTCGAAGAATGCACGCACCTTATCGGGGTCCTTGACCCCGGGCTCTGACTCGAGCCCACTGCTCACATCGACCGCGAACGGACGAAGTTCCGCGATCACCTTTCCCACGTTCTCCGCCCTCAACCCTCCAGCCACGATCACAGGGCGAACCGACTCAGCCATAGCCCGTCGTGCGGCAAGAAGATCTATGGGGACTCCAGTACCCCCGTATTGGCCGGCGGCATGGGCATCGAGCAGGATCGCGTCGCAGTCCCCCTGGTCAGGCACGTCGTCGTCCGATCCAATGCGGTGGACGGCGATCGCGCGTTGGCTCGGATCCAACATCGAAGACCGCACGCCTATGGCCTGGACCGCATCGAACGATGCTAGGTGTCCTCCAGACTGGAACGGGCCCATTACTGCTACGCGAGAAACATAGGGCGGAACGGACTCAAGCAGCGTTCCAACCTCTGCCAGCCCGACGCACCGTGGGCTCGAAGGCTCGAGCACGAACCCTACGGCGACCGCTCCCAACGAGACCGCAAGTTCTACGTCCTCGACGCGCGTCAGTCCACACACTTTGACCCGTGTCACCAGCCCATCACCTCTCGAACCTTTCCTTGCACGTCGCGAGCAGCACAGAACGTCGTCCCGATCAGTACGGCCCGTGCGCCGGCCGAACGGACGCGCTCGACGTCTTCGCGCGACCGGATCGCGCTCTCGCTCACCACCGTTGCATGGGCAGCGATCTTCGGGATCAACTGCTCCGTCACATCGAGGTTGGTCTCAAACGTCGCCAAGTCTCGGTTGTTGATGCCGATGAGACTCGCGCCAGACTCGACGGCGACCTCTGCCTCATGTTCTGAATGCGCCTCGACAAGCGTGTCCATCCCAAGCGATTGCGCGAGTTCGCGATACTCCTTCAATTGGGACTTGGAAAGTCCGGAGACGATAAGCAGCACAGCATCGGCGCTCAACGCCCTGGCTTGCCACACGTCGTACTCGTCGATCGTGAAGTCCTTTCGAAGGACTGGAAGCCCCGAGACTTCGCGACAGAGCGGCAGATAGAGGGGCGATCCCTGGAAGAAATGTACGTCCGTCAAGACGCTCAGGCAGTCTGCTCCAGCACTCTTGTAGTCTCTTGCGAACGCCTCCGGGTCGAAGTCCTCTCGGATCACGCCTTTGACCGGGCTGGCCTTCTTGACCTCAGCGATCAGGGCGACTGGGTGGGAAGACGTCGTCAACGCGCGGTGAAATCCGCGCGTCGCTGGCGCGTCCGACGCCATCTTCTTGAGTTCGCCTAGCGGCAAGCGCGCCTTGTTAGCCTCCAGGTCAGACCGCTTTTGATCGAAGATCCGCTTCAGGACGTCCATGTGACCAGTTCCTGGAGCGTCTGAAGGGCCTTTCCGCTCTCGACGGCGTGTCGGGCCAGCATTCCGCCCTCATCCATCGATTCGGCCACGCCGGCCAAGTACAGGGCTGCAGCCGCGTTAGGCACGATTGCCATGGAGCGTGGCGAACGCGGGTTGCTGAGCGCCTCCAACAATTGCGCCGAACTAGATTCGATGTCGCGGCCAGCCGTCAATGACTCAAAGGGCACCGAATCGATGCCAAAGTCCCCCGGCGTGAACTCCCGCTTTACGACCCGCCCATCGACGAGTTCTCGAGCAAACGTCCGACCGCTGGGAGAGATCTCATCCATGCCTTCCTCGCTATGGACAACCAAGGCTCTTTCCGCACCAAGAAGGTTCAAAGCGTCGGCCATGGGTTGAAGCATAGAAAGGTCGTAGACGCCGACCAATTGGCGCGAAGCACCGGCCGGGTTGGACAAGGGGCCGAGTTGGTTGAACACGGTGCGAATGCCGAGCGCCTTGCGGGCTGGACCAACCGCCTTCATTGCGGGGTGGTGGTTCGGGGCGAACAAGAACACGATGCCTACGCTTTCAAGGGTCTTCGCGAGCAACTCCGGCTCAGAGCGCAGGCCGACACCAAGCGCCTCGAGCACGTCGGCGCTGCCACACCGGCTCGTCACCGCCCGGTTACCGTGCTTAGCGACCTTCGCGCCCGCGGCCGCGGCCAAGATTGCCGCGCCTGTGGAAAGGTTGAACGTCGTGGGTCCGCCGCCCGTACCGCACGTGTCGACGAGGTTCGGGAACGCAACTCCGAGACCAACAGAATGCTCTCGCATCGCAGAGGCGAAACCCGCAAGTTCGTGAGCAGAGGCCCCCTTCGCGCGAAGTGCGATCAGCAACCCGCCGATCTGCGACTCCTCAAGCCCGCCTGCCATCAGGAGGTCCATCGTTTCCTTGGCCTGTTCGAACGTGAGGTCTTCCCTATCGAGCAGTAGCTCGAGCAGCGCAGGGAAGGTCATGGCGCGAGTCTACACCGGGCTCAAACCCAGGGGTAAGATGAGCCTATGTCCGGCGAGTTCCTGCCGATCCTGATCTTGCTCGCGATCGCCGCACTTCTCTGCGCCGCAATGGTGACCCTCTCTTGGGTGCTGGGGCCAAAAAAGGTGACGCCGTACAAAGCCTCACCTTACGAGTGCGGAGTCGAGCCGATGGGCTCTGCTCAGGAGAGATTCCCGGTCAAGTTCTATCTTGTCGCGATCATCTTCGTCCTCTTCGACATCGAGGTGATCTTCCTGTGGAGCCTCATGTCGGTCTTTCGAGATGCCCCTCTCGACTTCAAGGTCTTCAGTGGCATCGCGCTCGGTGTCTATATGCTCCTTTGGATCATTGGGGACGCCTATGTGCTTCGCGTTGGTGCCATTGACTGGGACGAGTCCACGGCGATTGCCCCTGAAAAGATGCAGGACACGCCCTTGGCCGCGAAGTCGGTTCCATCGATCACAGAGGCAGGTGCCGCCCAGTGAGCGTGGCGACCGAGCGCGCCGACGTCGCGGCGCTCAAGGCAAGGTTCGGGGACTCGATACTCGGAGTCTTGGACAAGCGCGGAGACGTGTACGTCCTGGCCCAGCGTGACCGGCTTGCTGACCTTGCCACCTATCTGCGGGACGAACAAGCCTACGACTACTATGTCGAGTGTGTCGGGATCGACTATCTGACCTGGACGCACGAACGGGACTTTACGGAGCGGTTCGAGGTCGTCCACAACCTGTACTCGACAAGAACTGACAAGCGGCTCTTCCTCAAGGTCGGCGTCGATGACGGCCATACCGTTCCAACCCTCAAGCACGTCTGGCTTGGGGCCGAATACCCCGAGCGCGAGGTCTGGGATCTGTTCGGCGTCGTGTTCGCTGGAAACGAGCAGTCCGAGCGCTTTCTTCTCCCCGACGATTGGATCGGCCACCCCCTACGCAAGGACGTGGGCCTGGGAGGAGAAGACGTCGTCTTCGACCAAGGCACCCGCGGCCCGGCCGTAGAGGATGTACAAACTCCCCATGCGGGCGAGAGTTTCGAAGGAAAGACCGGCAGCGAAGACGTCTCTGGCCGCTGAGAAGTCCGGACTTCTGCCTGTTCTTGACCCCCAATTAGGTTCGGCTGAACCTGCGCGGCCCCTTCAAACGCTCACTCCAGCAAAAAGTTCATTTTTTTTGTCCCATTCTCAAAAAATAGGGCTAATATGACCTTGAGGTTGTTCGGATGCTCGTACCCATGTGGCCCGTTGCGGGCTCGTGGCGGGCCTTTGGGCTCTAGCATCATGCGCCTCCTCTATGGAGAAAGCAATGCGTAAAGCGTTCACACTTATCGAACTGCTCGTCGTCATCGCGATCATCGCGATCCTGGCGGCGATCCTGTTCCCAGTCTTCGCCCAGGCCAAGGTCGCGGCGAAGCGCGCTGCTTCGATCTCGAACTTGAAGCAGCACTCGCTCGGCATCGTCATGTACGCCGGCGACTTCGACGACTACTTCCCGCGACACCAGTATCGCAACATCGGCTCGGCGTTCCCGAACGATCGCGTGTTCTGGCCGCTCGCGGTCCAGCCCTACACCAAGAACTGGCCGTTGTTCCGCGATCCTAACCAGAACGTGGACTTCGCCGGCATCTGGGCGGGCGGCAACCCTGGCCTCAAGTGGTACTACAACTGGATGCGATGGCCCGACTACGGGTTCAACGCGACCTACCTCAACCGCGCAGCGACCTGCGCCGGTTGGTGGGGTACCCACGGTGGCTATGGACCGCCGGTCTCCACGACCGCCCCGTCCAACCCCGCCGACACGGTCATGCTGACCACAGCCAAGATCGTCCACAGCAACTCCGCTGGTTCCGCGTACACCTCGCAGGCCACCGACGCGCCGAGCGCCGTCTGGACGCCTGACGCGTGCACATGGTCCAACGGCGGCTGGGGAACCGGCTCTTGGGGCGACTCGGTCGGAACCTGGACCTATCCCGGCAACCCGACCTACACCGGACCCAACGCCATCAACTACGGCAACGGCGGCAACGTGGCCTTCACGGACACCCACGTCAAGCACCTCAAGCCGGGCGGCATGGCTGCTGGCACCAACTGGCTGGTCCCCATCGCGAACACCGCGATCCAGACCACAGACCTCAGCATCTACGCCTGGGATCTCAACTAGGATCGACCGAGGGCCGCGCTCCGGCGCGGCCCTCCCAGACCCTTCCACCCCGTAAACCACCCGGGGCGCCCTCCCCCGCGTTTTCCACATTAAATCTCGAAAAAAACCCCATTTCTCCCCTAGGCACAGTATCATGTGGCTTGAGGTTGGGCGGTTATTCGTGCCTTGAGGCTTGTGGCACTCTTGTTGCAAGCGTAGGGGTACCGAGAACCGGTCAATCCGCTCTACGGAGAAAAAACAAGCAATGCGTAAAGCGTTCACACTCATCGAACTGCTCGTCGTCATCGCGATCATCGCGATCCTGGCGGCGATCCTGTTCCCAGTCTTCGCCCAGGCCAAGGTCGCGGCGAAGCGCGCTGCTTCGATCTCGAACTTGAAGCAGCACTCGCTCGGCATCGTCATGTACGCCGGCGACTTCGACGACTACTTCCCGCGACACCAGTATCGCAACATCGGCTCGGCGTTCCCGAACGATCGCGTGTTCTGGCCGCTCGCGGTCCAGCCCTACACCAAGAACTGGCCGTTGTTCCGCGATCCTAACCAGAACGTGGACTTCGCCGGCATCTGGGCGGGCGGCAACCCTGGCCTCAAGTGGTACTACAACTGGATGCGATGGCCCGACTACGGGTTCAACGCGACCTACCTCAACCGCGCAGCGACCTGCGCCGGTTGGTGGGGTACCCACGGTGGCTATGGACCGCCGGTCTCCACGACCGCCCCGTCCAACCCCGCCGACACGGTCATGCTGACCACAGCCAAGATCGTCCACAGCAACTCCGCTGGTTCCGCGTACACCTCGCAGGCCACCGACGCGCCGAGCGCCGTCTGGACGCCTGACGCGTGCACATGGTCCAACGGCGGCTGGGGAACCGGCTCTTGGGGCGACTCGGTCGGAACCTGGACCTATCCCGGCAACCCGACCTACACCGGACCCAACGCCATCAACTACGGCAACGGCGGCAACGTGGCCTTCACGGACACCCACGTCAAGCACCTCAAGCCGGGCGGCATGGCTGCTGGCACCAACTGGCTGGTCCCCATCGCGAACACCGCGATCCAGACCACAGACCTCAGCATCTACGCTTGGGACCTCAACTAACATGAAGAAGACCTTACTACTGCTCGTCGGTATCGCCCTCATCGCCTGCTTCTACGGATGCGGCAGCGAGGACGCGGCTCTAGAGACGGCGGCACCGAAGACCTCGGAAGGCGCGCAAGCGCCCGCCGGCGGTGGACAGCCGAAGTCAGTCGGAGATCGCGGTCCCGAAGGCTCTGACGGGCCGGAAGGCCCTGCGATGAAGCCTGAAGGCATGTAGTCGGGGTCTTCCCAATGACGATGGAAGCGGACGGAGAAATCCGTCCGCTTCCGCTTTAACTCGGTCCGGTTTCACCCGTTCCATCGAACCTGCGTCTGGTACGATTCCAGCGTCTCAGCATGAGCACCAAGACGTTCATCCCCAGCACCGAGACGGTGTTCCAGAAGACCGACCAGAACACCATGATCGTGAATATGGGGCCGCAGCACCCCAGCACCCACGGTGTCCTGCGGATCATCTGCGAACTCGAAGGCGAAACCATCGTGCAGGCCAAGTGCGTCATCGGCTACCTCCATACGGGAATGGAGAAGGAGGCCGAGTTCCAGCAGTACCACAAGTGCGTGGTGATGACCGACCGCATGGACTACCTCAATGCGAACGGCAACAACCTTGCCCACGCGCTCGCGGTCGAGAAACTCCTCGGTTGTGAGATCCCTAAGCGCGCCCAATACATCCGCGTCGTCCTCGCAGAACTCAGCAGGATCGCCAGCCACTGCGTCTGGCTCGGAACCCACGGCCTCGATCTCGGGGCGATGACGCCCTTCTTCTACATCATGCAGCAGCGCGAGTTGGTGCTCGACCTCTTTGAAATGATGTCGGGCGTTCGCATGATGCCGTCATGGATCGTTCCCGGTGGCCTGCGCGGCGACATGCCCGAGGGCTTTGAGACGCGCCTACGCGAGTTCCTCGACCAGTTCCTCGCCGAACTCACCGTCGTTGAAGACCTGCTCGTCGAGAACCCGATCTGGAAGGAGCGCACTCAGGGTGTCGGCGCCCTTACTGGCACAGAAGCCCTCGCCCTCGGCTGCAGCGGCCCCATCGCCAGGGGAAGCGGGGTCCCCTTCGACCTCCGGAAAGCGCAACCGTACTGCTCGTACGAAGACTTCGACTTCCAAATCCCGATCGGCACCAAGGGCGACGTCTACGACCGCTTCCTCGTGCGCATCGCCGAGATGAAGGAGTCGCACAAGATCATCACCCAGGCGCTCGACGGCATGCCGGAGGGCGGGCATTGGACCAGCGACCGTAAAGTCGCCCCGCCCCCGCGAAAGGAACTCGACACGTCGATGGAGTCGCTCATCCACCACTTCAAACTCTATACAGAGGGCTACCGAGTGCCCGCCGGAGAGGCCTACGCGGGCATCGAGGGTTCGAAGGGCGAACTCGGGTTCTACATCGTCAGCGACGGCACCGCGACGCCGTACCGCTGGCACGAAAGGCCGTCCTCGTTTATGAACCTCAAGTCTCTAGAAGTCCTCGCGGAGGGCCGGTTGATCGCCGACCTCATCGCGATCATCGGCTCGATCGACATCGTGCTCGGGGAGATCGACCGGTGAGCAGCCTCCTCAAACTCACCGACGGCAAGTCCCGGCCGCGTGCTCCAAGAGCCGACGAACTCGCACTAAAGTTCGGCCAAGAGGCAGTACGCGAACTCGAGGCGCTCAAGGGGCACTATCCCGACCTCAAGTCTTGCATCCTCCCGGGCCTCTGGATCGCGCAGCGCGAGTACGGCGGCTGGCTTCCGCCCGAGGCCATCGCCGAGGTCGCGCACAGGCTCCAACGCTCGTACGCCGAAGTCGAAGGCGTCGCGACGTTCTACTCCATGTACAACACCGACCACGCGGTCGGGCGGCACATGATCGAGGTCTGCACGTGCCTGAGTTGCCACATGTGCGGGGCGTACAAAATCGCCGGTTACCTGAAGGAAAGACTCGGGATCGGCTTCGGAGAGACCACTCCTGACGGCGCGATCACATTGCACGAAGTGGAGTGCCTCGACGCGTGCGACCGCGCTCCGGTGCTGCAGGTCGGCGACCAGTACATCGGCCCCGTCGACGAGGCGAAGATCGATGCTCTGATCGACGACCTGCGGAGCCGTTCGGAGTCGAGTGTCGTGAAACTCGCGGACGAGATCGTCAAGGCGCAGATCCCGGCCAAGGAGCGTAACTGAAATGGCCGAACTCAAACTCCTGCTCGAGCACGCTCACGACCCCGCCTATCGCACCCTCGCGGGCTATCGGTCCAAGGGGGGCTACAAGGCGCTCGCCAAGGCTCTGGACATGGATCGACAGGCGGTCATCGACCAGGTCAAAGCTAGCGGACTTCGCGGTCGCGGCGGCGCAGGATTCCCGACGTGGATCAAGTGGAACGGTCTTCCCAAGGAAAAGACCAAGCCCCACTACGTCCTGTGCAACGCCGACGAAGGAGAGCCCGGCACGTTCAAGGACAAGCAACTCATGGAGGAGACTCCGTTCCTGCTTGTCGAGGGCATGACGATCGCAGGGCATGCGACGCAGTCCAACGTCGGCTACATCTACATCCGCGGAGAGTTCGTGGACGCTGCCCGAGCGCTGCGAAGCGCCATCGACGAGGCCTATGCGAACGGACTGCTCGGCAAAAACATCCTGGGCAAAGGATTCGACTTCGACCTTTACATCCACCTGGGAGCCGGCTCGTACGAGTGCGGCGAAGAGTCCGCGCTGATGAGTAGCCTCATGGGCGAGCGCGGCATGCCCAGGCTCAAGTTCCCGCACGCTCCTCTCCCCACAATCGCCGGCCTGTGGGACAGGCCGACGCTGATCAACAACGTCGAGACTTTCACGTGCGTGCCGTTCATCGTCGACAAGGGCGGCGAATGGTACGCGACGCTGGGCGCCTCGACCAAGAACTCACGCGGGACCAAGGTGTTCTCCGTCAGCGGCCACGTCAACAGGCCAGGCAACTACGAGGTCGAGTTCGGCACGCCGCTCCGAGACCTGCTCGCTCTTGCGGGCGGGATCAAAGAAGGACGTCTCAAAGCGTGCGTCCCGGGCGGTTCGTCGGTTCCCATCCTCGACCGAGAATCGACCGAGCGGGCTGTGATCGGGTACGAGGAAATGTCCGAGGTCGGCTCGATGGTGGGGTCCGGCGGCTGTATGTTCCTCAACGACGAGACCTGCATCGTCTCGTTCATCTGGCGGACTGCCAAGTTCTACGCCGAGGAGTCCTGTGGCAAGTGCACTCCGTGTCGCGAGGGCACGCGGTGGATGGAGCAGATCCTGGAGCGCATCGTTCGCGGCAACGGTCAGCCGGGAGACAAGGAACTCCTGCTAGAAATCTGCTCACAGATCGACGGGCGCTCGTTCTGCGGCCTGGGCGACGCGGCCGCCTGGCCGGTGGCCGGAGCGATCAAGGTGTTCGGCGAGGAGTTCGACCACTTCATCGAGCACGGGCACAGTCTGGTCGCCTCGCGACTGATGGACGAGTACAACCCCGATTGGATCGCCCGCTCCTCCAAAGCCAAGGCTTGACCAGTCAATTTGACGGGTAATCCGGGTGCCATAATCGGGCTTCGCGGCCGTAGCTCAGTGGATAGAGCGCTTGCCTCCGGAGCAAGAGGTCGCGGGTTCGAATCCCGCCGGCCGCGCCACCCTCGGATTTGAACCTAAAAAGTAGACTTACGTCTACCTCCCCGAGTTTTCCCCTGCATTATCAAATTCAGGTTGCCTTCTGGTTCAAGGTTTGATATACTGGAAGCGTTTGGAGACATATATCATGCGTAAGCGTGCATTTACACTTATCGAGTTGCTCGTCGTGATCGCTATCATTGCGATCCTGGCAGCGATTCTCTTCCCTGTGTTCGCACAAGCCAAGGTTGCTGCGAAGAAGGCTGCCTGCATCAGCAACATGAAGCAGTGGGGCCTCGCCAACCAGATGTACTGGGCGGACTACGACGACCAGATCGCACTCTGGGAGTACCACTTCGTGTACAACGTTCTGCCTCCGCAGAACAACCGAGACACCGGCAACATCCTCTATCCGTATGTCAAGAACATGCAGATGGTGGTCACGCCGAACAGCCCGATCTCGTTCCGACCTCGCATGTACCCCGATCCGTCGCTCGGTTTTGGTAACCCGGCTTCGATGACGGGCCAGCAGAGGACCGACCAGGAGCTCTACAACGCAGGTTGGTTGAGCGACTACGGTCTGAACTACATGCCGCTGACGGGCGCGTTCGCCGGCTCCGGCGTTGCCTATCCGTACGGAGTGGGCTTCAACCCGCAGAAGGCGACCTCGGTCGCCAACCCCGGTGACACCATCCTCCTCGCGACCTCGGTTTGGGACCGCGATGCTTCGGGCGGCGTCATCCACGGTGGAAACATTGCGTTCGATCCTCCGTGCCGCTACTACACGGACGGTACCGACACCATGGCTCCTCGCCCCTACGGTGCGACGGGCGCCTACTGGTTCGGCGGTTGGAACCCCGGTTCCCCGCTCGCCTGGAACGTGTTCGGCGGCGTCTGGCCGTACTACGCCAACAAGGCTACGGTCGGCTATATGGACAGCCACGCCAAGTCGCTCAACATTGGTGCGATCTCGGCCGGTTGTAACGTGCTGAACGGCTGGGGCGGTCAGGTCATCGACCCGAGCATCTACATCTGGGACCGCAACTAAGGCGGCCACGACGTTTGGGGCCCGATCACAAGTCGGGCCCCAAAAATTTGCCGGACACAATCAAAGCAACATGAAACCGATTTCCGTCATCTTCCTCGCTATCCTCGCGCTCGCCCTCGTCGGCTGTTCGCAGACCGAGACGACCCAAGACCAGGTCGAAAAGGACGCCAAGGCGATCACGCTCGACCCCAACGCCACGCCGGACACGTCCGCTTCCGAAGGCATGATGCCCATGCCCGGCCCGAAGAAGGGCGGCGGCTAGGCCCCCGACTCAACGTGACGCGGCCCCAGGCTTTGAGCCTGGGGCCGCTTGCTTTTGGAAACCTGAACCGACTACGGCCCCGCGTGGTCTGGACAGACGACGGACGTGCTTCCGTTGCCCAACGCGTACGTCGCATGGGTCGGGCACTCGGGCTCGACCTTGATGTAGGCCGGAACCAGGTCGCTCATCGCAGGTGTCGACGAGGAAGTCTGGCCCGTGTCCATGATCCACATGTGCTTTGCCGCCTCTAGTTTCTGCTGGTTCGACCAGCATGACTTCTCTTGGGCGTTCTCGCGGGCGCTCACGAACTGTGGCACGGCGATGGCCAAGAGGATGCCGATGATCAGGACTACGATCATGATCTCGACCAGCGTGAAGGCCTTGTTCCTACGCATGAGGGACTCCAACGAGGTTTTTCCACGTTGGAGCCTGCCAATCGCGGCTCTGCGCCCTAGTAAGGAGACCGGTATTCGCTACCGGTTATGGGCGCTGCAGGTCGTTTCGCCTTGGAGACCGTTGAGGCTGTAGGTGCCCTTCAGGGGGCATAGGGGAGGATTCTCGATGTACTCGGGGAGCAGGTCTCGGAAGTAGACCTCGTCGCCAAAGACCTTGCCGTTGTCGACCATCCAGAGCATCTTGGCCTGCTGGAAGACCTGGCGGTTCTTGGAGCAGGCCGACTCTGTCGTCCTGACCCGGGCGTTGGCGTAGGCCGGGACGGCGATCGCGGTCAAGACGCCCAGGATCGCGACGACGATCGCGAGTTCGATCAGGGTGAAGGCCTTGCGCTTCATATGGGACACCTGTCAAACCTCCTGCACAGGACGGGCCAGGATCTGCCGTTCAGCCCAATCGCGACGTAAAGCCGTCACTCAACTCAGCAGACATGTGTCTACTCTTGCGAGAAAGTTCCCGCCATACCACAAAACCATTGACAGCGCGCAACGGCTTTGATACAATTGGGACGTTTGGAGGTTATTATCATGCGTAAGCGTGGATTCACACTCATCGAGTTGCTCGTCGTGATCGCGATCATCGCGATCCTGGCAGCGATTCTGTTCCCCGTGTTCGCTCAAGCCAAGGTTGCTGCGAAGAAGGCTGCCTGCATCAGTAACATGAAGCAGTGGAGCCTTGCGCACCAAATGTACTGGGCTGACTTCGACGACATGGTGTCGTTGTGGCAGTACCACTACAACTTCTCGGTTATTGCTCCGCAATACGACCGCGACCTGGGCAACTTGCTCTATCCGTACGTGAAGAACATGCAAATGTCCGTCACGCCGAACAGCCCGATCAGCTATCGGGCGCGCTTGACGAGCATCTACTTCCCTAACCCCGGAACGCTTACCGGACAGGCGAGGACCGACCAAGAGATCTTCAACGCTGGATGGTTGACCGACTACGGCTACAACTACCAGGCGCTGACGGGCTTCTTTGCTGGAAATCCGCCGTACGCCCCGTTCGGATTCATGTGGAACCCTCAAAAGGCCACTTCTGTCCAGAACCCGGGTGACTCGATCCTGAGCGTTACGGGCGTATTCGACCGTGACTCAGCGGGCGGCGTCCTTGATGGAGGCCAGTTGCCGATCGACCCGCCGTGCCGTTACTACACTGACGGTACGGACACGTTGGCTCCGTCTCCCTATGGCTCGACAGGACGCTACTACTATGGTGGCTGGCGACCTGACCTGCCGCTCGCTTGGAACGTGTTCGGTGGCGTGTGGCCGTACTATGCCAACAGGGCAACAGTCGGCTTCATGGACAGCCACGCCAAGTCGCTCAACATTGGAGCGATCTCGGCAGGCTGTAATGTCCTCCCCGCTTGGGGTGGGCAGATCGTCGACCCGAGCATCTACATCTGGGACCGCAACTAGTCGGACTCCCCTGACCGAGGGATCCGACACACGATGTCGGATCCCTCATCCATGTCGGAACCAAGAAGACCTATGAAATCGATTCTCACTCTAATCCTGCTGGGCATCGCGCTGGCGATGTTCGGCTGCTCCTCGACGGAGACTACGCAAGACCAGGTCGAAAAGGACGCTGCGGCGATCACCACCGACCCCTCAGCGACTCCCATGCAGAGTCCAGACGTCCAACAGGCTCCACCGATCCCGTCTTCGCCCGATGGTCAACAGTACGGTAAGAAGCCGGCTGGCGGTTAGGCTCTCGATCCGCGTGACAAGCGGGCCGGAACCCATGCGGTTTCCGGCCCGCTTTCACTTGCCTGTACTGATCTCACTCCTTCACTTTTTCCAAAAAGGCCGCAAGCGGCATCGCGCCGAGGTCGCCCTCTTCCCGCCCGCGCACACCGACAGTTCCCGCTTCGACGTCGTTGTCGCCGACTATCAGCATGTACGGGATCTTCATGCGGGCGTTCTCGCGGATCTTCTTCCCGAGCGTCTCGCGCCTGTCGTCGACCTGGACGCGCATCGGCTTCTCCGGCCTTGCCACGATCGGGGCGAAGGAAGTGAGTTCGCCTGTGAGTTTGGCGTCCCTGTTCGGGAAGCCCCGCAGCGCCGTTGCGATCGCCTCGGCGTAGTCGTTGTGACGGTCTGCGATGGGCAACACCGCGACTTGGACGGGCGCAAGCCAAAACGGGAACGCGCCGGCGTACTGCTCCGTGAGGAGCCCGATCATGCGCTCGAGCGAACCGAAGGGCGCACGGTGGATCATGATCGGCCGGTGCGGCTTGCCGTCCTCGCCGATGTACTCCAGTTCGAACCTCTCGGGCAGGTTGTAGTCGACCTGGTTTGTGCCCATCTGCCACTCACGGCCGAGGGCGTCCTTGACCATCATGTCGAGTTTGGGGCCGTAGAAGGCCGCATCGCCGGGCGAGACCTCGTACTCCATACCGAGTTCGTCGCAGGCGCGTGTGATCGCCTCTTCGGCAAGTTTCCAGTTGTCCGGATGCCCGACGTACTTGTCCGAGGCCGGGTCGCGCGTGCCCACGCGGGCGCGGTACTCGCTGAGCCCGAGCCGTTTGAGCACCGTGATGATGATGTCCACCACGCCCTTGAACTCCGCGAGGAGTTGGTCTTCGCGGACAAAGAGGTGGGCGTCGTCCTGCGTGAACCCGCGCACTCGGAGCATTCCGGCGAGTTCGCCGCTCTGCTCGTAGCGATAGACCGTGCCGAACTCGGCGTACCTGATCGGTAGGTCGCGGTACGACCGGAGCGCAGACTGGTACATCTCGATGTGGAACGGGCAGTTCATCGGCTTGAGGATGAAGGTCTCCTTCTCCTCGTCCTCCATGAACGGGAACATCTTCTCCTTGTATGTCTGGATGTGCCCCGACTTTTCGTACAGGCGCTTGCTAGCGATGTGCGGCGTGACGACCGGCAGATAGCCTCGCTTCAACTGCTCGTCCTTCATGAAGTCGCTTAGGACGTCGCGCAAGACCGCGCCCTTGGGAAGCCAGAGCGCGAGCCCGGGGCCGACGTTGTGCGAGAACATGAACAGCCCGAGTTCGCGCCCGAGGACTCGGTGGTCACGCTTCTTGGCCTCTTCCAGCATGTGGAGGTACTGCTCGAGTTCCTCCTTGGTCTCGAACGCTGTGCCGTAGATGCGTGTGAGTTGCTTGTTCTTAATGTCGCCGCGCCAGTACGCGCCTGCGATCGACATCAGTTTGAAGTTTTTGATGCCCTTCGTCGATTCGATGTGCGGACCGCGGCACAAGTCGATGAATACGTGCTCTTTGCCTTGCTTGTCCGTGGCGCGCTGCTCGTAGAACGAGACCTCGTCTCCCTCGGGGATGGCGTCGAGGAGTTCCAACTTGTACAGGGCCGTCTCCTCGCCCTGGCCCAGCGTGCACTCCTCAAGGATGATCCTCTTGGCGTCGGCCCTGTCCTTGGCCACGCGCTTGACGATGGACATGTCCAACTTGGCGAGTTCGCGCATCTTCTGCTCGATCTTGCCGAGATCCTCCTCTTTGAGGGGGCTCGGGAAGTCGATATCGTAGTAGAAGCCGTTCTCGATCGGGGGGCCGATGGAAAGTCTCGAGCCTGGGAACAGTTCGGTCACGGCCTGGGCCATGAGGTGGGCGGCGGAGTGGCGGAGACGGTAGAGGTCTGACTGCTCGTAGACCTGCTTTTCCTGTAGAAGTGAACTCATTTTCGGAACCCTCCCAGACGATGGGAACGAATTGTGGAACCCCATTATAGTGGGACTGGAAACATTCCAGCCCAGAATGGGGTCTAAGGAACCGTGAGACGAACTCTCGCTCTGTTGTGCGTGTTTGTGCCTGGCCTGAGCCTGGCGCAGGACTACGAGGCCGCCAAGGCCGTCATGGACGGCGCCTTGGCCGAGCTCGCGACCCAGAGCAGGCTCACGATGACCTTGACCGGGATCGAGGCAGACGGACAGAAGAAGACCCCGCTCTACGTCAGCCTGGGGCTTGAGACGTTTATCGTCGACAATCGGCCCGTGCCGTTCCTCGAGGTCATGGACTTCCGCAACAACCAGATCGTCAGCCGATCGGCAGCCGACGGCCAGAGGTTCTGGAACTACACCGTCGCAGATCGGACTTACACCAGCGCGGACTACGCAACCGCTCCGTTCGTCGGTAAAGAAAAGGACAGGCTCTACCAGAACCTCGTCCTGCGCTCCAAAGGTCCGCAAGCCTTCATCGCGCGACTAATGAAGGACGCCTATGTGGGCGGCGAGCTTACGAGGGCGAACTGGTCGCCCTGGCGACCCAACTCGACAGTGACCTTCGATGCCGCCGGCAACGTGGTGTGCACTTCGAACCTCCCGAACCCGAGCACGCTGACCTACATCCTCTCACGCAACGCGGGCGGTACGTTCGTGCTGGACGGTGCTCAATACGTCGAGACCTCTGTGATCTCTGGCCGCACCCGGTCGACAACCTGGACGCTCACGATCACGCGCGGCCAGTATCCGCAAGGCACTTCGTTCCAGTTTGTTCCCCCCCAAGGCTCACGGGCGATCGCGATCAGCGAAGCGCGCGGCGGCTTTTAGCCCTGTCGCCCGCCCCCTGAACGGCTAGACTCCGACGTTCCGATTCGGAATCGTCGTGTCCGCTGAGCCTCAAGCCCTTGAGCGGCTTCCCGAAAGTTCGCTCCGCACCGTCTGGACCCTCGCCTGGCCCGCAGTGGCGTTGAACTCCCTCCAGACGTTCAATTCGCTGCTCGACAACTTCTTTTTGAGTTATGTTGGGGCGGCGGCCCTCACTGCTGTCGGCGCGTCGACGTCCTATGTCTTCCTGCTCTTCTCCATCAGCATGGCGCTCGGTACCGCGGCGACGGCGATCGTTAGCAGGGCCTTCGGCGCCGGGACCCACGACGAGTGCGTTACGGCGAACGGCAAGTGCCTCAGCCTCTCGGTCTGGTTCGGATTCGCGTTGATGGTGCTGGCCTATCCAGGGGCCCTCGGAGCGTCCCGTCTCCTCGTGTCGTCCGACCACCCCGAGGTCCAGTCGCAGTTCGTCCTCTACGCGACCCTCTTCGGGCTTGCCCTCCCGGCAGTCTTCGTCATCCAGTCGCTGGCCGGCGCACTGCGAGGCATCGGCGACACCAGAAGCCCCATGATCCTGAGTGGGATCCAGATCCTCATCCACGTTCTGCTCAACTGCGTGCTCGTCCTTCCGACCCGCGACGTCGGAGGAATCACCTTTCCAGGAGCAGGTTGGGGACTCGCCGGCGCAGGAATCGCCATGACCGTCAGCGCTTGGGTGTCCGCCATCGCTTACCTCGTGTGGAGCAAGAGGACCTCTTTGGAGACCCGCCTTGAGTTCCGCTTGCCCGAGATGGACTGGATCAAGCGCATCTTGCGCATCGCCATACCGGCAAGCATGATGTCGATCGTCCGCGTCACGTCCTTGGCCATGTTCACGGTCGTGCTCAAGCACGTCGCAGACTCGATGCACGCCCAAGGTGCCCTTAGGCCAGGATTCTCCATCGAGTCGTTCGCGTTCATGCCTGCGTTCGGGCTCTCGATCGCCGCAGCCGCTCTCGTCGGCCAAAGCCTTGGCATGAAAGACCCCGACCGCGCCGAGCGCCTCGGCTGGACCGCCGCACACCAGGCGGCCATCGTCAGCCTTGTCGTCTCGGTCCTCCTGTTCGTGTTCGCCGACCCTCTCTCGCGCATGGTCTTGCCAGGCGACCTGCCCACCGCCAGACTCGCCGCCAACTTCATCCGCTACATCGCGTCGACCGAAGTCTTCTTTGCGTACGCCATGGTGCTCATCGGTGCGATGCAGGGCGCCGGAGACACCAAGCGGCCGCTCTGGCTCACCCTCATCTCCCTTTGGGGCCTGAGGGTGCCGCTGGCCGCGATCTTCGCCTGGCCAGGGGTCGTCCTCCTCGGGTTCGTCAGCGTCGACGGCCTGGGAATGGGTTCGGACGGAGCCTGGCTCAGCATGGCACTGACCCAGTTGGTCCAAGGCGTCTTCGCTATCTGGCTGTTCAAGAAGGGCGACTGGAAGCGGACAGAAGTGTAGCAAACGCCCGGGTGCTAGACTCTGTATTCAAGAGCGGAGCCCAGAATGAACGCCTCCCACCTGCACCTCGTCGTCAACCATATGCCGATGGCGTTCACTATCGCCGCGCTGTTCGTCATGCTGATAGGGTTCATCGGCAAGAACTCCAGCATCAAGAAAGTCTCGCTCGGCCTCATGGTGCTCGTCGCCCTGGCTAGCGGGGCTTCCTACTACTCCGGCGGGGCGGCTGGCGAGATCCTGGAAGAGGATCCCCGCTATCACGACCGGCTCGAAGCGCACGAAGAGTCCGCCGAAGTCACGTGGATTATCGGAATCGTCGTCGGCGTCGTCGGGCTGGCCGGACTGCTGATGGGCAAGAAGATGAACGACGTGCCGACGCCCGTCATGTTGGGCGCGCTCCTCTCGCTGCTGGTCGCGTCCTACTTCATCGCCAAGACGGCGAACCTCGGCGGGCACCTCATGCACCCCGAGACGCGGTCCGACGCAGTCTCCAAGTTCCTCAACCCTGGCGAAGGATAGCGTCCGCCGTCACGGCCGCCCGTTTCGCTTGCGCGACGTCGTGCACACGAATGACCCGCGCGCCCTTCGCCTGGGCAAGCGTCTGCGCCGCCAGCGAACCCTCCAACCGCTTCTCAACCGGGGCTGGCTGGTCCTCAGTCCCCAACACGCGTCCAAGGAACGACTTCCTGCTAACGCCGACGAGCACGGGATAGCCAAGCGCGGCGACGCCTTCTAGTCGCGCGAGCAGACGCAAGTTATGCTCCAGCGTCTTGCCGAAGCCGATCCCAGGATCGAGCCAGATGTTCTCGCGCAGCACGCCAGACTCCCTAGCGCGTGACGCGTGTCTCTCGAGTTCGCTCGTGACGTCGGCCACGACGTCGCCATATGTCGGATTGCTCTGCATCGTCCTCGGCTCGCCCTGCATGTGCATCAGGCACACGGTACAGCCCGCCTCGGCACACACTTCGCGCATGGCAGGGTCGCGCAGAGCAGTCACGTCGTTCACGACCAGCGCTCCGAGCCGCAGGCACTCCAGCGCCACCTCGTGCTTCGATGTGTCGATCGAGACCGCGACCCCGTCGCGGCACAACGCCTCGACGACGGGAGCCACGCGCGCGAGTTCGTCGTCCAGGCTCACGGGCTCCGCTCCTGGTCGGGTCGATTCCCCGCCCACGTCGATCAGGTCCGCGCCTTCGGAGACCATCTGACGCGCCCTCTGCAGCGCGTCGTCGGGACGCAGGAACATCCCGCCGTCGCTGAAACTGTCTGGCGTCACGTTCAGCACCCCCATGACCACGGTGCGGCCAGGAGGCAACGTGAAGGGCACTACGCCGACCCCTGGACCACGAACCGCTCGTGCAGCACGGCCACCGCCTTGCGTAGTTCCGATTCGGGGATCAAGCACGAGAGCGAGTAGTCGCTGTCACTGACCTGCATCACTGGCACGCCGTTCCCGTGCAAGGTCGTCAGCACGCTCTCGAACACACCTGGCTGCTGCATGTACTCGTGCCCGACAAGTGAGACCATCGTCGCGCCCTCCGTCACGCGGTATGGCACCGCGACGGGGGTTCCCAGCGACCCAAGCAAGCGCGTTTGCGTCTCAGAGGCGCGCGTCGGCTTGTCGTGGCGGCGTACGACGTAGATCGCGCTGCCGCCGTTCACGATAGGCACCACGAGCCCGTCAAAGAGGTCCTCGACTCCTGCGAACTGCTCGCGCGGAACCGCGAACCCGATGCTCTCCGGGCTTAGGTCGATCATGTGGAGGCTTGTGCCCTCCTTCGCCAGCGTCTCGTACACGCGAGCCTGGAACTCCTTGCGGTGCTTCTCGCCGACCGATTCCAGGTCGAACTGGACGTGGACAAGTTTGCCCGTGTGCGAGACGCCGGTGATGCGCCGCCCTGGAAACCTGTCCTTGCGCACAATCTCCGTGCCTGGGTGCTCGCTGAACGTGTTCTTGACCCAAAGCGGTACGTCGTACCGCATGGCGATCTCGGCGGCCCTTGGATGCACGACCTTCGCGCCGAGGTACGCCAACTCTGCGACCTCGTCGTAAGTCACCATCGGAAGCGTGGGCGCGTCGGCCACAAAATCCGGGTCGGCGGTCTTGATGCCGTCGACGTCCGTGAAGATCTCGACGGCCTCCGCACGGACCGCCGCACCCACTGCGCTCGCCGTAGTGTCCGAACCACCTCGGCCAAGCGTCGTGAGTTCTGCGCCCGGCAGGCCGCCTTGCGTCCAGACGCCCTGGAACCCGCACACGACCGGGGTGTGCCCGCGCTTCAAAACCTCGAACAAGCCAAGCGGGTTGAGCCCAAGGATGCGCGCGTTTCCATAGACCCCGTCGGTCCGGATTCCGGCCTGCCCGCCGCGCATCGACATCGCGCTATGGCCCAGGGTCTTCAACGTATGCGCGAAAACGACCGATGAAAGGATCTCGCCACAAGCCATCATGAGGTCCATCTCGCGCTGGTCCGGCTCGACGCTCCGGTCGATGTCCCGCAGCATGTTGATCAGCGTGTCCGTGGCATACGGCTCGCCACGCCGGCCGATTGCACTGACGACCACGACCGGGGTGAACCCCTGCTCGCGCGCCGAGATCACGCGCATCGCGGCCCTCATGCGCGCTTCGGGAGTGCGCACGCTTGTGCCGCCGAACTTCATGACCTTGATCTTCACTCGCCGACCTCCCCAATCCGAGCGCGGAGAGACTCGGCCAAACGCGCGCCTGTCGCCTCGTCCGTGACCAAGAGGAGCCGGTCGTGCATATCGCCCACGTGGTCGACGTCTTCCCCGCTTGCGATGACTTCGCTCACGATCCTGGCCACTAGCCCCTCCTCGTCCTGCATGTTCACGGCATGCACGCTCACGATGCAGCAGCCCGCTTCGATCTCCGCCTTTCCGTTGACTTTCGAAAGCGCGTCTCCCAGCGCCTTGTGCTGGGCCTCTTCCGCGACGAACGACACCGCGTCGTGGGCAAACTTGAGGAAGTCGATGCTCACCCCGGCTTCGCGGACGGCCTTGAGCACGGCTAGACGCGACTCGAACACAGGCTCGGGAAGGTCGGAAACGTGCGCGCGGGTCAGCCCGCCCCGGACCTCGACCGCGTTGATGCCGCGACGTTTCTCAAACTCCGTCTCGCCGACCCCCTGGGAGTCTTTGACCCGGTCGCTCGCGTCCTGGCGGAGCGGTTCCCTCTCGTCGTCCTTGGTGCGCACCTCGGGCGTGTTATACCGCCGCGTTCGAACCTGCTATGAGCCAAAGAGGGCGTCAGCCTCGTCCCACGCGGTCTGAGGGATATCGAGCCCGCTGGCCGCCGCGTTCTCCTCGATCTGGGCCAGTTTCGTGGCCCCGACGATCACGCTGCTGACGCCTGGCTGCCTCAGGCACCAGGCAAGCGCGAACTGCCCCACCGTGCATCCGTTCTTCTGCGCCACCGCCTCCAATCGCTGGACCTTGCCCAGGGTCTCGTCCGTGAGAAGGTTCTGCATGAACATGTTCGACTTCTCGTCTGCGCCACGGGACCCTGTCGGCAGCGGTGCACCGGGCTTGTACTTCCCGGTGAGCACCCCTTGCGCGAGCGGGGAGAACACGACCTGCCCCAGACCGTGCCTCTCGCAGGTCGGAAGCACCTCGGCCTCGATATAACGGTTGACCATGTTGTACACGGGCTGGTTGCTCACGGGCGGGCTGCAACCAAGTTCCCGGGCGACATGGCACGCTTCAGCGATGCGCGAAGCAGGCCATTCACTCACTCCCCAATACAACGCCTTGCCTTGCCGGATCATATCGTCCATCGCGCGGACAGTCTCCTCGATCGGCACGCTAGGGTCGTTTCGGTGGCACTGCATCAGGTCCACGTAGTCCATGTCCAGCCGCTTGAGCGACGCGTGCAGGCTTTCGACGATGTGCTTGCGACTGAGGCCCCGGTCGTTTGGCTCGTCCGACATCGGGAAGTAACACTTAGTTGCAATGAACAGGCTTTCACGGCGCATGCCCTTGGTGGCCCGCGCAAGCGCCTTCTCGGCCTCGCCACGGTTGTACACGTCAGCCGTGTCGAAGAAGTTGATGCCCAGTTCGAAGGCGCGGTGGACGATCGCTGAGGTCGTGTCGTCGTCGATCGAGCGTCCGTGAGTCAGCCAGCCGCCAAGGGCGACCTCGCTGACCTTCACACCCCACTTGCCCAACTGCCTGTAGTTCATGCGCAGAGTCTAGCGCACGAACTCGCCTAGTGCCGCCCGCTCGAAGTCGGAGACGTCCTTGACCAGGCCCTTGTTCGCCGCGTCGGCGAGGAGCAGTTTCCACTTGTGGTTGAGGTCTTTCGACATCTCGGCCCACTCCTGCTCGGTGTAGGGCTCCTGGTTGCTCAAGGCGTCGCGAAAACGCTTGTCGCTGAACACGAGGTTGACGTATGCGTGCGTGAACCCGAGTTCCTTCATCTTCGCGGCATACTCCTCGCCAGAACTCAGGCTCTCGTAGGGGATGAACATCGAATGCCCCGGGTTAGCCCAGAAGTACGGCACGTCCAAGTAGAACCCGAACACCTCGTCGTACAGTGCGACCTTGCTGCCTACCGGCAGGGCGTTCATCGTCTTGGTCGCAGAATAGAACGGGGCGAGCGTCGCCGAAAGGTACTCATCCTCGCTAACCTTTCCTGTCACGACCTGCAGTTGCATCTTCGTCTGCATCGTGTTGATCAGGTAGACGGTCACACCCGCCTGCAACGCGAGCGCTCCGGCGAGCACAGGGCCCCACCGCACTCGCGAGACCATGCCGGCGCCGAGCACGCCAAGCGGGATCGCGAGCATCGTCAGATAGCGGCTTTGCTGCGACAAGAAGAACCACATCAAGAACCCGAGCCCGACAATCGCAAGGATGAGCCGCTCTTCCCTCCTGAGTCGGCCGCTTGTCGCCGCGCACACTCCGGCAAGTAGCGCCGCGAAGCCGATCGCCCCCGTCGGAAAGCCGCCGCCTGTGTCCTGCCTCGGGTTGGTGTACCGCCCTGGCTGGTATCCGAGTCCCAGCACCGCATGGCCAAGGTTTCCAATGGAAGACCCAACGCCGAACGACTTCTGCTCGGCCTTGTAGATCTCTGCGCGCCACGCGTCCCAATCCCTGCCGCCAAGCACGCTGCTAAAGAACGGGTACACAGGGTTTCCCGTGTAGACCGCCGTCTTGATGTACCACGGTCCCGCAATGGCTAGCGCAACCAGAACGACTGTCAAACTGGCCCGCACGGCATTTGCGAATACTCCCCCTCGCCCCTCTGGGGGAGAGGGGGCTGGGGGGTGAGGGGTCTGTCCAACAAGCGCCGCAACACCGACGACGACAGCAACGGCGAACAACACTTGGAGACCCGTGTACTTCGTCCCTAGTGCGAACCCGAGACAAACCCCCGCAAGGACGTACATCGGTCGACCGCCGAAACGGTACGCCTCTACCGCGTAGCACGCGCCGAGCGCTGCATAAAGCCCGTGCGCGACGTCGATGTACCCCGTGCCGCTCTCCCAAGCAACGACCGGTATTCCCGCAAACGCAATCGCAGCCCACCAACCTGCACCTCGCGAGTACCACCGGCGCGCAAGCCCGAACAGCGCGAGGCATCCGAACACGTACACCATCAGTGAGAACGTCTTAGCGCCGCTCTGACCGCCCCACTCCAGTCCCCACATGAACAGCATCTCCATGGTCGACGGGAAGTTCGAGTGATGGATGCCCTGGATGTATCCGATCTGTCCTTGCTGCAGCCAAAGTTTCGGGACTGCGAGGTGATAGGCGATCGTGTCCCAGTCCGTGCCGACGCTCGGCGCAAGCACGGCAATCAGAGCGAGGAGGCCAATTACGACGAGCGCTGCGACAGCGAGCAGTTCTGGCGCGCCTTGGAGGCTAGGTTTGAGGCCGTTCAGTGCGCCGCTCTTGACCGCAACGACGGAGAGAGCAAGGAGCACGGCCAGCACGGCGAAAAGCGCAAAGCCAAGCCCACCGGGGAGCAGCCCGACAAGAAGCGTAACGAGCCCTGCGATCCCGAACCCGACCAATCCCCCAACACCCAGGCGTTCGCTCGGGTCGAGCCCTTCGGCGAACCTGCGTACGACCGCCGTCCCCGCCGCCGCTGCAAGCAGCGAGAAAAGGGCCGTCCACAGCACACCGAGCATCACAGGAGTATAGACGTCGCTTCCCCCACTCTTCTCTCCGCCCCCGCTCCCTTTCCGCCCCTTCCCCACTCTCCTCCCCGGTACTCTCTCGTCCTTGCGCCGCATCCTCGCCGTCTACAAGGTCTTCCTCACGTCTTCGCTGGTTCGCGAACTGGAGTTCCGCGCCAACTTCATCGCGAAGATCGTGCAGAACATGGTGTGGGTCGGATGGTTCCTCATGGTGCTGCTCGTCGTATACCGCAATACCGACAGCGTCGCAGGGTGGGGAAAGGGCGAGGGGTTCGTCCTTGGAGCGACCACGTTCCTCCTTAGTGCCGTACACGGTCTGTTCTTCCGGTCGATGCTCGAGATCCCGGACATGATCCGCAAGGGAACGCTCGACTTTGTGCTGACCAAGCCCGTCGATTCGCAGTTCTGGGCCTCGACGCGCCGGTTCAACTTCGACCAGATCGGATCGTTCGTGGCAGGCTCGCTCATGCTCTGGTACGGCCTGGCGCAGTTCGGCCAGGCGACGAGCGTGCTCCAATGGCTGGGTTTCGTCTCCTTGTTTGTCAGTGCGCTTGCACTGTTCTACAGCATGAACGCCGTGTTCATGATCACCAGCGTCTGGTTCGTCCGCGTCGACAACCTTTGGGTGCTCAGCGAGACTTCGCTGGACATCTCGCGCTTCCCGATCGACATATTCACCGCGTCTGTCCAGCGCGCGCTCATCTACTTTCTCCCCCTCGCGTTCTTGGCAACGATGCCAGCAAGACAACTCGTCCGGGGCTTCGACCCTGCGATGGTCGCCTTGGGACTCGCGTGGGCCATCGCCGCGCTTATCGTTTCACGCTTCTTCTGGCTCTACGCCCTCCGCTCCTACAGCAGCGCGTCCTCCTAGCCCAAACGTCCCAAAAGGCTTGACTTCATATGTCATAATGTCAATGTAATCGCACTTTGACAGCCTCATAGTGGACAGTTCATAAGGGGATATGAGACGGGTAAAGAGCACCCAGGTTCCCGTTTTAAACGGGAATTCGCGAACTTTCTAGAACCCCATCCCGGTACCGCCGCCGATCGCTTGGCCCCGCGTTCCGCTTCCAAACGGCGACCGCGTCGGAAACGCCTTCAGACGGAGGAACAGCGAGATCTGGCGCCCAGACCGAAAACCGACGTTGTTGTCCATGAAGTCGAGCACCAGCTCGGCCTCGTGCAGGTCGTAGATCACGCTGTAGTGCTGCGCTTCGAACCGCTGGCTGTAACCGTTGTAGTCCAGAGCAGTTCCGAAAGTCGTCTTCCCGATCCTCAACCCTTCCAGGAAAACGGAGCCCGAAGCCCAAACAGAACGACGTCCGTCGAACCTGGTTCCAATCCCAAACCGCGTGTCCCCGCTGACATAACTTGCGTCCATCCGAAGGTTGTTCCAAACCTGGTTGAACGTGTCATAAGTGCTGCTGGTGCGGACCTGCAGAGCCTTGCTTGGGTTCCACGCGGTCTGGATCCACACCTGCTGCCAAGGGACGTTCCCGCGGTCCGCCTGCAGAACGTCGTACCCCGTTCGCGCGGTCATCGAAAAGGCCTTAGTGAGTTGGTAGACCAGGTTCATCGAGAATGCGTCGTTCCGACCCGTCCGATCCATCGAGAGAGGTGTGAAACCGAACGATCTTCGGTTGCGATATCCGAGTTCGAACCGCGACTTCGAGTCAAAGTTGTAGATCCAACCTAGGTTGTAATCGAGGATGTACTGGGCGGTGTCGTCGCTATAGATGCCCTGCTTGAAAGCCCCCTGCCACCTGAGGGCGCTTCGGCCCTTCGTGTCGGTCCGGGCCATGCCGAAGTTGAAGTCGAACCTGGAGATCGAGCCTCCTGAAGCGGGATCGGCCAATTCGCCAACGCTCATCTCGGTCGTGAACGGCCATAGCCTGGCGACCCTTGCATCGAGCAACCGCCTTGCATCGGTCTTGAGGACCAGCATGGGAGTGCGATCGGTCGAACTGAAGAAGTTCTCCGTGTCTCCGATCGGGATGCTGCGCATGTACAGCAGGTCAGCGGTGAACGACCTCAGGTCCGTGCGCCCCGTGAACCGGATGTCTAGGCGGTCGCTGCTCGTCGCACTGGAAGTCGAGTTCGTCTCCGAACGCGCCAAGTTCGCATCGAACTGGGTCGTGAGCCACTTGCTCCACGGTCTTGCGTCGCTCATCGAGAGCGTCTGAGTCAGAGAACTGAATCCAGGACGGTCGTTCCCAACACGGAACCATGAGAACCGCGTCGTCCCCAATCCAGTTGGAAGGACGTACTGCATCCGCGTGTTGACCGAAGTCGTTTGAGGCGCGGTAAGGTAGTTGCGCTGCTGGTAGTTGGCGTCGAACAGCAAGTTTCCTGAACCGACTTTCTGCTTGTGGTTCGCACTGATCGTGCTCGACTTCTCCGGCCCTAGAACGGAATACGCCTTGAGCACTCCGTCCAATCCGCCCGCCTCGTAGAAGTAGTCCACTCCGAGCGCGGGACCGAGCCGCGTCATGTAGTCGACCCTCGTGTCAAAGTAACTCTCTCCGGGGAGTGGCGTGCTGATCCGCGTCTTGACGTACTGCCCTTCGTCCGGGCTTTGACCGACATCGGGAAGGTACTTGGTGCCGTTCTCGATAAGCGGAATGACCAAGTAGGGGAGCCCGAGGATCGTGTTGCCGAGAACCTCTAGCCGGACGTTCCGCAGTTCGACGTACCTGCCCGGCCGGATGTGGGAAGAGCCCACGACGAACTTCGAGTGCGGATGCTCAAGGTCGCACGTCGTGAGCTGTCCCTTCTTGATCGTAAAGGAGTTCGCTGTGCCGCTGCCAGATGCACTGTCTACGAACACCGGCTTTTGCGCTTGGCCTTGCAGAGTCTCCGGCGAGAGCGTCGCCTTACCGTCTTCGAACGAATAGGTGTCGGACTTGAAGTCGACGACAATCAACCCACCAAGGACTTCAGAGCCCTTGCCTACCAGTCTTGCCTTGCCTTCTAGCCGAAAGATCTGGGTTCTCTTGTTCCCAACGAGCCGTTCCGCATAGATGTCGTAGCCCTTGAACCTCGCGTGGATGTTGCCGGTCGCTCTGACGTCGTCTCCATCAAACGTCGCTTCGTCCGCATGGACGAGTTCGAACTCCTGCTTCTTCTGCGGATCGCTAGGTGGGAGCGGGTTTTGGTGCGTTTGCGCTTGGACGACTGCGGCGAGCGCGAGCGCGGCGAAGAGGACTCGGCCCCTCACTCCGCCCTCCAAATGAGAACGAGCGCGACGAGCCCGTAGAGCACGTCCGGCAGCCAGGCCGAGAGCATCGGCGGCAGCCACCCGTTCCTTCCAATGATCTCGGTGCTCACGATATGGACGTTGTAGAACAACATGACCAGACCCATGCTGACAATGAGCCCGACGAACGGGCCGCTGCGCATCATCGTCACAGCGAACGCCGCGCTTGCGAGCGCGAAAACGATGCACGAGGCGGGGAGCGAGAACTTGACGTAGTAGGCGACCTCTAGGATCGATGTGTCGGCCCTTGCGGCTTTTCCTGCAACGATCGCCTTCCTCAGGGCGGAGGCCGTCTCCTCGTCGGGGGTCGGTTGCGCGAAGAGGTCGGGGACGCGGATCCGTTCGTTGATGACCATTTGCACCGAGTGGGTCGCGATCAGGTCGGTACCGCTCATCTTCCACGCATACGTGTTAGGGATCGTCCAGACGCCGTCGTCGTAGACGCCCTCAGCGGCGATGTAGAGCCACGTCTCACCCGCCTTTGGCCTCTCGAATATGACGACGTCCTTGAGCAGCACCGTCCCTTCCCTAGTGCGCTGGATCGTGCCGAAACTCGCCGTGTAGCGATCGAGTTGGAGCATGACGTTTGACTTGAACGCGGGCGCAGAACCGAGGACGCTCGCCCTCCCCGTCACGTTGCGATACTGCTTCGCGGCTGGGGGGATGAGTTTCTCAACGATGAGGAAGTTAGCAACTCCGACGATGAGGCCCACGAGCAGAATGGGCAGGAATACCCGCCTGATGGGAACGCCTGCGGCCCTCATGGCCGTGATCTCGCTCTCCCGCGCCAACCTGGAGACCGCAAGAGCGACTCCGATCGCTGTTCCGCTCGGCAGGGTGAGGCTGAGCCAGTACGGCATTCGGTAGAGGACCATTTGGAGGATTGCGGCAACCGGCAGGCGCGAGACTTCAAAACTCTTGAAGATCGCGATGAACTCGTTGGCCATGAAGAGGAGCGCGATGACGACGGTCCCCACCAGCATTGGTGTGGCCATCTCTTTGAGGATGTAGCGGTCGAGTCGCTTCATTCCTTTGGCTCCTCATCCTCTGACGTCTCAGGCGGCTCCGATTGGTCGGGTTTGACCTTCTTGCGCAGGTCGAGCCTCGGCTCCTCGCCCCTCAAGAGCCGCTGGATGTTGGACTTGTGCCTGACGAACAGATACGCCGTGAGTGGGCCAAAGACGGCAAAGAAGAGCCAGTGCTGACCCGTGAGGTAGCCCGCGAACAACACGGCAAGCGCAGCGATGAGGCTCGAAACACTGACGATCCGCGTGGCCGCGAAGACGACTAGGAACGCGCCAAATCCTATGGCACCGACGAGCGGCGCGCTCCCGACCAACGCGCCGAGGCTTGTCGCGACGCCCTTGCCGCCTTTGAACTTCAGGAACGGGCTGAAGGTGTGCCCGAGGACCGAGACGACACCCAAAAGCAGCGCGGCCACCTCGTTGTCCGTGAGGAGCATGGCGACGATCGGCGAAACCGCGCCCTTGAGCACGTCGAGGACGAACACGAAGATCCCAAGTTTCCAACCGAGGACGCGCGCGACGTTCGTCGCGCCAGTGTTGCCGCTCCCTACCGACATGATGTCGACGCCCTTTGCACGAGCCACGAACACGCCGAACGGGATCGAGCCGAGCAGATAGGAGAAGAGCGTGAGGAACCCGTAGACCATCTATGACATCAATCGTTCCATCGTCGATTCGTAGAGGCCCCTCACAACACGGCGTTGCCGCTCGTAAGCCTCGAGCACCTCGTTTCCGTCCTTGACTCCAAGCGCGTTTGCGAGCCTTTCGAGTTTATCCGGGTTCTCAGGCATGACCTCGTCGCTCAGTCCAAGCATGGCGAGTTGCAGCCGGACTCGTGCATAGAACTGCCATCCGTCCGTCAGGGCGTCGCGTTCGAAGGCATTGATCGCGCCCACCCTCGCAAGGCTCGAGACTCGGTCGAGGACCGAGGTGGCTTCGAGGTCGACTTCCTTGGCGTTTGCCCACCAGAGAAGTCCGACCATCCAAAGAGCGTCGTCCTGCCCTCCCGGGCCCAGTTTGATGTGACGGTTGCGAAACTGTACGGGGATCCTCTCGGTCTCGACCCGGCGCTTCATCTTGCTGAGCGATTCGAGCGTCTCCGCGTCCAGCGGTCGCTCAAACGCGGCGATTCTCAGTTCCGTTGGCACTGGCCCAGCGACCGACCTCGCCCTTCCTAGGGCGAGTCGCTCCCACGGTTCCATGACGCTCTCGTCGTAGTGCGAAACGAGTTCGGGAGACTGGACTAGGCGGCCTTTGCGTCCCTCTGGCCTCAGCCTGAGGTCGAGTTCGATAGGTGCTCCCGCCCTCCGAAGCGCTTGGACTGCGCTCAGGACAGCCTGCGCGCCCTTCTCAGCGGGTTCGTGGTCGAGTTTCTCGCTGAAGAAGAGGACGTCGAGGTCGCTGAAGGCGCCAAGTTCTCGGCCGGCATAACTTCCCAGAGCGATGATGCTCGCGTCCAGCCCGTTCTCTTGTGCCAAGACGGCCAGGGCGCGATCGAACGCTTCGGCGCAAGCCGTACCAAAGTCAAAGTCTTCGACCAGAACCCACAGGACTGCGCTACGCAACCACTCCGCCCTGACTGCGTCGGCAAACGCCGGCACTGAGTTGAGGCGGCGGTAGTCGACCTCGCGCGGCTCGAACACTTCGCCGCTCATAAGTTGCTCGGTCACCGAAACAGACCGTCGGAGAAACGGTACGAGCGCTGGTGCGCGCTCTGCGATCAATCGCAGTCGGTCGATGCTCGACTCGTTCTCGATCAGACTCTCGTAGAACGCTTCGCTCGACGGCAAGTCGTCGATCCACTGCGACAGCAAGGTCGCGTTGCGGCCCGCGAGTCGGACAACTTCTGTACGAGCGGTCGTTCCTGTTCCGGATGACACTAGGACGGACTCGTACCAGTTGCGCGCGTTGTCCCGGTGGAGTTGAAGCGTTGCGTCGAACGCTGCAAGCGACACGAACCCAGAGCGCAGCGCAAGTTCGTAGCGTTGCTCGTCGTCAATCGGAACACTGTGCGACTGCTGGTCACCGAGGATCTGAATGCGGTGTTCGACCTGTCGGAGGAACGTATAGGACGCGATCAACTCGTGGACCGCTCCGGAGCTCAAGATGTCGGTCTTTGCCAACTCTTCCAGCGCGTCACAGGTCGGGCGCACTTTGAGAGCATCGTGGTCGTGCCCGTACAACACTTGGAGGATTTGCGTGAGGAACTCGACGTCGCGGATGCCGCCCGCGCCTCGCTTGATGTCCGACTCGTCGTGGCGCTCCTCGATCCGTGCCCGCATGTGAAGAAGCTCTTGAACAAACCACTCTCCCCTTTGGGGCTGGAAGCAGGTCTTGTCGCGCAAGGACTCCCAGGCTTCCTGTATGTCGCCGCTTGCGACGATCACCCTGCTCCTGAGGAGGGCGAGTTGTTCCCACGACTCGGCGTACTTCGCGTAGTAACTCTCGACTGCCGCCCACCTGGGCACGAGGGGTCCACGACCGCCGTACGGCCTGAGGCGCAGATCGACTCGGTACAGCGAACCCCGTCCCATCCGGTTTGCCAGCGCACGGTTGAGCGTCTCGCAGAACTTCTTGGCGACTTCTTCGATCTCGCTAGGAGCCAGGTCGTCAAGGACATAGACCAAGTCGATGTCCGAAGAAAAGTTCAACTCTTGGCCCCCTAACTTGCCGAAAGCCACGATCGAGACGGGGCAAGCGTGGCTCACACCCTTCGCCTCGCCCACGTGCCTCCAGACGACTTCGCTCGCCCCGACCAGGCAGGCGTCTGCGACGTCTGAGAGCGCCCTCCAAACGTCGCGCTCGGGCCAAAGACGACCCAGGTCGGCAGCGGCGATGCGCACGTGCCAGGACTGCTTTAGGAACCTCAGTCGATCGAGGGAGTGCGTGTAAGAACTGGCCGCTGCAAGGAGGCCTTCGATCTCTGATTTGAGGCCCTGTGGCTTTGGTGGCGACTGAAGGGCTTCCGGATCGAGGACCAAGTTAGCAAGTTCAGGGTTTTGGACAAGGACGTCTGCGATCTGGTGGCTTGCACCGAAGAGAGCGATGAGCAGCCTGCCGAGATCGGGAACTGCAACGAGGCTATCGAACAGCGTGTCCGGGCTGCCCGTCGCCTTGAGCCAGCGTTCGAGATTGACCACGGCCTGGTCCGGACGGCTCGTCGCAAGGGCCGACGAAACGACGAAGTCGTCCGACCTCCTGTTGGTCGCGGCGTTGATCCTTTGGACGGTCGCCAAAGCCCGCTCTTGGTCCTTGAACCCGCTCACGCCGGCTCCTGTACTCTCGAGGGACAAAGGTCGTTGAGGACGCACTCCGCGCACTTGGGTCTCTGTGCCTTGCAGGTTGTGCGGCCGTGTTGGATGAGCAGCGTGTGGTAGCGGTATGCGTCCGCCCTCGGCACTTTCTCTAGTAGAACTTCATGCGCCTTGTCTGCCGTCGCCTTTGGCGGAACGAACCCCAGGCGTTGGCTCACGCGCAGGATGTGTGTGTCAACCGGGATCGCTTCCATATTGAAACTGAAGCAGAGCACGATGCTCGCCGTCTTCATTCCGACTCCTGGAAGCGAGGTGAGCCAGTCGCGCGCCTCACGCATCGGCATCTTCTTCAGATTGTCGATATTGTAGGCACCGTTCCTTCGCTTGATCTCTCGGAGCGAATTGATGATCGAGTTGGCTTTTTGCCGTGCGAGCCCTGCGCGTTTGATAGCGACCGCAAGCCTCTTTGGTCCGAGGTCGACGACCTGCTGCCACGACGGATACTTTTCTTTGAGGGCGTAGAAAGTTGGGAACGACGTCGCGTCGGTCGTGTTCTGGCTCAAGATGCACGAGACAAGTTCGTCCATGGGCTCGAACCGGCGGGAGTAGGTTTGTTTTCCGAACTCGGATTCTAGCCTGTCGAGCACCTTCTTGATCCTCGTCCGCTCGCTGGCCTCCGCCCGACCCATCGTGGCCAGGATACCGGGCTCAGGCTCAAAGGGTAGAGTCAGCGCATGGGCTTTCGTCGCGCCGCCGTCGTGATGGCTGGCGGTTCTGGCACGCGCTTTTGGCCCGTATCCACGGTTCAACGGCCGAAGCAGTTCCTCCGGCTGGCATCGCCGGACAAGTCGCTTATGGCGCAGTCTGTCTCACGAGCCGAAGGCCTCTTTGGGGACGACGTCTTTGTTGCGACATCAGGCGATCTGGTGGCTGCGACTATGGCAGAAACCGGATTTGGAGCGGAGCGCGTCTTCGGCGAACCGATCAGGCGGAACACGCTCGGCGCGCTGGTTTGGGCGACAGCCCAGGTCGTGAACAGGCTTGGCACGACAGAGGTCTCGTTGGCCATCCTTACGGCCGACCACATGATCTCGCCTGCCGAAGGTTTCGCACGGACAGTCTCGCGTGCGATGGACGTTGCGGAGTCACGGGAAGCCTTGGTGACGATAGGAATCCCACCGGACCGCGCTGCGACTGAATATGGGTACATCGAGAAGGGCGAGGCGCTTGATGGCGCGTGGGTGGCGAGGCGGTTTCGCGAGAAGCCGGACGCAGAATCAGCGAGGGAATTTGTCTCTAGCGGAGAGTTCCTTTGGAACTCGGGCATGTTTTTTTGGACTGTGCCCGCCTTCCTTGCCGCGCTCTCAGACGCAAACCCATCTGCGTCCCAGGTCTACGAGTCCGTTCTAAGGGCACTGGCTGCCAAAGACGCAGAAGGAGCGTCGAGCGCGTTTGCGTCGCTGGAGAACATTTCGATCGATTACGCGTTGATGGAGAGAACCCGCGACGTATGCGTCGTGGCTGCTGATTTCGCTTGGGACGATCTGGGATCGTGGGACGCGCTCTCGCGCAGTCTGCCGCAAGACGGCGCGGGCAACGTTTCTGTCGGGAATTGTCGACTTGAAGACTCGCGTGGTTCTATCGTGTACAACGATGACCCGTCGGTCCGCGTCAGCGTGCTCGGTGTCGAGGGCGTTGTCGTGGTCGTCTCCGGCTCAGAGGTCCTCGTTTGTCCAAAAGACCGCGCGCAAGACGTTCGTCGTCTAGCCGACGATTGACCGGACGAGATCGGCGAGGTCTCCGCTCTCGTACATGTAGCCGTTGATCCCGAACGCTTGCGCCGCGCCGAGGTCAGAGTCCCTGTTCCCGATCAAGAATGACCGCGGGCGGTCCATCTCAAACTCCTCTGCTGCGCGATCGAGCATTCCGGTGCCCGGCTTGCGTGCGGAACACGTCGCCCTGTACTCGTCGTCGTTCGATTCAGGATGGTGCGGGCAGTAATAGACGACGTCGATGACGCCCCCTAGTTTGTCGATCTCACGGAGCATCCAGAGCGTGAGGAACATGAATTCCTCTTCGCCGTAGAGCCCCCGCCCGATGCCGGACTGGTTCGTCACGACGGCGACGATGTAGCCCCTTGCGTTGAGGAGACGGATGGCTTCGACCGCTCCAGGGATCCACTCGAATTCCTCGACGAGATGAACGTAGCCCTTGTCAGCATTGACCACGCCATCCCTATCGAGGAAGGCGATCGGTCTGGGGGCCTGGCCAGCGGGCCTGTCCTGTCGCGGAGCGTCGGGACAGCCTCGCCTGACCTTGTCGGAGAGAGCGGACATTTGGCGGGTGGTCCAGGATTAGCGACGATCCGTAGCCTGGGTTAGATTCAGAAGTAGCCCTTCGACACGGTGTTTGCCTCGTCGATGAAGTCGGCAATGAACTTCTTCATGTCGTTCTTGACCTTCATCTGGTCGGGCGAGTCGTGGAGCGGGATGAAGCGGTAGAAGACTCCGTCGAGGTCGTTTCCACCAAGCAGCTGCTCAAGGAACATCCCTTTCTTTAGGTCGTTCGTTGACTCGTAGAACTTGCCTTGGCCCCTGTAGAGAAACGCAGCAATTCTGTTCTGGCCGTCCGGACCATCCATGACGGTGACGGTCATGTAGATGCTTCCTCGGGTCTTGGTCTCAACGCTCTCGGACCACTGGTTGTTCAGCGTCCACCCCTGGGCCGTGAAGCAGATCCTTGGATCGTGGAAAGAGTCCTTGCTGCGGCTTGCAATGACGACCGTGTCGTACTTCTCGCCTGTCTCAGCGTTTTCAAACAAGCGCGCAACGATCCCATAAGGGTCAAGTTCCTTGTATGTGCGCTCGTCCATCTTGTAGGAGAACTCGCTGCTCTCGACGCCGCCGAGCATTTTGAAGCCCTTGATGTTGCGCGGGGCGTTCTGGAGCATCCAGTCCTCGGTCTTGGGGTCGGCCGCGTTCTTCGCGCTAAGCACGATGAATGCACCGCCCGCGACGACGAGCGCGATTACGACGAGCGATCTCTTTCTCAGTCCTTCCATCCGAGCACCTTTGCAAACTTGAACAATATGAAGAAGCAGATGACCAGCGTGACGTAGCCGCTGTAGTCGTGGAACTGGAGCCCGGCGGCGCGGCCAGACTCCTCACCGACGATACCGATGAGGCCGATTCTCAGTCCGTTGATGAAGAGGCACAGCGGCAGCACGCTGGCGATCATGATGGCGTTCGCCCACCAGCGGAGCCGCGCGATCAGCATGAAGAACACCGTGAACGCGGTCACTGCGACCAAAAGTTTCAGTCCGCTGCACGGGACGGCGACGTTGAGCTCAAAGTTATCGAGGAGGAGCTCCGTCGGCGCATATTGGAACACGTTGTAGCCGACGCCTTCGAGGATGAACTTGGCGACCTTGGTCGAGACCACTTGTAGGGAGTTCGTGTAGTTGTCGATGAAACCCGTCCAGACGGGCAGTGCGAACAGCAGGTAGAGGATCGAGGGCGCGAGAGCAAGCATCCAGCGGAAACCGGCCACGAACCAGACCGTGGAGACCAAGATGAGGATGAAAGCGTATGAGCGCAGCAGGTGGATGTCAGTCGCGTTGGCGGCCCAAAGAATCCAGAGCGAGAGCAAGATGGGAAGGAGCGCGAACCAACCCGGTTTGACCGGAATGTCTCTCATCCGGTGCCAGTTCTTGTAGATGATGAATCCAGAGATGAGCGGGACGAGAATACCGTGCGAGTAGTAGCCGTCTCCAGAGCGCCACTCCCAGTTGCCCAACCCAAGCCACATATAGGGGAGTTGGCTGAGCAGGGGCCAGAAGGCGAAACCGATCGCGAGGACGGCAGCTATCGTTGTGTAGAGCCAAAATCGGTCGCAGGTCTTGAAGAACTCGACGGCCTTGTCGAGAAGCGACGCGCCCTTGGCCTCTAACTGGTCTTGTGCGATCGTTTCCGCTTGCGCCTCACTCATATCCCTTCCAACCCGTACAAGTATACTTAAGGCTGTGCCGTCAAGAACCGTTCCTATCGGCGGCAAGACTGCGCCATTCGCCGTGGAATTGAGGCTTGTATGACGGCATTTTTGCGGTGGTCGCTCGTAATCCTCGTTGCCTTGGTGCCGTGGATCATGCGGGCCGTGTACTACCCGACATATCCAGGTGCGGACGACGCGTTCATCCACATGGCTATCGTGGACTCCCTTCTGGAGACGGGGACTTGGGGCATCAATCCTGGAGAGACCGTCCACCTCTCGACGAGCCCCCTGTTTACGCTGGTCTTCTTGGCGCTGTCCTTTCTCTCCAGAGACCTGTTGACGATGGGTGCCATTGTCTCCGTTTGCCTCGTTGCTGGTGCGGTGACCCTAACCTTCCTCATTGCAGAAAGGCGGCTTAAGTCGTTCTTCCCGAGCCTGGCGATTGCAGGGATCGCCGCCACTAACATCCACCTTTGGAGATGGACCGGCACCTTCATGGAAGCGACATTCGCGTACTTCCTCGTGGTGCTGAACGTCTACCTGCACCTTTCGATCGATGGGCGGACTGGAAGAAGCATCGTGCAGGGCGTGCTCCTCGGATTGACTGCTTTAGTCAGGCCGGAGTTAGCGCTGCTTCCTTTGGCACTGCTGGCGCATGGACTTGTTTCGGACCGGGCCATGACCCTTCGACGCTTGTCTTGGGTGGTGCTCGGCGTCCTAGCAGTGGCAGTGCCCTATGTGTTGTGGTCGAACGCGTACTTCGGGAGCGTGCTGCCGACGACGTTCTACGCGAAGACGAGCGGGTCGATGGAACTCGCGAACTTTGACGTCGCTAAGCAACTGGCGCAGGTCGTTGCGTCCGGTCTGCCTGCGCTCGCTTTGGTGGCGGTCCTTGCGGCCGTGCTTGCGCGCAAGTCTGACTCCCGGGCGGAGCAGGGCGACGCACTGTTGTTCTTGCTTGTGCCCTTGCTGGGGTTCCTGTTCTTCTATTTGAAGACCCCGATGCTGCAGAGCGCAGGGCGGTACTTCTTGCCCTTTCTCGCAACTTTGCCGCTGCTGGCAATACCAATGGTCCAGCGCGCTCGGCTTTCCCCTTCGCTGGTTGTTGGGTGCGTAGTGATTCAGGCTGGCACGGCCCTCTTTCTAAACACGACCCGGATCGCACCAGTCCTCCGAGGCATGTGGGACGGCTACGTCGCGACCATGAGGGAGGGGGCACAGACGATCAAGGCTCGTGTTCCCGAGGGCAATGATGTGCTTGTGTACTACGACATCGGCGTCGTGTCATGGGAACTCAAGGGCGCGAAGCGCATCGTAGACGGCGGTGCCCTCGCTTCTCCGGAACTGAAGGGACTACAACTCGATGAAATGGTCGCGAAGACTGGAGTGAAGTACGTGTTCGAGAGCCTCGGAAACCCCGAGTACCCCATCGAGTTTGAAGGGCGACCCAGCAAGATTCTCTGGGAGAGGTCGTTCCGCTCGCACGGAGTCGAGAACCCCGACAGGACGTACGTCGCAAGGCTTTACGAACTCGGCGAGTGAGCGCCTGCCCGGCCCGTAACTTGCTCCGGTACACTCGCTTCCGCCGAACCTGATGAAACGCGCGCTTATCACTGGGATAACTGGGCAGGACGGGGCCTACCTAGCGGAGTTCCTCCTGAACAAGGGGTACGAGGTCCACGGCATCAAGCGCCGGGCAAGCCTTTTCAACACCTCCCGCATCGACCACCTGTTCCACGATCGCCACGAGTCGGGTCTCCCCTTCTCTCTGCACTACGGCGACCTCACGGACAGTGTCTCTCTCATCCGGGTCATTGAAGAGACCCAGCCGGATGAGATCTACAACCTGGGGGCACAGAGCCACGTCCAAGTGAGTTTCGACCAGCCCGATTACACGGCAAAAGTCGACGGCGTTGGAACGCTCGGAATGCTCGAAGCGATCCGAGTCCTGCGGATGGTCGACAAAGTGCGGTTCTATCAGGCGTCGACGAGCGAACTCTACGGCAAGGTGCAGGAGACTCCGCAGAAGGAGACGACGCCCTTCTATCCGCGCAGCCCCTATGGCGTGGCGAAACTGTACGCGTTCTGGATCACAGTCAACTACCGCGAAGCATACGGGCTTTACGCGTGCAACGGCATCCTTTTCAACCACGAGTCGCCGATCCGCGGTGAGACGTTCGTCACGCGAAAGATTACGCGCGCCGCTGCCAGAATCTCAGTCGGGCTCCAGAAGCGCTTGTATCTTGGAAACCTGAACGCCTTGCGCGATTGGGGGCACGCACGCGACTACGTCGAGGGGATGTGGTTGATGCTCCAGCAGCCCAAACCCGACGACTTCATTCTTGCGACCGGCGAGCAACACTCGGTCCGCGAGTTCGCGACTCTCGCCTTCGAGAGGGCCGGCGTTCCGTTAACTTGGAAGGGTGAAGGGCCCGATGAGGTCGGCATCGATGCGAGCGGCGAGACCCGAGTAGCCGTCGATCCCCAGTACTACAGGCCCGCAGAAGTTGAAACGCTGCTCGGCGACCCCACTAAGGCTAAGACCGTTCTCGGTTGGGAACCGAAGTGCACATTTCAACAGTTGGTCGAGGAAATGGTGGACTCCGACCTCGACACAGCCCGGCGCGACAGCCTTGTGAAAGAGAGGGGCTTCAAACTCTATGCCAGCGCTGAAGAAGGACAGTAAGGTCTTCCTGGCGGGGCACCGCGGCCTGGTCGGCTCAGCGATTCATCGCGCCTTGGTCGGAGAAGGATTCGAGAACCTGATCGTAAGAACGCGGAGCGAACTCGACCTCTCCAACCAGCAGGCGGTCTATGACTTCCTCGAGGAGGAGCGACCGGACGTGGTCGTCGTGGCGGCGGCCAAAGTCGGTGGGATCCAAGCGAACAGAACACAGCCTGCGGACTTCATCGGCGAGAACATGGTGATCGAGTCAAACCTGATATGGGGCTCGCACCTTGCCAATGTTCAAAACCTGCTCTTCCTCGGATCGAGTTGCATCTATCCTCGCGAGACCTCCCAGCCAATACCGGAGACCGCACTGTTCTCTGGACCGCCAGAACCTACGAACGCACCTTACGCCGTCGCGAAGATCGCAGGACTCTTCTTGTGCGACGCGCTCTCTGCACAGTACGGTCGCAACTACTTCACGGTAATGCCGCCGAACGTGTTTGGCCCCGGAGACAATTTCCATCCCGAGCACTCCCACGTCATAGGGGCGCTGATCCGACGCTTCCATGAGAATCTCCCCGACAAGCCCGTGACGTGCTGGGGAACCGGCTCGCCTAGACGAGAGTTCTTGCACAGCGACGAGGTTGCAGACGCATGCCTCTTCCTGCTCGCCCAAGACCGCGTTCAGGGCCACGTCAACGTTGGGACCGGGACCTCCGTAACGATTAAATCGCTTGCCGAGACCATTCAGCGCGTCGTCGGACACTCAGGCGAGATTCTTTGGGACAAGTCGATGCCTGACGGATTCCCTGAGAAGACGATGGACGTCGCTAAGATCAACGCAATGGGATGGCGCTCGACGCGCTCGCTCGAGGACGGACTTCGCGACGCCTATTCGTGGTTCAAGTCGAACGTCGTCCAGGTGTGACGATGAAGGTCGTCGCGTATCCCAAGAAGGCTGAGGTCAATCCCTACAACTCGCTGCTTTACTCCGCGGTCGAACCGCTGGGTGTCGAGGTCGTCGAGTTTGACCCGCTTGCCTGCCCCCAGCAGGCAGACGTTCTCCACATTCATTGGCCTGAGGGTTTCTTGTCCAGACGCAATCCTCTGCGCGTCGCTGCAGAGATGAAGCGCTGGCTGCGCTGTCTCGCCGCTTACCGGGCCCAAGGAACGAGAATCGTTTGGACAGCACACAACGTGCGCCAGCACGAAGGAAGGCATAAGACGATCGAAGAGGCGTTCTGGCGGCGGTTCTTGCCCTTGGTCGATGGCGTCGTCTGCCTGTCTGAGGCGTCTTGGATCGAACTCAAGAGGATGCGACCGACTGTGACAGAGTGCCACGCGATCGTCCCGCACGGGCATTACCGCGACGTCTACCCCAATACCGTCGGGCGGACCGCCTCACGAAAGGCGCTGGGAGTCAAAGACGATTCCGCTGTGCTCGTGAGCGTGGGCCTGATTAGGCCCTACAAGAACATCCCTGCCTTGATCCGTGCCTTTCGTGCCCACAGGGGCGACGACAGGCTCCTGGTTGCGGGAGACTGCTTCGACGCAGACCTCGCTACCAAGGTGCGTTCCCTCGCCAGCCAAGACGAACGGGTCACTCTCCACTTGAGGAACGTCTCCGACAACGCTCTCCAAGCCTACTTTGCAGGGGCTGACCTAGCCGTCATGCCCTTCACTTCGATCTTGAACTCCGGATCAGCCCTCATGGCTCTCTCGTTCGACGTTCCTATCCTCGTTCCGTCGATTGGCTCCATGCCAGAACTTCAGACGCAGGTTGGAAAGGACTGGGTGATGACTTATGATGGTGAGTTCGGATTGGACGTCTTGGAGGCCGCGATCGTTTGGACGAAGAAAACGTCGCGAGGCAACCACGCCCCTCTTCAACTGTTTGATTGGCCAGCAATCGGCGAGAAGACTGTTGCGTTCTATCGTGAAGTCTTGGCCAAGTAAGGCAATCGTCGTTGCACGCTGTCCGGCAACGGCGCGATGTTTAAGAAGTGGCATACGAGAAGGAACGCTCCTGACAACAATGGCGCGAGAAGGACGGCGACCCAGTCGCTCGGCAATTGCCAGAGGAGCACGCCAAGCACGACAAAGGCGGATGCGACCGCAAGGATGGCACAGAGTCGCGCCGTCCATCTCGTAAGTTTGATTTGCGGCGCGACCGTGCTCTGTGTGAACGCCACGATCGGCACGAACTGTAGAACGTGGATTCCTAATCGGAGTGCAGCGACACCAACTATTCCGAACAGCAGCGCGGCAGGATAGGCAAGCGCAAGAAGGGCTACCGCGTTGTAAAGAGTAAACGGGAGCACCTTCTGAGGCGAACCGTGGGCGATCATCGCCGAAGCAAGGCTAGAGTAAAGCATCTGGAGCGCGGCGTAAGCGCCGAGCAAAAGCATCACCCAAGACATCGCGGTCGAATGTTTGTCGCCGAGCCAGACCTGCAGGATTGGCTCGGAAATCGAGCAAGGCACAAGGATCGCAGCGCAAGATACGGCGAACACGGTGAGCGTGTTCTTCTCGACGGACTCGGAGAACGCCTTTGGGCCCTCGCCGTGCGCCTTCGTGAAGTCGGGCAGAACGGTCTGGTTGACCGGGAGGACTTCCTGGCCGGCCTCGGGAATCCGCGCGGCTGTGCCATACGGAGCGACCGCCGAAGCCCCGAGCGCGTTGGTCACCAAGACGCGGTCAAAGGTCGAGGTCACCGCCGCCGCAACACGCGTAATGTACAACTTCACGCCGAATCTTAGGCTATATCGAAAGGCCTCGCGATCGAACAAAGAGGCCCCTCGAACGGCGTTCGCTTGTTGGGCCGCAGTTCCAAAATTGAACAGGGCAACGATCCCGTTTCCGATCGCGAAGCCGTAGAGGTACGCCTCTGGTCGGCGAAGCCAGAGGACCAGACCGAGCGCTCCAAGAGCGCTCAAGAGCGTTTGTGCGCCGTTCGAGACGGCGAGATAGCCGAACTGCCTCCGCGCGTTGAAGTAGATGGAGGCCCCGAAGTACAGGTACTGGCCTGCGAACATCGCTCCGGCAGCAAGGAACAGCGGCCGAAGCGCGACTCCTTGGTCGATGTCCGGAACCCTGACGAACAGGCTCAGGGCGACAAAGACGAGGACACCAAGGACCGCGTGCGCTACAAGAAGGACACGGTAGGTGTTCCATGCGGAGAATGCTGTCGCTTCTTCACCGGAATCGAACGCCTGGGTCATACGACGCTGGGTTCCATCGTGGAATCCCAAGTCGATCAGGTTGACCCATCTCCCGAGCGCAATCAGAAAGAAGCACGCGCCAAGTCCTGCCGCGCCCAAGACGTCCCAGACGATAGGGATGCTGACGAGTTGGACGGCGATTCCAAGAAAGCGGGCGGCGCTCAGATAGACGGTGCTTCTGGTCTTGCTCACGCTCACCACTTGTCTGGCCTAGGATAGCGCACTCTGGTCAAGACTTTGCGCACCTTGCGAAGCCACATCGTGCGGTCTTCGTGGCTCGTCGTGCGGCCAAGTTGTGCTGCACCGACGCGCATCACCTTCTTGACTGCGCTCCAGTAGCGTAAGTCCCAGTCTCCGTGCGCGGAGTGATAGATGTAGGGCTTCACGACTTTGGGGCCGTTGAGCCATTTGACGAACGAATACTCGCCTGCAAGGACGTCGAACCGCATACGGCTCATTTGCCTCCACGGCGTGAATGAAAACTGCTCCTTGTCTGTGAAGAGCGTCCCGACGCCGGTCTCGGCCATCCCAAAACTGATGCACGGCTCGTCCACCGGCTGGTTGCGGTTCCGCTTCAAGCCGAGCGAATCGTAGTCCGAGGCGATCTCCATGATCCTCTCGATCAGTCGTTGGGTGTTCGGAGTCCGCTCGTAGTAGAGGAGGCCGCTGTTCAGGATCGGTGCCTGATCAAGCCCGCGCTTCTTGATCGCCCCCGCAAAGTCTCCATACCACTCAGCACCGCTCGACCAGGTTCCTTGTGCCCCAAACTCGCAGCCCTTCATACGTTCGAAGATCGGCTCGATGTTGCGAACGGCCAGGCAGTCTGCATCGATGAAAAGGATCCGGTCGAAGTCCGTGAGGGCCAGGCCACTCAGTTTTCCGAACCAATAGGGGAACTTCTCGCTAGTGGGAACGACGACGTCGTAAAGCTTGTGGATCTCCGGGTCGTCCGTGTCTGCGACGACGACCTTGGGAACGTCCACAAAGTGCATGTCCAGGGTCAGCGCGAGCGCCTTCGCCATCGTCAAATACTTTGGCTTGCCGCTCGCGACGGTCATGATCGCGGCGTTGTTCACGGTCGATCCACCCCCAAAATCCGCTGATCGAGGGCGTCAAGAAGCGTCGTACTCAACTCGGTGCTCACCTTCCTGACGAAGTAACGGTCTGATTTGGCGATGAGATCGTAGTCTTCGAGCGTAAACCACTTGGCCAAAGACGGGTCGATGAGGTGGAGGTTCGCGAGGTTAACCGTACCTACGCCAAGGTATTCCTGCACTCCAGACGACTGGGCGGCAAACGGGGAGTTCCCCACGATCGTGTGAAAGAAGTGCTCGTCAGGAGAGAACGTCCTGCGGTTCATCGCCTCGAAGCCATTGTTCGCTTCGACGAACTCGACGATGTATCGACAGCAATCCGGCGTGAGCGCCCACCAATTGGATCCGAAGTAAGGCACGATCGAGGGGTCCCATTTGTTCGGCAAGTTGATCGAACGCAGGACCTTGCGAATAGCGCGGTCAACGAGAGACTCGCCGAAGACAGGGTCCTGAAAGTGCTTTCTCGTGACCTGTCGCAGATAGTGGTCCTTGCTCTCCCTCATGTCGATGTACTTGATGAACTGCCGACCTCTGTTCTCAACCAAGTGGGCACAGATCTCGCTCTGAGGCTTGATTGGATAGTCGGCGCCTGAGAGCAGCACGAAGTGCGTGTACTCACGACCTGAGTCCAGGGCTCTCCTGATCAGTCGCATGATTGCCTCGACCATCGAGTAGCCGGCCCAGAATACGCGCACGCGTTCTTCGATAAAGGCCGCGCGCCCTGCGGCGGCCACGAATGGACCTTGGTCGACTTTGGCGTCAACGTGGACAAAGACGTCGCTTGAGTCGCCTAGCGCACGAACGAGCCGACCAAGGTGCACCGGGTCGGCATGGGCGAGGACCAGATACGCTGGGGCCGACATTTACTCAGAGACCAACGCCCCGTTCTTCCTATTGTCGCCAATCCTGACCTTGGGAATCTCGTCGTAGACGGGCATAGCCATGCCAGCGACGATGAAGTAGAACATACCCAGCGAGATGTTGGTGATCATGTTTCCAAAGTACATCCCGTATCCGAAGGCGAGCGCGATGACCAGGGCGGCGACCGCATAGCCCTTCTCCCACCTATCGTCGGTCCTTCGGGCAACGAGGCGGATCGCTCCCACGATGGACGCGATGACTGCCAGGATCATGAAGGTGACCGCCGGTATCCCACCAAAAGCGGCGGCGACAAGGTAGCCGTTGTCCAGAATGATCGCGTCCGACCACCTGTCCGAGGCGACCACGGGAAAGCCCGCGAACGCCGGTTCGACCCCGATCCCAAACCAGGGCCTGTTCTCAATGATGTTGAAGGCTTGTGGCCAAAGCACGTCTTGGCGATAGTTGAACGTCGACGTGTCGCCGCTGAACAGGTACTGGAACCTGTCGCCACCGTAGAAGATCATAAGCAGCAGGGCGACGACTCCGGCGACGACGTAGGGCAGTGCGGCGTACCGGTGCCGCTTCACAAACAGAGCGACGAGCGGCAAGAGGACGAGCGCGATCAGCACTGTGGCATTGCGCACCTGCGACATCAGCATGACGCCGATCAGAACGACAATGAGTGTGATCTCGGGTGCGTTGAGTTTTCGGTAGAAGAGTGCGGCCGCAATGATCCCAATCACGATCAGGTTGTAGTGAACCGGAAGGATGACGCCTGGGAAGATCCCCACCGCACGGACGCCCCCCTGACCCGCCCAGTTGGTGATGTCATCGATCCCGACCATGATGTTGGCGAGATTGATCGCTGGGCCAAAGTCCACAAACTGCAGCAGCGCGACGAAGGCCGAGATCAAGCAGAGCGCGATGAGCCCTTTTGCCATCGTCTTCCGCAGATCAGGGGCCATCTGCACGAGCATGGCGCCCTGTATGAACGCGAGGAAGTAGGTGACCAGGCTATAGTCGGGCGCAATGAACTCGTAATGCCGTCCAAGTTCCAACTGAGAGACGACGGTTGAAACCGTGAACCACACCTGGACGACTATGAGCAAGATCATCGCAGCAGGGATGCGCAGCGGCGCGACCTTGCGTGCGAGGGCGATGGCGACCCACAGCCCGAAACTTGCCATGAAGAACTTGTTCAGGTTGCCAATGTCCACCCCGACCATATAGCCGACTGGGGCGATGAACATTTGGATGAGCGCAAGGATCACGTTTCCGATCCCCCATGCGATCATTGGGCGACGCACGGCCTTTGTGTGCAGAGAGGCCCGCATGCGCTCGCGCACATCTGTGGGTAGCGCTTTGCTCATCGGCGCCTGGCTCATGCCGACCTCCTGAGGCTCTGGTACAGGCTTTTCCAGAAGAACCTGCGGCTGAGCGGCCAGTGCGCCTTGCGGAACAAGTCGACGCTTTTCGGCCACGGGGTGACTTCTGCTGCGGTCAGATATGCGTGAGAGGCGAAGGCTTGTCGTTGCTCCTTGCTGGTGAACGGCCAACCCGCGAACAGGATTTCAAGGTTTTGTTCGATCTGGTCCGTAGACTTGCTAACGCTCGCAGCGTCTGAAACGCGATAGTTCGTGTAGGACTCTCGAAGGCACTTTGCTGGCCCGTTAGCGTGGGCACAACGCACCCAGAAGTCGACGTCTTGAAACTTGCGAAGACCTGGATTGAATCCGCCTATTGCCATGAACGCGGCCTTCTTGACCGAGAAACTCGAGCCACTGGCCCACGCATGGTGGCAAAGGAACTCTTGCCACTCCGCGCTACCATCCCGGTCGAGCCCGCCTCTCCAGTAGGACTTCTCGCCGCTCGGGGTGACAGGTGTGGAGCGGTCGATCACGAAACTCTGATCGCCCGTTTGCCATGCGTCGAGGTGGGCTCCGATCTTTCCGGGCTCCCACCAGTCGTCAGCGTCCAAGAAGAACAGGACTTCCCCTTCTGCGGCTTCCGCGCCTCTGTTGCGGGCGACAGAGCCGTTGCCCTTGGGAAGTTCTAAGACCCTCGCGCCGGAGCGTTCAGCGGCCGCTGCGGTCGAATCCGTACACCCGTCGCACGCGACGATCACTTCTCCGGGCTTGATCGTCTGGGCGTGCGCCGACTCCACAGCCTGGGCGATGGTCGCCTCAGCGTTGTGGGCCGGAATCACGACCGACGTGGTCATACTCAGCCGGCCCGTTGAATCGACTTTGCTGCCGTAAACGGCTCTGTGTCGCGCGAGGTGTCGCTCAAGATCAACTTGATCGACTTGGCGCCGCTCTTGTCGAGAATGTCGTACGCGATCGGTACCGATCCGTACTCGTTCGTTTTGGCAGAAACGCACAGGCAGACTTCGTCGACCTTTGAGGCGAACGCGGCTGCGTCCGCGACGAGGTCCGTCGGGGCCACCGCGACGACCACCACTTGTGCCGTCTGGCGCAGACTTGCGATCAGGGAGTCGATCCTTTCCGGAGTCGAAAACTTCGCCAGCGAGTCTGCGACCGTGCCGATCGGCAAGATCCTGAGGTTGTCGTGCTTGGTGTCAACGAGCATTCCCGCGGCGTCCGAGCCGTCTTGGAACGCATTGCTGACGCCGCGCTTGTCTGTCGCCTTGAATCCGTTGGTGATGACTTGTCGCGTTCGTTCGGCGTCCACAAGGACGACGCTCGTTCCAGCCTGCGCAAGCGCGACAGCGAAGTGTGCGGCTCCAAACGAACTGCTGCCTGCGGAGCCGATACCGGTGAACAAGACGCTTTGGCCCGACTGCGCGCCGCTTGCAAGGAACGAGTAGGCCATGGTACGGAAGCTTTCCATCGCTGGACCTCCGGACTGTGCGAGCGACTCGACGGCTCGGCTGCGCGAAAGACCACCAAGCGCCGGGATGCTGGCAACGACCGGTAGGCCGGTCAGCTCGGCCAACTGGCTGGACGAGTAGACGCGCGGTCGAAGGGCTTCGAGCGCGAAACTGAACACGAGGCCGATACACGCACCTGCGATGAACCCGATGAATCCAAGTTTGACCGGCTCCGGAGCAACCGGATCTTCGCTGGCCTGGGCACCGACACCGCCCAAAACGACGCCATAAAGCGTTCCGGTTTCGCGTCGGTTGAGGAGTTCCTCAAGTTGCGACTTGAGCCGCCTGTACTTCTCGTCGAAGATCATGCGCTCGCGCTGGAGTTGGGTGAGTTGGATCTCTTGGTCCGGCGTCTTTGCAAGTTTGAGGTCAGCCTGGTTGAGCGATGCCTGGAGCGAGGATATCTTTCCTTCGATCTCGCGCTTCTTGGCCTTCGTCGTTTCCAACTGGGCCTCGAGCGCGGACTTGATCGGGTCCTTTCGCTCGCTCTCATATCCCATCGTCGTGGGGTTGCCTTTCGCTTCAGCAAGGCGCTCACGAGCGTTTGCCAGTGCGTCTGCGTTGGCCTTGACCCGTGGATTGGACTCGGTGTACTGGGTCAACAGGACGGACCGCTGGAATTCAAGTTCGTTGACTTGGGACTCAAGCCTGTCGATGTTCGGGTTGCGAACGAGAGAAGACGAGTCGTCCATCCTGTCTGGGCGCGCAGCGATGAGTTTGTTGAGCTCGATGATCGTCTCGTTCACGCCTTCGAGCTCGGCGAGGTTGCTCTCGATCGCAAGGCTATACGTGTTCTGCGTGTCCGTGTCGACGATCATGCTGCGATCGAAGTTTGCGATCGCGTTCTCTTCCTTGTACTTTTGGTAGGCGGTTTCCGATGCCTTGAGGTCGCGGTCTGTCGCAGAAATCTGTGCTTCGAGATAGGTGATCGCTGCAGCGATGGAGTCCTTGCTCGCTTTCTGGCGGGTCTCGTTGTACGCGTCCGTGACGGCGTTGGCCACCTTCTCCGCTGTCTCCGGGTCTCCCATCCGAACGCGGACCTGGGCGAGTCCTGCGCCCATCTCGTTCTGGTTCGGCGTACGCACGGTGATGACGTCGTACATCAAGTAGTACTTCTCCCAGTCCTCAAGGAGGTTCCTATTGACGGCCTGCAGCGCCTGGACGAACACGGTCTCACTGTTCAGGAGTTGTCGCTCGGTCTGCACGCCCTGCGGGGCGTTGCGGTCGATGATCTTGCGGACCTCGTCGTCAAAGACGATGCTCTGCGACCGCGCATCCATGTTCGAACCGAGGAGCATCTCGACTCGGGCCTCGTAGATCTTGGGGGAGAAGATGACGATCCCCAGGGCCACAAGGAGGCCGAGGACGGCAAAAATGATTGTGCGCCGGACGTGGACTTTGTACATGGCTTGATGCCCCGCTCCGCCTTGCGGTACCCGCTCGCGGTAATCAGGATTATACTCGGTTTGAGCCTGTTTGAACCTGAGCCAGACGGGCTGGATCGATCCAAGACAGACCCTTCATTCAACGCTCTCAAGGGCACGATTTGTGCCGCGTCGCCTGGTTCAGGCAGAATCCCTGCAGCCCCATGCGCTACAAGATCGAACGTTTCCCAAAGATCAGCGTGGTAACGCCCTCGTTCAATCAGGCGGAGTACCTGGCAGAAACACTGGATTCGATCTTTGCCCAGAGGTATCCCAACCTCGAGGTCATCGTCATCGATGGCGGGAGCACGGACAGAAGCACCGACGTCATCCGCCGTTACCAAGACAAGATCGCCTACTGGGAGAGCGAGAAGGACCGAGGGCAGGCGCATGCAATCAACAAAGGCTTTGAAAAGACCACGGGTGAGATTGTCTGCTGGCTCAATAGCGACGACGTGTTCCTTCCCGGCGCCCTGGACGCAGTGGCGCACTTTTTCAACAACCACCCAGGCTGGGACTGGATCTCTGGCCCAAGCCTGAAGTTTGGGCAAGGCGCCTACGAAGTCGGTGGGTTCTACGAGCTTCCGCGCGACCGCGCGGAGTGGTTCGTGCACTGCCCCATCTCGCAGCCCTCAACTTTTTGGAGGCGGTCGCTTTATGAGCGGTTCGGAGGGCTCGACGAAGAGTTCCACTTCGCATTGGACTATGAGTACTGGATCCGCTTCGTCGTCGGAGGCGTCGACCTGCACTTCGTCGACAGGCCGCTTTCTGCATACCGCCTTCACGATGTCAGCAAGACGGTCGCACAGGCCGAACGCTTCAAGGGCGATGAACTGCGATTACGCGACAAGTACAAAGAGGCCCTCACGCAATCGGAACAGTCCAGGCTGTCGCGCCTCCTCGCCAACTCTCAGGCCATGGACGACTTGACTGCGGCCGTTATGAGGATGCAAGACGGCGAATGGACCGAAGCGCGCCGTCGCGTGACCTCGGTCCTCGCCAAGCGGCCTGGCTTGCTCTTCACGCGCATCGGAGCAGCGTCGCTCTACCGCGTGTTGGCCAAGAAGCCGCGATACGTGAGTTAGTCCGTGCCCGTCCTGTACTCGTCGAGATAGAGGCCCATCAACTCCGGATCGATAGGCTTGATCTTGAGTTTGCCGAGTGGCGAACTAGTGGCAAACCAGTAGTTCTCGTTCGCCATGTCTGCGAAGCCTGGGTCGACCATCCCCACCGAGTTCCGATAGTAGAACACTGGGTATGCGCTGGACTTCGTGGAGACTTTCAAGTTGTCCCACACAACGAGCATCGACCCGTCTCCCACGTCAACATTGTTCGTGATGTAGTTCCGCTTTGGCGTCTCTGGCTTGTCCTTGAGGAAGTTCGGCAGTTTCGAATACTGCTTCTTCCAGATCGAGCCTTTGTACGGAACTTCCGCAAGCATCGCCGGGACGTTCCACGCGGACATGAAGTCGCTCGCCCATGAAAGGCCACGGCCATCGACATGAACGGCGTCGTCCGTATCGAAGAAATAGTTGTTGACGACCTTGTTGTCCCTTCCGCCACCGACGATCGTGCCGATCTGGACGTCCTTGAACAGGTTCATGGAGACCTCTGTTCCCTGCGCCATATCGTCGAGGTAGACACCGGCCACGAAGTTTGAATAGTCGCCGTCGATCCGGGTCCGTAGGTCTGAGAAGCGGTTGTACCAAACCTTGTTGCCGTGGAACGTCACGTTCCGACCGATGTAGATCGCCCCGGAGTCGTTCGTCTCCAAGCACACGCGATTGAATTCGGTGAACTCGACGATGTTGTTGTTGCCGTGCAGGATCACGCCAGAGTGGGGCGCGTCCTCAATCTTGCATCGAGAGACACGATGGCCGACTCCCCAGAGGTCGATTGCAGGCTTGTAGCTTTTGCTTTGTCGGCCAAAGTCGCGGAAGTGGCAGTTCTCGACTAGGAACCCAGATCGCTTCAAAGTTAGCCGATCTCCACCAAACATCGTGACGCCGCCCTCTCCAAGCTCGTAAAAGTCGCACGAGAGGATCGTGTGGTCGATGCCGCTTCCAACCACCACCGCCGTATAGTCGAACCTTCGGAACGTACAGCCCTTGAAGGCGACGCGTGCGCCATAACGTACCCACGCGCCGCTACCGCGGCCGTTTTGAAACGTGATGTTCTCAAAGGTCACATCGCTCGCGTCGTATGTCTCTACAAGCGCTGAAGGAACGCTTGTCAGCGACGTTCCTGCATTCAGGCTCGCGATCTTCTGCGCGTCGCTGGCGCCCTCCAAAGGAACGTAGAAATAGACGATCGAGGTCGTGCGGTCGATGAAGAACTCACCGGGAGAGTCGATGGCTTCGAGGGCGTTCACGAGCACATAGCGCTTGTTCCCCTTGAGGCCGAGTTCCGGCGATTCCGCGAGTCGGACGACTCCTGCGACCGGGTCGAAGGACTCGACTTGCTCATAGGTGTCGGACCAGTCCCACGAAAAGAAACCGTAGGCCCAAATGTCGCCCGTGTTCTGCCAAGACATCGGAGTGCTATCGGAGGTTTGGATATCGCGCGTGGCCAGGTCGCCGTTCGTCCGCGTCAATGCCCAGCCTTCGTTCGGATGCCTGGATAGCGTCATCGTCGCGCCGTTGAAAACTAGCGTCGACCATGTTTGGGTCGTCTCATACGGGAACCCGCGCCTGTTCAGGTACCCGACGTCCATCGGTTGCGTCTGTCCCGGCTGTCCCTCGACGGGCACTCGCGGCAAGTTCGCCTCGAACACCTTGTCTCGCACCTCAGGCTTCAGTCGCCCTGCCGCACCGCCGGTCGCCTTTTGCCACCCTATAACGCGCAGCGACCCATCGAAGTAGACCTCCTTGCTCTCTCCCCGAAACACCAAGGGAACGCCAAAGGCGCCGTTGTCCGGCGAGATGAACTTAAGGGTTCGGTCCATGGGATAAGTCCCGTTCGCGAACTGGACGACGAACTGCCCTGTCGCACCGTTCAGCCTCATCGCGCGGACTCTTTCGAGCGCGCCGTAAGGCGACCGAAGCGGTGCTTCCGCAGTGCCAGCCGCTTCGTCATCGCCACTCGGCGAGACGTAGACCGTGTTGACGGCCTGGGCAGAGCCCAGGCTGGCTAGAAACAAACCAAATGCTGCGAGTATCGGGCGAAAGACCATGCTGCGGACAGACTCCACACGATTTGCGTTCCATGCGAGCGTGCCAATCGAGCCGGTATCTCTCTCGGCGGGTGGAACTGCTTGCCAGCAAGTGCGCGGTGGTTCTCAGGTTCAGTTTTCGACCGCCTCACGTTTGTTTGCTGGGTGGAAAAACCGTACGCGTTCGGGGGACTTTTTCTAGGCTCAAGTAGACTCGACCAATGCAGAGCGGTGGGGCGTCGGTCGTCGCGATCGTGCCGACGTATAACGAGCCCGAAGAACTTGCTAGGGTCGTACGCTCGCTTCTAGACCAGGCCATAAGTGGCCTACGAATCCTTGTGATCAACGCTGGCGACGCGCTTCCAGAGTCTCTCTCACGGCAAGTCGAAGAGGTGCGTGTCGACAAGGACCACTACTGGACCCACTGTATCGCCAAAGGCCTCGAAATCGCTCAAGCGGAGCCCTACGATTTCGTGTATCTGACCAACGCCGACACGTATGCGATGGAGGGCACCCTTGGATCCATGATCGCACACATGAGTGCGAACCCGAAGACGATCGCGTGCGCCCCGGCCTACATCGAGGACGGCGATGTGCACTTGCTCTATGCGTACCAAGACCCCATGGGATTCTTGCTCTATGGACGATTGATCAGGCCTTGGACCAATCCCGGTGAAGCGCCGACCAGCCCGATCAGGATCGCGCTTACTGGAGGACAGGGTGTACTATTTCCTGTCGCATTGTTGCAGGAAGTGAAAGTTGATGCAAAAAACTTCCCGCACTACGCAAGCGACCACGACCTGTGGCTCCAGGCCGGGAAGGCCGGATGGAAACTGGAACTCCTTCCACGGACAGGAGTCGTCAACTTACGGACATTGAGTGCCAATCGCGCGCGCGGGCTTGCCCGCCTAAAAAAGCTTCTGTGGAGAATGACTTCGGAACTCACACCTGAGAGTTGGCGAATCATGTGGCGACTCCGCCGAAAGCACCTCTCTCTTCCCGTTGCGATCGTCTCGACTGTGGTCAGTTTCCTGATGAGGTGGACGATCGGTTTTCCAAAGATCCTGAGGCGCACTTGATGTCGCTCGACCGCGTTATGAGCGCGCGCCAGAGGAACACGGGGTTTCCAACTACGTACCTCCGCCACATCCTCTTTGGCTCGATGGCGAGCCTGTAGGCCCACTCGAGCCCGACCCTCCTCATTGCCAGTGGCGCCCGCGTCTTTGCTCCGCTAAAGAAGTCGAACATGCCACCGCAAGTGACTGCGACCCGGACGTTGAACGCTGCGAGGTTCTCCGCCATGAAGAACTCTTGCTTGGGCTGGCCCAACGCGCACATCAGTACGTCGGCGCGGGACTCTGCAATCAAAGGGAGGGCCTCCTTGACAGGGTCTACGAAGCCATTGATCCTGCCCGCACACTCGACCCTCGGGTGGCTGGCGCACACCTTCTCGACTGCGAGCCTGTTGCTCTCTTCGGTAGCGCCGTAGAAGAACACGCGGATGCCGCGGTGCGCCTCAGCAAACAGCCGTGGCATCAAGTCCGTTCCGGCGAAGTTGTACTTCGTCTCGACCCCGCGCATCCGGCTGGCCATTCTGATCCCAACGCCATCGTTCACGCAGACGTCGCTCATCTTCAGGATCGACATGAACTCGTCGTTCTTGTAAGCGATGTTCAAGGTGTTCGGATTAGCGAGTTCGAGCAGCCTTGCCGACGGAGCGTTGTCAAGGGTCCAGTCCCACCAAGCCTTGAACTCCTCATAGGTGGGGTTCCAAAACGGCACGGAAAACACGCAGTAGTCGGCCTTCGGCCGTGGTGCGTCAGTAGGCGCCATCGCCCTTCAAGACGGCTGCCGGAGTCTTGAGGAGTATCTTCAAGTCCGTCCAGACGGACATTTCCTCCAAGTACTTGTGGTCAAGCTCCATCCATTCTTCGAACGTGAGGTTGCTGCGTCCCATGATTTGCCAATAGCACGTCATTCCTGGGCGGACACTGAGCCGCTCCATGGCATAGTCGTCGTACTTCTCGACTTCGTGTGGGAGCGGTGGGCGGGGCCCAACCAGGCTCATGTCGCCTCGAAACACGTTGAACAACTGAGGCAACTCGTCAAGGCTGGTCTTCCTCAAGAACCTGCCGAGCCGGGTGATTCGCGGATCGTCGTGCATCTTAAAGATTGGACCGTCCTTCTCGTTGCGGTCCATGACTTCCTTCAGCCGCTTGTCGGCGTCTTGGTACATGGATCGGAACTTGTAGAACTCAAAAATGCGACCCATGCGACCGACCCGCTTGCTCGTGTAGAAGACAGGGCCTGAGCTCGTGACCTTGACGAGCAACATGGTCAACAACATTACGGGGGAAAGGACCACGAGCAAGAAAAGAGAGCCAAAGATGTCGAGCAAGCGCTTGCGCTTCCGATAGGTGATCACCTTCGGGGCGATTTGACGCCTGACTCTCTCCTCCACGGCGCTTCGCTCGGCTATCGCGTTTGTGCTCGACATGTCGTCCGGTCCGACCTGGCCCCAGCCCATTGACCGCGCACAGGCTCCCCTGGGTTCATTCTATCACGGGCTTCGGCTCGAACCTGGTTCCGATAAGCACAAGGTTCGGGCCAAAACCCCCACAGGCCCAGTGCCCAGCAACTGTGCCTGCCTATTCGACCGTCACAGACTTCGCAAGGTTCCTCGGCTGGTCGATTTCACACCCGCGGGCCTTGGCGACGTAGTAGGCGAACAGCTGCATCGGCACGATCGTCAACAAGGCATTAAGATATGCGTGGCCTGTTTGCGGGACCTTGACGACCGTGTCGGCGACGGCCTCTAACGTCACGTCGTCCGATGTCGTGATGGCTATGGCGTGACCGCCGCGAGCCTGGATCTCTTTGATGTTGCTGGCCAGTTTCTCTCGGACGTCGGCGTCAGTGGCTCCAAACACAGCCGGCACTCCAGGCTCGACGAGCGCAAGCGGACCATGCTTCATCTCCCCTGCGGGGCACTCTTGCGTCGGGATGTACGCGATCTCTTTCAGTTTCAGCGCGCCTTCCAACGACAAGTAGGCGTCCGCCCCTCGTCCAAGGAAGAACACGAGCCGCGCGTCCTTGAACTGTCCGGCGAGCTCCTTGATTCTCTCTTCGTCCTTCATCGCGTCCTGGAGATACTCTCCGAACTTTCTCAAAGTACCGACCGTCTCCTTGACTCTGACGCCCGGCATTTCTCGAACCTGCGCGATGTACAATGCCAACAAGAACAAGGTCAGAGCCTGCGCCGTGTACGCCTTGGTGCTGGCGACGGAGATCTCTGGCCCGGCCTGCGTGAACAACACACGGTCGCATTCGCGGGCGATGCTCGATCCCACGACGTTGACGATCCCCAGCGTCCGAATGCGCCGTGCCTTGCACAGACGGAGCGCCGCAAGCGAATCAGCGGTCTCTCCGCTCTGGCTCACAAAGATGGCAATGGACTTGGGCGAGAGCACTGGGTCGCCATAGCGAAACTCGCTCGAGAAGAACACGTCGGTGGGCAACCGGAGCATCCGCTCGAACACGAACTTCGCCATCAGGCCGGCGTGATAGGCCGTGCCGCACGCGATCACATTGACCCGGTCGATGTCCTGAAGGACGACATCGCTGAACACTTGGTCGAGAGTCACGCGGTCGTCGACAGTCAGGCGTCCGGCCAAGCACTGATGCACCACGTCGGGCTGCTCATGGATCTCCTTCAGCATGAAGTGCTCGTAGCCGCCCTTTTCTGCCGATTCGATGTCCCAGTCTGCGACGAACGGCTTGAACTCGACACTTCCACCATTCAAATCGGTGACTTGAAGTCCGCTTGGCTGCAATACCGCGATCTGGCCGCTCTCTAGAACAACGATGTTCCGCGTGTAGGGCAGCAACGCTGGAATGTCGCTAGCAAGGAGAGTCTCGCCTTCTCCCAGGCCGATCACGAGCGGGCTCGCCGCCCGCACGGCGACGATCTTGTCTGGTTCGTCTGCGCTCAAAACAACAAAGGCGTATGCCCCTCGCATCTGTCGGACCGCCCTTCGCACGGCTTCTTCGAGCCGTACACCGGCGTCGTACTCCTTTCCGATCAAGTGTGCGGCGACCTCGGTGTCTGTCTCGCTCTGAAAGACGTGGCCCTCGCGGACTAGCGCTTCCTTGATCTCCAGATAGTTCTCGATGATCCCGTTGTGGATCAGGGCGACGCGCCCGGACTGGTCGGAGTGGGGATGGGCGTTGAGGTCGGTCGGGGCACCGTGGGTCGCCCAACGCGAGTGTGCGATCGCCAGATGCGAGACGGGCACCCCAGCGCCGAACTGTGCCGAGAGTTCGGTCAGTTTCCCCGCCCGTTTGACCGTCTTCAGCGCCTTGCCGTTGCGGTATGCGACCCCGGCGCTGTCATAGCCCCGGTACTCCAATCGCTTAAGTTGATCGAGGACGACCTCGACCGCGTTCCTTGGCCCGACGTAACCAGCAATGCCGCACACAGTGGGATTTTGGCATGGGTCTGGCCAGCCCACCTAGAAACGGGTCGTAACGCCCGAACCCTCAGGCCGCCGCTCCAGATACAATCCAGACGACCAGTGAGCCTAATTCCAACGATTCGACTGCTCCGCCCCAAGCAGTGGACCAAGAACCTCCTGGTCTTCGCCGCGCTGATCTTTGCTCACGAGTACACAGACGTGAACAAGGTGATCCTCGCGCTGATCGCGTTCGCAGCTCTCTGCTTCTTCAGCAGCAGCGTGTATGCGATGAACGACGTCTTCGATGCCGAGAGGGACAGGGCGCACCCGAAGAAGATGCACCGACCGATCGCAAGTGGCGACTTGTCGCCCGCGTCCGGCTCCATGATCGCAGTCGTCGCGCTGATCGCAGGAACGCTCCTGGCGGCGTTTGTGTCGCCCTCGTTTCTCGCCGGCGTGTTCGGATACCTCGTCCTTCAACTCTTCTACAACCTCTGGCTGAAGCACGTGCCCGTCGTCGATGTCATGGTGGTTGCCACTGGATTCGTCATGCGGGCTGCGCTTGGTGCCATAGCGATCGACGCCCACATCTCAGGGTGGCTCCTCTTCTGTACCGGGATGCTCGCACTTCTCCTTGGCACAGCGAAACGCCGACACGAGTTCCACTTGCAAGGAGACGAGCGCGGGGCGAGCCGCGCCGCCCTACTCGGTTACACAGGCCCTTCGCTCGATGCGATGGTCGTGTTCTCTGCTGGGGTCGCGGCGATAGCCTACGGTGTGTACGCCATCGAGAGCGACACCGCGCGCACTTACCCGTCGCTCATTGTAACGGTGCCGTTCGTCGTGTTTGGTGTCCTGAGATACCTCTACTTGACGTTTGCAAAGGGCGAGGGCGGAGAACCTGAGAACGTCCTGCTGAGCGACTGGCAGATCATCGCGGCTGTCGTGCTCTTTGTGCTAGCAGCCTTTTATGCGCTCTCGGGGCTCGACATTCCGTTCTTTACGAATCCCGTAAGGGGCTGACCGCCCCAGGTACATTCCAAAAGCCATGAAGGTCGCCGTCGTCGGAACTGGATACGTCGGGCTTCCCACTGGCGTCGTTTTGGCCGACCTCGGCCACGAGGTCGTGTGCATCGATCGCGACCAGGCGAAACTCGATAAGATCAACCGCGGCGAGTCGCCTATTTTTGAGCCTCGACTTGAGGAGGTCCTCCGAAACGTCCTTGCTACCGGCCGGTTCAAAACGTCCTCGACGATCAAGGACGGCACGCAAGGAGCAGACGTCGTGTTCATCGCGGTAGGCACACCGCAAGGCGACGACGGGAGGCCCGACATGAGCCAAGTTATCGGTGCAGCCGAGGAGATCGGGCGCAACGTCCACAAGCCCGTGATCGTTGTGAACAAGTCCACCGTGCCAGTCGGCAGCGGCGACCTCGTGGAGACTGTGATCCTTGAGTTCGGTGCCAATCCCGAATGGGTCGACGTGGTCAGCAATCCCGAGTTCTTACGCGAGGGCAGTGCCGTGGCCGACTCGTACAACCCGGACCGCATCGTGATCGGCGCGAAGCGCAGATCGGCCGCAGAACGCCTTGCGAGCCTCTACAAGACGATGGACTGCCCCGTGTTCTACACGGACGTTAAGAGCGCAGAGCTGATCAAGTACGCGAGCAACAGTTTCCTCGCGACCAAGATCAGTTTCATTAATGCGATCAGCAGACTTTGTGAACTGTGCGACGCAGACGTCGCCGATGTCGCCGCCGGAATGGGGCTCGATAAGCGTATTGCGCCCGAATTCCTGAAGGCCGGACTGGGATGGGGCGGGAGTTGCTTTCCAAAAGACGTGGCAGGGCTGATCGCACAAGCAGAAGACTTCGGTTACGACTTCTCGATCCTCAAGAGCGGGACACAAGTCAACGTTGACCAAGTCAAACACTTCATGGCAAGGCTTGAACAGGTCGTCGGAGGTTTCAAGGGCAAGACTATCGGGCTGCTCGGTCTCGCCTTCAAACCGAACACCGACGACATTCGCGACGCAAAGTCGCTCGAAGTCATCGACATCCTCAAGTCGAATGGTGCGCGGGTCAGAGCCTATGATCCTGCGGCGATGGACGCGGTCAGGGCGTTGCATCCAGACGTCCACTTCTCCAACGACCCCTATGGCGTCGCGGAGGGGGCGGACGCGCTCGTCCTCGTCACCGAGTGGAAGCAGTTCGCCGCGCTAGACCTCGCCAAACTGGGAGAGGGTATGGCCTCGAAGGTGCTTTTCGACGGCCGTCGTCAACTCGATCCCGCCGCAGCCGAGGCCGCCGGGTTCGTCTACGTCCGAGTCGGTAGCAGGGGCGCCCCCGAGCAAAACCGGTAACCTAACGACAGGTGAGCGACAACCAGGCCGCAATCCGCTCGATGCTCCCCGCCTTCCTGCGCGAAGTCCGTGCTGCGAAAGGCGTGATCGTCGGTACCCACTTGAACCCCGACGGCGACGCCGTCGGCTCTGCCCTGGCCGTCTCCTTCGTGCTCGACCAGTTGGAGGTCGAACATGAGATTGTCTGCGCCGATCCGCCGCCCTACTATCTCAAGTTCCTCCCCGGAAGCGAGAAGTTCAAGCAAAAGCCTGACAGCGATGGTCATAGCCTTGCGATCCTAGTCGACCTCGAGGCCACTAACCGCCTCGGAAACGCAGGAAAGTACTTCGAAGGCACACCGCGCACGCTTGTGATCGACCACCACATCCCAAACGAAGAGCCCGGAGATGTGCGCATCGTCTTCCCCGAGTCGCCAGCGACATGCAGCATTTTGCGGGATCTCTTTGCTGACAGCGAGATCGAGATCACGCCGCAAGTCGCCGACTGCCTTTTGACTGGGATTCTCACAGACACTGGAAACTTCCGGTTTCCAAACACCGACTCCCACTCCTTGCACGCGGCAGGGTACTTGCTCGAAAAGGGAGCCAACCTTGCGAAGATCACACAAGAGGTCTACATGCGCAAGGAGCGACCGGCCGTCGATCTCACAGCGCACGCGATCATGCGCATGAAGACCCACTGCGACGGTCGCCTTGCGTGGGCCACGCTTCCGCTGTCGCTTTTCGAGGAGTTGCACGCGACGGACCAACACACCGAGGGCGTCGTGAACGAACTGCTGAGTGTCAAGGGCGTCCAGATCGCTGCCATCCTGCGCGAAGCGAGGCCGGGCAAAGTGCGAGGCTCGCTCCGCTCCCTTGGAAAGATCGACGTCGCTGCGGTCGCGCGGGAGTTTGGCGGCGGCGGACACATGAACGCCGCAGGAATCACTTACGATGGTTCGCTCGAAGAGGCGGAGGACGCGCTCGTCGATGCGCTTATGAGATGTCTGGAATCCTCCTGATCGACAAGCCCCAGGGCTGGACGTCCCACGACGTTGTCGCGAAGCTCCGAGGGCGACTCAAAACGCGGAGGATCGGCCACGCCGGAACGCTAGATCCCATTGCGACCGGGCTCCTCGTCCTCGCGGTCGGGCCGGCCACGCGCGTCCTCCAGTATCTCGACCTCGAGCCAAAGGAGTACGTCTTTACGGTCCAGTTTGGACAGGAAACTGACACCTATGACGCCGACGGCGAAGTCGTCTCGACGAAAGATGTGCCTTCCGACTTGGACACCAGGATTCGTGCAGGTTTGATTCACTTTGTCGGCGAGATCGAGCAAGTCCCGCCGATGTTCAGCGCCGTGAAGAAGGACGGGCAGCCTCTCTACAAGTACGCCCGAAAGGGCCAGGACGTCGTGCGAGAACCCCGAGACATAACAGTCTATGAACTCACGCTGACGGAACCGGCGTGCCAAGCGACAGCCACCGCGTCCTTTCGATGCGTCTGCTCCGGAGGCACGTATGTACGTTCGCTAGCCCACGACATCGGAGGATTGGTCGGATGTGGTGGACACGTGACGGCCCTTCGTCGCACGCGGGTCGGGAGATTCACAATTGAAGCAGCGACCACGATCGAACGTGCGGAAGGATCCGATCTGATCCCGCTGAGAGAGGCTCTGGAGCCAATGCCACTGATGCGACTCGAGCATGGCCAAGCACAAGTGATCCAGCACGGCAACTTCCTCCGCGTCGATAGCGCACCGAACGAGAGGTTTGTCGCACTCGCTGACGAGGATGGCAACGTCTTCAGCATCGGTCGGGTCGTTGAGAACGAGATCCACCCCGAGTGCGTCTTACCTTTGGAGGCGTTCAATGGTGCACTTTGACGACGGCGTGCCAAGGTCACGTCTGACCGGACACCTTGGATGGTTCCTCCTTTGGCTCGGGGTCACGGCGGCTGGCCTCTACCTGACGCCAAGTTCCGAGTTGCACGGGACGCATACCAGGCTCGGCCTGCCTCCTTGCCCCAGCGTCGCGTTCTTTGATCGACCGTGCTTCGGCTGTGGAATGACGACGAGTTTCTCGTCCATGCTCCACCTCGACTTCGTGACGGCGTTTCGCGCGCACCCGTTCGGCCCGTTCTTCTATCTGATCTTCACAGCGACCGCGCTCGCGTGTGGATATGGGTGGATGAAGCAGAAGCAGTTCAACACGAACTCGAGAAAGTTCAATCGCGCGATGATGGTCCTGACTCTCGTCTTCGTCGCGTTTGGGATTATAAGGTTCACGCTTGTGAAGTACAGATCAGACGACTATGCCGCGACACAGTCGCTCCTGCAGTTCTCGAAGTGACGTTTGATCAGGTCGCGAACAACGTCGGGAGTCCACCGGTATGCCAAAAGAGCACCCGCCCGCCGATCTCCCCCGTCCGCACGAGGTCGAGGAGCCCAGAAAACGCCTTCGCCGAGTACACGGGGTCGAGCAAGATCCCTTCCATCCTGACCAGATAATCGAACGCCTCTTCTCCAAGCGGCGATGCCACGCCGTAACCTGGACCGACATAGGCGAGGCGCAGGTCGAAGTCCTCTTCGACCATCAGCCGGTCCTCTCCCGTGATCTGGTCAAGCCCAAGTCCAAGCCGCCAGAGGTCTTGCACCAGGAGAGGCTCAGGATCGCACGAGATCCCCACGACACGCGTCGGCTTCCGATGAAAGTAGTAAGCGAGACCGGCGTGCGTCGAACAACTGCTGGTCGGCACGACCAGCCAATCGAAGGCGTCTCGCGACTGGCCAGCCAGTTCGGCCCCAGCCATATAGAAACCGTATGCACCCAGCGCAGAACTTCCTCCTGTCTGCATTCGGTATACGCTCTTGCCCGCAGCCTGGAACTCCGCGACTATAGCGGAAGCGTGGGCGTCCAACACTTCCCAGTCGTCGTCGGGGTACACCCGCATCTCCAGGCCGAAGAGGTCGTCCAAGACGAGGTTCCCTCCTTGGGAATAGTGAACGCCGACGGGCTTTCCCGCAGCCGAATCGAACGGCAGATCCATCGACGCAGCGACACACTTCAGGCCGAACATCTTGCACGAACACGCGAGTTGGCGCAAGAAGTTCGACCCTGTCGATCCGGTGGCCACGACGACGTCCGCCTTCTGTTCGAGCGCTTCGGCGATCAGATACTCAAGTTTCCGGCCCTTGTTCCCGCCGCCAGCAAACCCGGTGAGGTCGTCGCGCTTGATCCACAGGTCGATACCCAGATCGCGCGAGGCGCGCGGCAATCGGTGCAGTGGTGTGGGTGCCGCGATCAACGGCACACGGGGCGGGGCCATGGGCCGCAAGCATACCGAGGCTAGTCTCGCGCGTCCATAATTCTATGGGCATGGACATCGCTCAGAAGAAGAAGAGGCGGCGCAGGGCCTGGCTGATCGTCCTTGTCGTGCTCTTGCTGCCCGTCGTTCTCTTCCCCAAACGGGCGTACTACACCGTAAACGCGTTCGTCGACCTCTACCGCGCAGGCACGATGGACGCGCAGAAGCAGCACAAGTACAGCGCGACGAGCATGGAGAACTTGAAAGCGCTCTACCAGGCCGTCTCGCTCTACTACGAGAGCGAGGGCGTGATGCCCGAAGCGGCAGGATGGATGGACGCGGCCAAGACCTACGTCCGTACCGCTGACCTCAAGAAGGGCGAGGAAATGAAGAAGTTCGTGAACCCACGCTTGAGAGAGGGCGAGGGCATCTACGGCTATGCGTTCAACTCGGCCCTCTCGCTGGCATACCGAGAAGACATCGAAGACCCTGCGACGACCCCGATGATCTTCGAGAGCAAGGACACAAGGTGGAACGCGCACGGCGAGCCAAGCCTGCTTCAGCCAGACCCAGAACTTGAGGGCGGAAACCAGACTATAACGGCGGACGGCTCTGTCATCGCTTTAAAGGAACTGGTCGAAAAGGGTCGCTGACCATCTGCGGGATCGTGGAAAACAGGCCCCGGACCCCCGGCCCCCACTGAGGACCCAAGGGCTATACTCCCAGCGACAAGCCCGGCCCTAGCCAGGCTCAGTTTCAACGGAGAAACCACACCCCATGTCAGCGATCCCGGAGGCCGCCACGTCGACCAAACTTGACTTCCTGCGTCTGATGCTCTTGAGCCGTGAGGGCGACAGGCGAGAAGGCATTCTGTTGCGCCAGAGCAAAGGCTGGTTCCAGGTCAGCGGCATGGGCCACGAGGCGGTAGGCGCGCTCGCCCTGCACCTCAACCAGGACGACTGGATCTATCCGTATTACCGCGACCGCGCCCTGATGCTCGCGCGCGGAATGACGAACTACGAACTGGCGCTCGCCTACCTGGCAAAGCGCGAGTCGACGAGCGGCGGCAGACAAATGCCGGGCCACTACAGCAGCGCGAAACTCAACGTCATGAGCGTCTGCACGCCCACGGGCGGCGGGCTCATCCCGGCCGCAGGCACTGCGTGGGGGATGCAACTGCAAGGCAAGAAGAACGTGGTCATCGCGACGGTCGGCGATGCCGCGAGCAGACAAGGCGAGTTCTTTGAGGCGTTCGCCTTCGCCGTTCAAGAGAAACTCCCTGTGATCTTCGTGATCGAGGACAACAAGTACGGCATTTCGACCCCGACGGACAAGTTCTTCGCGCTGAACATCGGCGGGATCATCGCCGAGGACTACGTGGTCAAAGTCGACGCGAGGTACTTCGACAACGTCTATGAAGAGGGTGGCAAGGCCATCGAGAAGGCGCGGAACGGCGGCGGGCCAACGCTCTTCTGGTTCGACATCGACCGACTCTCCTCGCACACGTCCTCCGACGACCACCGCGTCTACCGCGACCCCAAGGACATCGAAGAGATGTTCGAGCGCGATCCTATCGTGCTGCTCCGCGACCAACTCATCCAAGCTGGCGAGCTGACCATGGAGCAGTTCGAGCAGATGCAGACCGAGGTCGCCAAGCAGGTCGACGAGGACTATCTGCGAGCAGAGAAAGCAGAAGACCCGATCGCCGAAGAGGTCGAACTCCACTGCTGGGGCAAGCCTGAAAAGGTCGAGAAACCGCCGATCGAGCCTGGACCGATGACGATGGTCGACGCCATCAACAAGACGTTCCACAAGCTGCTAGAGAGCGACCCGAACGTCGTGTTCTTCGGCGAAGACATCGAGGATCCGAAGGGCGGCGTGTTCAAGATAACGGAAGGGCTCTCGGACACGTACCCCAAGCAAGTGTTCAACTCTCCTCTCGCCGAGGCGACGATCATCGGAGCGGGTGTCGGAATGGGCTCGTACGGGATGAAGCCCGTCTTTGAGATCCAGTTCATCGACTTCATTTGCCCTGCTTGGAACCAGATCGTCACCAATCTCTCGTCGACTCGATGGCGCTCTTTTGGCGATTGGAAGACTCCCATGGTTGTTTATGCCCCGTATGGCGCGTATCTACCGGGCGGGTCGCTTTGGCACAGCCAGGCGAACGAGGGCTGGCTGGCGCACGTGCCAGGCCTGAAGGTAGCGGTCCCTTCGACGCCTCAGGACGCTGCGGGACTGTTCTGGACGGCGTTTCAGAGCGAAGACCCGGTGTTCATCCTCATTCCGAAGCACATCTTCCGCAAGCGCGTGGACGTGAAGTCGGTCGAGGCCGTTCCGTTCGGCAAAGCCCGGATCGTACAAGAGGGTTCAGACGTGACTGTGGTCTCCTGGGGCAACACACTGGAACTGGCGGACGAAGCCGCGAAGAGGCTTGCAGGCGAGGCGTCGGTCGAGATCATCGACATGCGATCGCTTGTGCCGTGCGACTACGAAGCGATCGCTGCGTCTCTGGAGAAGACGGGGCGGCTTGTCGTGATCCAAGAGGACACCCGTACCTGTGGCTTTGGTCAGTCGATCATCAGCGAGGTCGTGTCCGACCCGGCCAAGTTCAACTTGCTCCTGGCTTCACCACAGTTGGTCTCGCGGGGAGACGTGCACATCGGCTTCAATCCGATCTATGAGTACGCTGCCCTGCCTTCGACCGACGACGTCGTCCAGGCTATCCGCACCGTGATGGAGTAGGGCCAGGTGGAATCGAACATTCCTGGCGTCGTGTTGCGGCCCGTCCGTCGCTACACGGACACGCGCGGCTGGCTGATGGAACTGTTCCGCGACGACGAACTCCCAGATGGTTTCAAGCCTGCGATGGGTTATGTGAGCATGACCAAGCCGGGCGTCGCGAGAGGGCCGCACGAGCATGCGGAGCAGACCGATTGCTTCGTGTTCCTCGATGGAGAGTACGAACTGTATCTGTGGGAGAACCGGGACGGTAAGGCCGACGCGACCGAGGTCCACAGGGTCGGCGAAGCGAATCCGACGGTGGCGTTCGTCCCGCCGGGAGTGGTCCACGCCTATCGCAACGTTGGAACCAGGGAGGCATTCGTGCAGAACTTCCCTGACAAACTCTACGCCGGCTGGGGCCGAAGCGAGCCAGTCGACGAGATCCGCCACGAGGACGAGGAGCGGTCCAAGTTCAGGCTCCCATGAGGCTGCTCGTCACGGGTGCTGCGGGCTTCATAGGCTCCAATTTTGTGCGACTCGTTCAGAGCGAGGCTCCGAACACCTCCACTTGCATCCTCGACGCCCTGAAGTACAGCGGCCGCAAATCCACCCTGGCCGATCTGATCGACAAGGGCGCGACGTTCGTGCAGGGGGCCATCGACGACGAAGCGGTCGTCAAGTGGGTCTACGACGACTTCAAGCCGACGCACGTCGTCAACTTCGCCGCAGAGAGCCACAACGACAGATCGCTCGGTGACCCGTACGGCTTTGCTCGCAGCAACTTCTGGGGCCCGCTCGTGCTTTTCAACGAGGCGCGAGGGCGAGATATCGATCGCATCGTGCAGGTCTCGACCGACGAAGTCTACGGCTCGATCGACGACGGGCAATTCACCGAGGAGAGCCCGTTCCTTCCCAACTCGCCCTATTCGGCAGCGAAGGCAGGCGGAGACCTTATGGCGCGCGCGTTCTGGAAAACGTACAACCTCCCTATCACAGTCACACACGGGGGCAACACCTACGGCCCGTGGCACTATCCAGAGAAACTCATTCCCTTCTTTGTGTCGCGATTGATCGACAAGAAGAAGGTCCCTCTGTACGGTGAAGGCCACCAGGTGCGCGAATGGATCCATGTCGAGGACCACGCTCGCGGCGTGTGGACGGCGCTGACCAAGGGCGAGAGCGGTGCCGTCTACAACATCGGCGACGTCAATGAGCATCGCAACATCGACGTGGTGCAAGTCTTGCTCGACGAACTCGGGCTCGATGAGTCCTACATCAAGCGGATCCCCGATCCGAGGCAAGGAGCGCACGACGCACGATATTCGATGACCACCGACCGCATAAGAGCGCTTGGCTGGTCGCCACAGAGACCGTTCGAGGAGTCCCTGCGCGCGACCGTGCGGTGGTTCCGCGAGAACGAGCCCTGGTGGCGCGAGATCCAGGCTGACCCCGAGTATCAGAGGTTCATCTCGGCGTTCTATGGCAAGTCGCTGGGCGAAGACTTGTGAGCGGCTCGCGAGGACGCTCGCCCTCCCCTCGCGAGTCTGATCAGATATCCTCTGCCCGATGCCATCCATCGTCGACGTAGCCGCACGCGAGATCCTAGACAGCAGGGGCAACCCTACGATCGAGGTCGATGTGACCTTGGAGGACGGCTCCTTTGGCCGGGCCGCGGTACCGAGCGGAGCGAGCACAGGCGCGTTCGAGGCCGTAGAACTGCGCGACGGAGACAAGAAGCGCTACGGGGGCAAAGGCGTCCTCAACGCCGTCGAGCACGTCAACGAGAAGATCGGGCCCGCTGTCCTCGGGTTTGAAGGGCTCGACCAAGAGGCCCTCGACAGCCTGATGATCGAGATGGACGGCACGCCGAACAAGGCGACGTACGGAGCGAACGCGATCCTAGGCGTCTCCTTAGCGACGGCAAAGGCGGCCGCAATCTCGAGCGGGCTGCCGCTCTACCGCTACGTCGGCGGCACGGCGGCGCGAGTGCTGCCTGTGCCAATGATGAACGTGCTGAATGGAGGCAAGCACGCCGATTCCAACGTCGACTTCCAAGAGTTCATGGTGCTGCCCATCGGCGCTGAGTCGTTCACCGAAGCTCTGCGTTGGGGCGCCGAGGTGTTCCATTCGCTCAAGTCCGTATTGAAGGGCAAGGGACTTGCCACGGGGGTCGGCGACGAAGGCGGGTTCGCCCCCAACCTTGAGTCGCAAGACCACGCGTTCGACTATCTTATCGAAGCGACGCAGAAGGCCGGATATGAACCGGGCAAGGATATGTGGCTCGGCATCGACGCGGCAGCGACGGAGTTCTTCGAGAAAGGCAACTATGTCTACAAGAGCGGCGAGAAGAAGTCCGGCGCGAAGCAGGTCGAGTACCTCGCTTCCCTTGTTGAGAAGTACCCGATCATTTCGATCGAGGACGGGTGCAGCGAAGACGATTGGGACACCTGGAAGGCGTTGACGGACGCGGTCGGCGACCGGGTCCAGATCGTCGGGGACGACCTCTTTGTCACGAACATCGAGCGACTTTCGCGCGGCATCGATTCCGACACGGCGAACTCGATCTTGATCAAGGTCAACCAGATCGGCACTTTGACAGAGACCCTGGCTGCCGTCGACATGGCCACACGCAGCGGCTATACCAGCGTGATGTCGCACCGAAGCGGCGAGACTGAGGACGCGACGATCTCCCACCTTGCCGTCGCCACCAACTGCGGCCAGATAAAGACCGGCGCGCCTTCGCGCACGGACCGTGTGGCCAAGTACAACGAACTCCTGAGGATCGAAGAGATGCTCGGTTCATCCGCCGTTTACGCCGGCGCCTCGGGGTTCGGCGGATTGGCTGGACGACTGGCCTAATGACAAGGCCGGGCAGACCCGTCAGGTCTGCCCGGCCAAGAGCCGCGCTCAGGCGATCGAGGCGACTTCCGTCGCCAAGTAGCAGGACAGTTGCTCTAGGTGATACATGTCGTGTTCGAGGATGTTCACCATGTAGGCCTCGATCGTGATCTCACCCATAGACTGGTGGATGAACTTCTTTTTCCAGTCGACCTCGTTCAGGCCACGCAGATAGTCGATGGTTGTGCCACGGCGAGACTCGAAGACCTCGGCCTCGTGGAACACGTCCTTGTCGCCGTAGTGGTGGGCGCGAGCGCGCTCAGACGGGTCTTCGACGGTTCCAGGAGAACCGGGGCGGAGGTTCGCGATCCTAATGCGGTCAAGGATCACTTGCTCCCAATCGGCCAGGTGGCCGATGACTTCTCGGGGGGTGAAACGGTCGGGTTCAGAGCGGTCGTCAAGCCTGGACTTGGGAAAAACGCGAAGGAGCCTCTCTACGATCTTCGGGCTCGAGGAGAGTGCTGAAAGGAGGTCGTCCCGCATGGGTTTAGATTACACCGTTTCGGTTGTTTTGGGGAGATCAAGATCGGCTTTTTTTCCAGGTCCATGGCTTCCCGGTCGTCGCAGGCCCCAGGGGATATGCTAGGCGGCATGGAACCCAAGTTAGTGACCGTGCCCGAGGCTCTTCCGGAAAAGGTCTATTCGACCGAGCGGGTCGGCATCAGCAAGGCCACCCACGACGCCCACCTGGGTCTTTGGAAGGGGTACGCGAACAAGACCAACGAGATCCGTGGACTCCTGGCCAAAGGCGCGGGCGAAGGCGCCAACCAGATCTTCAGCACGATGCGGGCCCTAAAGGTGAACTACGCGTTCGCCTACGGCGGATACATCAACCACAGCGTGTACTTCAACACGATCGGAGGATCGGGCGGCCCTGCCACGGGAGCCGTCGCCGATTTGATCAAGGCCTCCTATGGCTCGTTCGAAGCCTGGCTAGAGGACTGGAAGGCGACCGGAATGGCGGGCCGAGGCTGGGCATTCCTCGCCTATGACCACGAGGAGAAGCGCGTGCACAACTACATCGGCGATAGCCAGGACACTTGGCCGACCTGGAACAACACGCTCCTGCTGGCGATGGACGTCTATGAGCACGCTTACTACCTGGACTTCCAGTCGGCGCGCGCGAAGTACATCGACGCTTATGTCCAGGTGATCGACTGGGACGCGGTGAACGCCCGGGTACCGAAGTAAGAACTCACTAGGGAGGGTGCCGACGGAGCGGCACCCTCCCGGCTTCAACCACAATCTTGAAATCATCCATGGAAGGCAGGGTCGAAATCGTCTGCGTCAATGCGGGGGACAAGTTCCCCGACCTCTACGTCCAGCGGCTTTACAACATGCTCGGGCGCAAGTTCTCGCTCCCCTTTCGACTGACGTGCTTCACCGATCGCAAGCGCGACGTCACAAGCGAGGTCGAGCAGATCGACATCAATGCTTTTGCCGCCAAAGGACCGTTCAACAAAGTCTTGCTCTACAACCAGGACGTGATGCCTTACAACGAGGCGCTGTTCATGGACATCACACTCGTGATCAAAGAGGAGTTAAGCGGGTACGTCGCATACGCGAAGGGACTCAACAAGGACCTCGTCGCGATCCGCGACTGGCGGCGGCCCGTGATGAACTCGTGCTTCCAATGGATCACCAAGAACGAAACGCTCAAGGCGGTGTGGGACGTGTACGACAGCGACCAGTATCCAGAGTTCCGCACCAAAGGCGACCAGTTCTTCACGTACAGCACGATCCAAGCGCTCGGCCTGGAGGACAAACTTGGCTACTTCCCAGACGGCGAGATCCAGTCCTATAAGGTCTTGCGCGAGGCCAATCGCGAGTCAAAGGAGAAGTTCCAAGGACTCTGGGCCAAGACGAAGGTCATCAAGTTCCACGGCATGCCCCGCCAGCACGAGGTGATCAACCCGCTCATGCAACTCTGGGTGACGACGCTCAGGTACCCGCAATACGCATTCAAAGACTATGCGTTCCTGGTGAAGGAGATCAAAGCGTGGTGGAGGTGAGAGAAGCAGTGGGTGGAGCATCCATGCTCCGTCCTCCGTTACCACCAGTCCCTGGTGCCCACTGTCATTAGGTTAGACGACCGGGGGCGGGGATTGGCACCGGTCATGGGCCCGTTTGTCCACAATTGGGCCTATTTCAGGTTCAACGCTTGGGTGTAAATCGCCTTGAGGGACTCGGCGGTCCTTGCGATGTCGAAAGACGCCAGACAGTGGTGCCTCCCGGCCCTGCCGACCTCCTGGACCAACTCTCGTTTGAAGCACAGGTGGTTGAGGAGGTCGAGAAGTTCCTCGTCCGTCTCAAAGTAGAAGGCCGTGCGGTGGTCGTCGGCCAGTTCGGCGAGGCCACCGGTTCTTCTCAGTGCAACAGGGGTCCCTTGCAACATCGCCTCGATGGCCGTGTAAGAGTGCCCTGCGACCGTCGATGGCACGATGACCATGTCTGCGGCAGCGATCGCCGTCTGCTGCGAGAATGGCTCGGAGGTCACAACGGTCCGCTCGTTCGCAATCTGCCTGAGATGGGATTCAAGTTCGCCCTGACCCGTGATGTAGAGCCTAGCAAAGTGCGGAAGAGCGGTTGTCACGTGGATGGCGGTATCGATCGAGTGTTCCTTGCAGAACCTGCCAGAGACGACGAGCAGGAATGCGTCTTCGAACACGCCAAGCATGGCGCGCGCCTCTTTCTTGTCCAAGACCCGGCGGCCTGTGGGCAGTCCTGGCCTTACGACCTCTAGCCTCCGGGCACCCGCAGCTTCGAGTTGCATGTGGACGGCTTGCGAACTGCAGGCTCCCGCCCTCGCGTCGTTAAGCCGCTCGATCAGTTGGGGGTGGACGGACTTCGGCATGTCGTGGGCCGTGTAGACCCAGCGTTGGTTGCCAAAGGCCGCGCTGCAGGCCCACGCGGCTCGATAGCCGAACGCGTGGACGAGGTCAAAGCCCTGCGCCGCCGCTCGGACCCGCTTGCTCGTTTCGCGGTCTATCTTTCCGCCGGTCTCATTGGGGATCCAGTCATCGGCGTCGTCGACGACGAGTTCGACCCCGACCCGATCGAGCGCCTCGACGAGCAGGCTGGTCAATGTGGCGACGCCACCAAACCTCTGGCGGCGCAGGGCGACGACGCGCAAGCGGCTACCTCGGGACGACCTGGGCGTCGACCAGTCCGCCAAGGACTTGCTCGACGGTCAAGCCCTCGATCTCGGCCTCGGGGCGCAGGAGGACGCGGTGCCGCATGACGGGCAGCGCTAGTTCCTTCACGTCGTCAGGGATGACGAAGTCCCTGTCCCGGATGGCGGCGAGCGCCTTTGCTCCGGCGACCAACGCCAGCCCCGCACGCGGCGAGGCGCCGACGAGGATGTCATGGCTCCCTCTCGTGCTGCTGACGATCTCGTAGATGTAGTTGAAGATCTTTTCCTCGACGCGGACTTTGTTTATCTCTTGGCGGACCGCCCGCAAGACGTCCGCGCTGATCACCTTCTGGACGCCCGCATCCTCGAGGGCTTGGGCGCGAAACCCCTGGTCGAACCTGCGGAGTACACCGACCTCTTGTTCTGGCGTGGGGTAGTCGAGGACCACCTTCAACAAAAACCTGTCCTGCTGGGCCTCAGGCAGCGGATACGTGCCCTCGAACTCGATCGGGTTCTGGGTCGCGAACACGATGAACGGGAACGGGAGCGGATAGCGAACGCCGTCGATGGTCGCCTGGCGCTCCTCCATCGCCTCCAGCAACGCCGCCTGGGTCTTGGGTGGGGTCCGGTTGATCTCGTCGGCGAGGAGCACGGCCGTGAAGACCGGGCCTTGCCGGAGTTTGAACGTGACCTCCTTTGGGTCGAAGACGTTGGTGCCGATCACGTCGCTCGGCATGAGGTCCGGCGTGAACTGGATGCGTGTGAACTCGAGGTCAAGGACGTGCGACATCGTTCGCACGAGGAGGGTCTTGGCCAACCCAGGGACGCCCTCCAGCAGGACGTGGCCGTCGGCAAAAAAAGCGACGAGCGCGTACTCTACTGCGCGCTCCTGACCGACGACCGCCTTGGCGACCTCGCCGCGGACCCTTGCCGCAGCATCTGATGCCCTCATTCGGCGAATCCTACCTCGCAGGTTCGCCGGGTCTTCCTGGAACCTGCCCGAACGGTACAATGTTGGTCTGGAACAGACGGCGCATGGCCGTTTCCGAGGTTCCATGAAGATCCGGGGATCCCACAAGTTCGTCGCGGGCGTCATCCTGCTCATCGCGGTCATCGTGCTGGGTTGGAAGGCGTACGCGGTGCTGCGCCTGAAGGACGTCAAACTCGACCCGGTCACCCCCGGACGCGTGAATATCGTCGCGGTCTCGCCACAAGCTGGATACAAGATCATCGTCGCCAACCAGATCGCGTACCTGGCCAAGGTGGACGGGGACCTGGAGGTCGGCGAGATGGACGTGAGCAACGAGGACGTGAGCGGCGCCAGCCGCCTTCCTTTGCGCGAACTCATGCAGACGATGCAGGGCGACGAGAAGGCCCTCGGCGTGCTGGTCATGAAGTTGAACGACTGGGAAGACGTCAACTTGAATGCAAAGGTCTGGCGTGCGGAAGACATCCAGAAGGTGCTCGACGGCGACGCCGAGCTCGGGGCGAGGCTGGTCAAAGACCTGAACGTCGGGCTCGACGGCGTTCCGTTGGACACCTTCGACCAGAACGCGATCTACAACGGGATCGTGATCGACAGTCCGGTCACTGTGGACGTGATGGTGGGCGGAACAAAGAAGACCTTGGTCGGGCGCGTCCAAGAGGGCTATCAACCGACGTTCGCCTCACAGGTAGAAGGACGCCTGAGAGACAAGTTCAACCCGAGCGTCGAGGTCGTCACGGGCATATACGCGGAGGTTGCCAGGCCGATCCTTGAGCAAGGCAAGGGCGAAGACGTCCGTCGGACGCTCGCCAGCAGGATCGATGCAAAGAGGCTCGCCGATCTGACCCACAAGCCGAAGCAGGTCCTCGACAACACCATTGTGCTGATGAACGAGGGCCACATCACCCAGGCCACTTATACGAACTACGAAGTCGGCAAGAACGAGACGTCGAACGACGTGTCGATCGGACTCACCGATCCAGGTCGGATGCGGCTTTGGAAGTACAGCCACGACAACAAGGGCTTCCAACTGCTCTTCATCGTCGACACAATTGCAATCGCCGCTCCGAGGATCACTACGGAACTGGCCGAAAGCAACATCACAATCCGGCGCGTGCCCTCGGAAGACCTAGTTGCCGACGCCGTCGCACTTTTGAACGAGATTATCACGGAGAAACCATGAACTTCACCCACTGCACTTGTGCGCTTGCCATTGTCCTCGTCCTCGCTGGATGCGGGTCTGGCGAATCGTATTCGCCAAAGAAGACAGAGAACATCACCCCCGTCAAACTCGCCGCAGGCGAGGAGAAATCCATGCTTCCGATCAAGGAGGGCGCCCAGTGGGTGTACACCTCTGAGGCGAACGGGAAGAAGGACGAGATCACCCTGCGCGCCACGAACGTTCGGAGCGATGGGGACGGGACGGCCGCGACCTTCGACACGACCAACGCCGAAGGCACGAAACTCGCCCTCGACATGAAGGTCGACTCGACCGGCGTTTACCAACTGACGACGATGACGGGCAAGCCCTACACGCCTGCCCAACCACTCATCCTGTTCCCGCTTGACAAGGCGACGAAGGAATTCACGCTCACCGGGCCCTATCCCATAGATGGCGAAGGAACCATGAAGGTCTCAGTGAAGTACCTAGGCACGCAAGAGGTCGACACGGACATGGAGCGCATGTCGGCCTTCGCAGTAGAATCGTTGACGACTTGGACGAGCGCGGACGGCCCGTGCAGTTCGCACGCCGTGACCTGGTGGGTACCGGGAATCGGGTTCGTTCGTCAAAGACAGGAGATCACAACGCCCAAGGGCAATGCGGTCGTCCTGATGAAATTGAAGTCTTATTCGGCAAACTAGGTGCAGTCTGTGAAGAACCTCCGCTATCTGATCCCGTTCGTCCTCGCCGCTTCGGTCCTTGGTTGCTCGGGCGACAAGCCCAAAGCCGAGGATCCGAAGGTGCCGCCCGTCACGTCGGGTACGGATCCTGCGCCGGTCGTCGTCCCGGACGCTCTGAAGACGGCCGCCTACGAGTACAAGGGCCTTGAAGACCCTAAGATGCTCACCTATACGGCGCAGTTGAACCCAGAGCTCGGCCCGGAGGACGGCACGGAGACCGCGATCCTCAAGGAGATCAAGGACGGCAACGCCATCTACAACGTCGAGCGGACGGGCTCGCTCAGCCTGCTCGGAACGGACACGCTCGAACTTTCGCCCGCGGGCGTGAGCATGACTGCGAGCAGCCGCGGCGTGTTGGACAAGCCCTCCCTGGAACTCCCTGCAGACATCGCGGTCGGCAAGGAATGGGCGAGCACCTCGAACATGGAGATGGGCAGCAAGAAGTTTTCTGCTGACTCCACGTTCAAGGTCGTCCGCGAAGAAAAAGTCACGACCGAGGCCGGCACGTTCGACTGCCTGGTCATCACATCGAGCATGAAGGCCACGATCTCAGGTTCCACGATCGCGAGCGAGAACGGCGTCGCCACCACCGAACTGACCGCCTATTACGCTAAGGGCGTGGGAATGGTCAAGATGGACGCGACGACCAAGAAGCCCGACAAGACCACCCACAAGTTCACCATCGTGCTCAAAAAGATAGGATAATGGGCTTATGGTCGCCCTGATCGCCGCCGCCCTGCTGGCCCCTGAGGGGATCAGCGACTACTTCCCTATGAACCCGGGAGACACGTGGGTCTACAAGGAGGTGACCGACAAGTTCGAGGTCAGGACCACGGACAAGGTCGGCGATCCGATCGAGAAGGACGGTTACAAACTCTTCCCTGTCATCACTTCGCGCGATGATAAAGAACTCGATCGCGTCTACTACCGCCTTGGAGAGGGCGAGATTCTAGTGGCGGCCTTCAAAGAAAAGGAGACGCTGCTAGCTCCGTACCCGATCTTGCGCAGCCCTGAACTTGGCAGCAAGTGGACCCACAAGGGCGAGACCTTCATGGAGGGCGCCCTGACCGACTTGACGCTAGAAGGCAGCGTGCGCAAGTCTGGGTCGGCGGAGTTCAAAGGGCAGAAGGTCGACACCCTCGAGGTTAGGCTAGAAGCCACAGTTATGGAGAGTTTCGGCACTCCGTACAAGGTCACGCAAGTAGCCACGTATGGGAAAGGCATCGGGCTCCTGAAGATGGAATCGACGACGAAACTTCCGAAGCGGACCGTCAAGATGACAAGGAGCCTGGTCGAGTACCGACCGAAGGCGCTTTGAAGCACGTGTTCCGAGTCAATCCCGTCGTATTGTCGAGTGGAGCGGCGTTCTTCGTCGCGCTCGGAATCCTCGGTTGCCTGAAGGCAAGCGGGCAACAATCGGACGTCGCGAAAAGGTACGCGACTCTCAATGAACTCCAGCCGCAGTCCGTCCCGTACCAAGGCGCCTACTTGATCTTTGGCGGCGTGCCAGTCGAAACGAAGGTGCGGACTGAGAGCAACGACGGCAAGACGACTTTGTTCTTCGAGTCCAATGGAGCGGTCCTCGACGAAGAGCGCTATGCGCACGACGAGACGACGTTCCGGTACCTTGGCAACCAGGACGAGGGCTTTGAGCCCGGAATCACTCTCCTGCGGTTCCCCTTCGACGTCGGCGAAGAGTGGACTTGGAGCGGCACCTATCGGCTCGGCCCCGAATCTAGGAAGGCAGAAGCGACCTGCAAGTCTTCAAGCCAGCGTTTGAACACCGTCGCCGGCGAGTTCGCCACAGTGAGGATCGCCGTCGAACTTAAGATCGAGTCTGGGGCAAAGGATCCTGTCACGCAGAAACTGACGTTTTGGTTCGCGCCAAAGCGCGGAGTCGTCAGGCGCGAGTTCCAGTACAGCACGACTCGCGAACCGATGCCGATCAAGAACGAGCCATGATTCGAACGGTCAGCCGCGGCTTCTCACCGAGCGAGACGGGCCGCGAAGGCGGCCTGGACATCCGGTTGATCGCGGCGGCGTCCACCCTGCTCTTCTTCGGTCTGGCGTCCCTTTACAGCATCGATTACAGCCGTGACACGGGCTGGTTCAGCAAGCAATTGTTCTTGGCGGTCCTTGGGGTCGTCCCGTTCTTCCTCTTTCTGAAGGTGCCAAGCGAGTTTTGGCACCGGGCTGCGACTCCCCTCTACATCTTCAACTTGATCCTCTTGCTCGCGGTGCAGTTCGTGGGGTCATCATCGGGCGGAGCACAACGCTGGCTGGACTTGAAGGTGATCCAGTTCCAGCCGTCGGAGTTCAGCAAGGTTGCTCTCGCGCTGACACTCGCGGCGTTCTACGCGAACAGGGCCGAGGACATGAGGAAGCCTTCGACGTTTCTTCTCGGGCTGCTGCACCTCCTTCCGCCTCTGTTGCTCGTGTTCAAACAGCCGCACCTTGGGGGAACGCTGACCTTGATGGCCGTTTGGTTCGCAGTGACGGTCGTCGCTGGCGTGCCTTGGAGGTTTCTCGGCGTCTTTGCAATCGTCGCCTCAGTCTTGGCCTTCGGCGCGTGGAAGGCCCCTAACGTGCTGACCGATGAGCAGAGGAGTCGCGTCCTCGGATTCATCTATCCAGATCCCAAGGGGGACGGGTACCAGCAGACTCGCGCACTTGTCGCTCTCGGCTCGGGCGGCGCGTTTGGGACGGGCTACCTGAAGGGAGAGTTGAAGGCCGCGGGCTCGGTCCCCGAACAGCAGACGGACTTCGTGTTCTCAGTCATCGGCGAGGAAGGTGGGCTGTTTGGGCTGTCGTTGATGATGGCGGCGTTCGGCTATTTCTTCTATCGAGGATGGAGTTCGACGTTGCGGGCAGAGTCGTACTTTAAGCGTCTGGCGAGCGTGGGAATCTTGGCGGCGCTTGCCTTCCACTTCGTCGCCAATGTGGGCATGAACCTCATGATGCTGCCCGTCGTGGGCCTGTGGCTGCCTTTCGTCAGTTACGGCGGCACTGCTCTGTGGATGTGTATGGCTGCGGTTGGATTCTTCGCTTCGGACCGATAGGGCCGGACTTGCACAGAACAGACCGTTTCAGGCGTCTCTTGGGTTACGGCTTGGCCTGAGTTCCGCTATACTGGATGCAGGCCAAGGATAGGCCGTACCCAGAGCAGGATGCCAGAGACGACCCGTACTGCCCCCCGCAATGGCTCTAAGAACGCGCCAGAGCCCTCTCACCGGACGCACGACGCCGCCGGAATAGCCCTTCTCGCCGTCTCTACGGTGCTTCTGATCGCCCTGCTTGCTGGCAACGGGGGTCTGCTGGGAGACGGGCTCATTGCCTTCTTTAGGACGCTCTTCGGAACGGGCGCCTGGGTGGTGCCTGTGGCGACCGCGGTCGCTGGGGTGGCACTCCTTGCTGGCCGCGCCCGAGTCGGCGTGAGCCGGATCTCTTGGGGAGCGACATTGGTGTTCCTCGGCTTGTCCGGAGCGCTCGCGCGCGGGCTCGAGGGCGACTACTTTGACCCACGGCTGGTCGAGACCTCGGGCGGATATGTCGGCGCGGTGATCGCATGGGCGCTATCCAGCCTCTTGGGTGGGGGCAAGGTCGTCGGCATCGTGGCGATGGTCGCTATCGGGGTCGTCCTTTGCATGGACGCACCGGTGCGCAACCTGATCGCAAAGGTGCGCGAGATGGTCGAGGCCCATAAGTCTGCTAAGGAGACGCCTGCCGTTGCCAAGGCCGTCGTCAAGAAAAAGCCGAACAAGACCCTAGCCGTCGTCAAAGAACGCGCGCCTGTCGTCGATGACGAGCCGGACACCGCCGAGTTGGTGGAACCCCCAAAGACGAAGGACAAGCAGATCCAACTCGACTTCGAGAACGAGCAGTCCCGCGGCGAGTATGTGCTCCCGCCCCTCTCGCTACTTGCCGAGCCTCCCGCTGCGAACAAGAAATCGCCAAAGGACATCCAGAACAACATCGAGATCCTCGAGGCGACGCTCGAGCAGTTCGGCATCGACGCCAACGTGAACGACGTGACCACCGGGCCAACGATCACGAGGTATGAGATCCAACTAGGCCCCGGCATCAAGGTCAGCCGTATCACGGGGCTGGCGGATAACATCGCCATGAACCTTGCGGCCTCGCACGTTCGCGTTGAGGCGCCGATTCCCGGCAAAAACGCGATCGGCGTCGAGGTCCCGACGAGTGTCCGGAGCATGGTCACTCTTCGCGAGATGGCCGAAAGCCTCGAGTTCCACGAGAACGCCTCTCCCTTGCGCGTCGCGCTCGGCAAAGACGTCAGCGGCAACGCGGTTTACGCCGATTTGACCAGGATGCCGCACCTGTTGATCGGAGGAGCGACGAACAGCGGAAAGTCGATCTGCCTTGCGGGCCTGATCATGTCGCTGATCATTCGCAACACCCCCAAGGAACTTAGGATGGTCATGATCGATCCGAAGCGCGTCGAGCTGACGCTCTTTGAGGGCCTTCCCCACTTGATGTATCCCGTCGTGAAGGACGTCAAGGAGGCTCCAGGCGTGCTCCGCGCCGTGTGGCGCGAGATGGACCGGCGCTACGACAAGTTTAGCGAACGCGGCGTCCGCAACATCGACGGCTGGAACACCAAGTGCTCGCCGGAGGAGAAGATGCCTTATCTCGTCGTGATCATCGACGAGTTGGCCGACCTCATGATCCAGGCTGCGAACGAAGTCGAGACGTCGATCTGCCGCCTTGCCCAACTCGCCCGCGCGACGGGGATCCACCTCGTCATCGCGACCCAGCGGCCCAGCGTCGACGTTATCACGGGCACGATCAAGGCGAACATCTCGTCCCGCATCGCCTTCTCAGTGTCTTCACAGATCGACTCGCGCACGATCATCGACCAGGCAGGAGCCGAGAAACTGATCGGTCGAGGCGACATGCTGTTCCTACCCATCGACGCGGTCAAGCCGGTCCGAGTGCAAGGCTGCTACATGAGCGAGCGGGAGATCGAGCAAGTCTGCACGTTCTGGCGAGACCAGGAAAAGCCTCATTACACGCTCACCCCGATAAAGGCCGTGATCGAGGAGAAAGAGGGCCGGATGCGCGACGACGAGGACGACGATCCCCTGTGGGAAGAGGCCGTCCGCTGGTGCGTCGACCGCGGCCAAGCCTCGACGTCCATGCTCCAACGCAAGTTCTCCATTGGCTTCCAGCGTGCCTCGCGCCTGCTGGACATGATGGAGGAGAGAAAGATCGTCGGCGAGCGTGACGGGCCAAGACCTCGTGAAGTCTTGATGAACCACCAGGAGGTCGATCTGCTGTTCGGCGGCTCGGGCGACCTCTCACCCGTGCCAGACGGCGCGTACCTCGGCGACGACGACGAGTGACCTACTTCAGCGAGTCGACGCGGGGTTGGCGGCTCTCTGGGCTGTCGAGGCTGAACGAACGCGCGTCGCCAAGCGATTGCACGAACTCCTCCATCCTCTTGACCGCCTTCTTCATCGCCGGGTCGGGCTTTCCGAACGCCTTCCAAACGATCGACCCGGACGAGACTTCGTATTCCCAGAATCCGACGACTTGGCCACGGTCGAGGATGAGGTGGTGAGGCATGTCTGAGAACGAACTCAGTTCCCTTGCGCCTTTCTCACCAAATGCCTTGCGCTTCAAGTCCTTGGCGTCGACGAGACTTTGCATCGATCGACCAAGCAGGACGATGGAGTCAAGGTCTGCCGTGAGCACGTATTGTGGCAACTTGGGCGCCCTGAACGACTTGAACGCGTCGAGGTCCTTTGCGTGGATGAGGAGACCATCTTCGAGTTCGACGAGTTTCAAAGGCGCGACCGCATCCTTGGCTGCCTTCACCCCAAGGCCGCTGAACCACTGGAACTGTGCGAGCGTCGCGGGCCCGATCCAAGACCAGTACTTCTTGGCCAGCAGTGCGTAAGCCTCTTCCTTGTCGATCTTGGACTTCTTCATGGGCGAGTCCTTCCAAAGGACGTAGGCATAGCGCTGCTGGTCGAGTCGCTCGTCGAGCGGCACCCGCCTGATCTCACCGTGTGACTGCAGAAAGCCGAGTGCAAGCGGAAGCGATGTCGTCTGTCCGCGCTTCTTGCCCTCGTCGCCGAAACTGCGCACGGCCCCGCCGACCGCGTCTTTGATCGCGCGCGGATCCATCGGCTGGTCGCCCAAGACCTTGAGCACGCTGACGCAAAGCCTCTCGTGCTCCTTGTCCGTGTAGCCTAGGTGCTTCTTTGCCGTATTGATCGCGCTCTGCTCGCTGAAGCCTTGACCGACGGTCAGGCCCAGCGCAAACTCGCTTGCAGGCAGGAAGTACGTGCATCCCCTCGCGCTGGGGAGTTCGTGTATCTGCAGCCTCTTGACTGCCTCCTCAGAAGCCTTCTGGCTCGTGCCTGCCCTCGCGAAAAGCGTGAGGTAGGGATTGGCCCCGCCGACAGAGCGCGCCCAACCCACACGCTCAAGCACCTTCACCGGGCTCGCTCCGTCCAGCGAGCCGTCCAAGCCTTGTCTATGCGCCCACCAGGCACGGAGGTGTGAGGGGTCCATGCGAACGATTGTATCGGTCGCATGGACCCCTTGTGAAGCGGTCACTCTAGGAAATAGCGCACGTTCGTCACGACGACGTTTCTGCGAACGCCGAGGGCGAACTTGAGTTGGAACGCGAGGTTCTCCTGCAAGAACCGGTGGTACCAGCGTGTTGGGACAGCCTCAGGAACGATCACTGTGATCACTTCGTTTGGCTTCGCAGCCCGAATCTGGTCGACGTAGTCCAGCACTGGGCCGATGAGCGAGCGGTATGGAGAGTCGAGCACGATCAACGGCATTCCGTTCGAGTACCGCTCCCAATCGGCGGTCAGCGCTGGGACGTCCTTCTCGTTCAAGGTGACATGGAGGGCACGACACTCGCCATGGAGCGAAAGCGCATAGTCCAAGGCTTTGAGAGTGCCCTTGTGGATCCGTCCTACAAGCAGGAGCGCAGTGTGGTTCTCAAGCGGCTTGGTGACCGACCGCCCAGTAAAGAGCTGATCGTTGATCGACTCGTACCGTCGCTTGACGGCCCTGAATGCCCAATAGAAGAACCCTGTGACGATAGCGATGAGCCAGGCTCCTTCAGTGAACTTGGTCACGAACAGGATGAGCGTCACGATGCCCGTGATGACCGCTCCTAATCCGTTGATCGCGATGCTGAACCCGTGGCCTTTCTCTTTCAGCCGTCTCCAATGGACGACCATGCCAGCCTGCGAAAGAGTAAACGCCATGAACACGCCGACAGCGTAGAGCGGTAGGAGTTGGTCGAGTTCACCGTGATAGACCCAGACCAGCAGGGCCGAAGCGATCGATAGCAGGATGATCCCGTTCTGGAACACGAGGCGATCACCTTGCCTGGCGAGGGGCCTTGGAAGGTAACCGTCGCGCGAGAGCAGGCTCGAAAGCCGTGGGAAGTCCTGGAACGCCGTGTTGGCGGCCAAGATCAGGATCGCGGCAGTCGCGAACTGCACGAAATAAAACCCGAACGTGTGCGAACCTCCGAACGTCCAGGCCGCGATCTGCGAAACCACTGTCGTGTATTCAGGATTCTTCGTCGCTAGGAGCGAGACGTGCGGGATGTGGAGCGCCAAGTACCCCAAGCCCAAGAACAGGGCAGTGAGGATAGCAGCCATGATCACGAGGGTTCGCGAGGCGTTCTTCGCTGAAGGTTCTTTGAACG
>CAZGXW010000002.1:0-36678 GCA_964529975.1 uncultured Fimbriimonadaceae bacterium
AGCCGGTTTGAGCCTGTTTCCAGGCGTTTTTGGAGGGTTTCCAGGCGTTCCTGGACCGGGTCCAGGCGAGTTTGGAGAGGGTCCAGTCGCGACTGGTGCGGCTCCAGGCGAGCCGGGCGTGGGTCCAGCCGGATTTGGCGAGTGTCCAGGAGTTTTTTGTCGTCGTCCGGGGACGGGATTTTTACATGCCGGCGGGGGACATTTCGTGCGTGACTTTGATGCGCACGTCGATGCCGCGCTTGATGAGCTCTTGGAGGAACGCTGTGCCGGTCATGGCGTTCTCGTATCGCACGGCTCCTTTTTCGACGCGTCCTTGCGCGACCTCTTGCGCGATGATCGACGTGGAGAAGCCGGTGAGCCGCTCCATCGATGTGAAGCCGGTCTCGCGGTCCTGCCTGTCGAAGATGTCGATCTGGATCGCTGTCGGTCGTCCGTCCTTGACGCCGACGCCGACGCCGCGCACGGCGCAGAGGTCCTCGTCGACGAACTTCTCAAGTTCGGGGCCGAAGACTTCGCAGAACACTTTCTTGGGGACGACGTTGCAGTCGCCGACCTTGATCGCCTCCTCGCGCCAGAAGCCGAAGTCCTTGAAGATGCGCATGAGCGCGCAGTGGCCGGGATAGCGGATGGTCTTGTACTCGTAGTTGCGGACCTTGTCCTGCAGGGTGTAGGGCGCGGTCGATGTTCCGCCGCTGGTGGTGAACGCCTCCATCTCGCCGAGTTGCTGGATGTGCAGCGTTTCTAGTTCGTCGAGCGTGTCGATCTTGATGATCTCGCCCTCGCGCAGTGCGACGGCCTGGTAGTCGTACTCCGTCACGAGCCCTTCCATGTTGAAGGTGAGTTTGTAGTTGAAGGGCGGGACCGGGTTTTGTGGGAGCACGCCGCAGTAAAGTTTCACGCTGTCGCACTCGTCGAGGTTCTCGACCATGTAGAGGCCGAGGTTGTTGACGAGCCCCGGCGCGAGGCCGGTGTCGGGGACGAGGGATATCTCGGCGGCCTTGGCCTGTCCGTCGAGGTCCAGCGTCTTCATGGTGACGTCGGTGTTGCCGCCGAGGTCGACCATGTCTGTGATCGTCTCGATCGCGACCTTGGCGACGTGGGGGTGCATCCAGTAGGGGAGGCAACTCACGACGACGTCGACGTCGTTGAGGAACTCGGCGAGGCCCGCCTCGTCCATCGCGTTGACCTCGTGGGGCTCGCAGGCTTCACGGCCGACCAGTTTGTTCACGCGGTCGCTGGCGGCTCGGGCCTGCGCGATCGAGAGGTCGCCCATGAGGATGCGGTCCGTCCCGGCGAACTTGGCAAGGTCGTACGCGGCGGCAGTGCCCTGCATTCCAGAGCCGAGGATCGCGAAAGTGTTGGTCATGGGCCGCGCGAGAGGTTACCTAGGCGGCTTTGGCGTACCCGGACGGGCTGCCTAGCGCGCCATAGCGAGCACTTCGAGGGCTTTCTCGATGAACGGGTCGCGGCCTTCGGTGGGCTTGTCGAGGACGATGAAGTCGGGCTCGACGCCGACGCCTTCGAGCCTCACGTCGTCCACTTCCAGGTCGACCATAGGGATCTCGACGACCGCCCAGTCGCCCAGCATGAGCGGGCTGGTGCCGAGGACGTTGCCGCCTGTGGTCACGCCGACGAGGGTCGCGCGCTTGGACTTTTTGAGGATGAACGCGAGCACTTCTTTCGCGCTGCGGCTGCCTTCGTTGACGATCAGCACGAGCGGCTTTTGGTAGCCGAACTGCTGGACGACGCCGTTTCCATTGATCATCCATTCGAGTTTCGCCTCGGGCCGGAAGAACGGGTCGGCGTAGCCCTCGGGGCGACCACCAAACCCGTCGCGGATGTCGAGGATGAATCCGTCGGTGTTCATCCCGCGCCCGTAGACGAACGCGCTGAGCGCGTTTTTGAAGTCCTCCTTCGCCATCGTCCAGAGGTGGAAGTAGGCGTACCTCTTGCCGTTGCGCTCGATGATGCGCCCGCTGTTGCGCGTGGCTTGCAGGAACATCGCCATGCCCTCGCTCTCTTCGACCTGTATCGTCACGTTTCTTGTAGCCGTGCCGCGCTTTACGCGGAACGTCGCTTCTTTGCCGACGAGCGGTTTGAGCGAATCGACCGGCGAGAACGGCTGGCCGTTGACCGTCTCGATCACGTCGCCCGCGAGGATGCCTGCCTTCTCCGCCGCCATCCCATCGAGCACCATCGCGACCGCGTTTCCGCGCCCGAACCACGCGCCGATGTGCGGCATCGGTCTTGGCTTGCCCCCTGGCACCAATTCTCCCAGCGTGTAGAACCCTTGGTCCGACTCGGTCAGGAAGTCGAAGTGTGAGTCGCCGAACTCGTCGATCATCCGCACGACCGCGTCGCGGAACTCGTTGCGGGACTTGGCCTTGCTCGCGATCGGCCCGTACTTGGTCAGCAGGCCCTCCATGTCGTCCTTGCGGGCGACCCGGGCGTAGTAGCGGGCTCGGATGGTGGACTCGGTCTGCCGCCAGGCCTGGGCGAAGTCCTCGGCCTGCTGGGCAGGGGCCAAGGCTAGGAAGGCGACGAGTGCGGTCAGGCTCATGACAGGAGTATTACCGACGTCCTGGGGGTGCCGGGTTCCAGGGGTATCCTCGTGGGCCTGTGGGAGGCCAGGCTCGACCCGGCCGCAGGACCACGGAGGTCAACATGGCCAAGAAAGCAAAAAAGAAGTCCCTCCATTCGCAGCGCTTCACTGCGCTCTCCAAGGGCGTTGACGCCCTCAAACTCCACTCCGTCGAAGAGGCGATCACGCTCGTCAAGCAGAACGCCACTGCGAAGTTTCCCGAGAGCATCGACATCGCCCTGCGGCTCGGCGTCGACCCCAAGAAGGGAGAACAGAACGTCCGAGGAACGACCAACCTTCCCCACGGCACGGGCAAGAACAAGACCGTCGCTGTGCTCGCCAGCGGCGACGACCTCAAAGCCGCAGAGGCCGCGGGCGCGGACTTCGTCGGCGAAGAGGACATGATCAAGAAGGTCCAAGAAGGCTGGAAGGACTTCGACGTCATGCTCGCGACCGACGCAATGGCGCCGCAAATCGGAAAGATCGGTCGCTTCCTTGGCCCACGCACGCCGAACAAGCGCAACGGCACCGTCACCAACGACATCGCGAAAGCGGTCAAGGAGATCAAGGGTGCGAGCCGCATCGAGTACCGCATCGACAAAGCCGGGATCGTCCACCTGGGCATCGGCAAGTCGACGTTCAGCGAGGACCAACTCAAGGACAACTTGCGCGCCGCGCTCGACGCGGTCATCCGTGCGAAGCCCGCAAGCTCTAAGGGCAGGTACCTGAACACCGTCACCATCAGCAGCACGATGGGCCCTGGTGTGAAGGTCGACCCCAACCTCGCGAGCAAGTTCGCCGGCCACTAGCGCCGACGCTTCTTCGCCAGTTTCAGCACCGCTTCCCAAGACCCTTCGAGGTCGGCCAGGAGCGGTGCTTTTGTTCGAGCGATCTCGATCAGGTCGGGGTCGATCGTCGCGACGACCATGTGCTCGTCCAAGACGTCTCCCTTCGCGAGACGCTCGCCGTAAGGATCGTAGATCACGCTCCCGCCAGCAAGCCCCTTGCCACCCTCAAACCCCGTGAGCATGGCGCTCATGGTGTACAGCCCGTGCTCCTCGCTCATCGCGCGGACCATGCGCTCGTACCGATCGACGTTCGCGGGCTCACCGCCTGCAAAACCCCTGGCAGGGGACGCGATCAACGCGCAAACGACCTGGGCGCCCTGTAACGCGAGGATCGTCCCGAGGACCGAGTGCCAGACGTCCTCGCAGATCAGCACGCCGATGCGACCAAGGCGCGTGTGAAACAGACCAAGATCAGTGCCGCGTGCGACATACCGATCTTCGTCGAAGACCGTGTAGGTCGGCAAAAAGAACTTTCTGTAGACGCCGACAGTCTTCGACCGACCCTTCTCAAAAGTGAAACACCCCGCGCTGTTGTACGGCTGGCCGCTCGCCTTTTCATAGAACCCGACGATCACGTCGACGGCCTTGGGCAAGCCCTCCAATCGGCGCGCCAATTCGCACCTCACTTCGTCGCTGCTGAGCGCGTTCTCGTTCGCCCCACCCTGCACGTAGTAGCCACTGACCGAAGTCTCGGGAAAAAGCACAAGGTCCGCGTCCTCATCCCTAACGGCCTGGGCCGCGATCTCGGCCATGCGGTCGAGGTTGTGTGCGATCCTCCCCATTTCGGGCCGGAACTGCACGCTTGCGGCGCGGAACGCCATGCCCGGATTCTACTCCAGCAGGCTGCGCACGACCAGACCAGGCCGCTCGTCGTCGTGGAGCCCCAGCCGGGCCGTCACGAGCCCCGCCGGAGTCTTTTCGTTGGGAGTCGTCGAAGTCACGACGCACAGCCGTTCCTTTGCACGCGTCATTCCGACGTAGAGCACTCGGAGTTCCTCCCTTCGCTCGATGTCGTCCAACTTCCACCTCATCCACTTCCAGGCGATGGTCTCCGTCTTGCCAAACTTGGTGACGACGATCCCAGTGCGCGCGTCGATCACGATGTCGCCGACGCGCTTCGCAAACCGCTTGTGCGTGTCCGGCAGCACGACGGCCTTGAACTCGAGGCCCTTCGCGCGGTGGATCGTCATGAGCGTCACGGCGTCGGCGTCCTCATCGATGCTAGGTGCGTCGCCCTCGCGGTGCCTGAGTTCCTGCACCTGGCGGATGCGCTCGGCGAACCGCTGCGCGTTTAGCAGCGGCTCGTCCGCCGCGATGGTGAAGAGTTTGCGCACGTTTGCGAGGGTTTGCGCGCCGTTCTTGCGCGAGGCCACGACTCTCAAGTAGTCCGTCTCGCGGAAGAGGTCGGAGAGCACCTCCCAAGCCGGCACTCGCGCTGCGAACGGCGAGATCGCCTTGTGCCACTTGAGGAACCGGTCGATCTTCTCGCGGTCCTCGGCGACCGGAGGCTCGAAGGACGCGAGCGCCTCGATCACTGGCCGCTGCTTTGCGAGCAACACGACGGAGTCGAGGCTCAGCCCGACGAACGGACTGTGCAGGAGCGCGAGCAGTTGGAAGTCCGAGTACGGGTTGGCCAGGCTGTCGAGCGCGTTCGCGACGTCGCGGACTTCCAAACGCGTATAGAACCGCTCCGAACCGCCGATCACGCGCGTTGCGATCCCGAGCGCGGTCAATCGGTCGGCGATCTCGTGCGAGGCGAAGTTCATGCGCGTGAGCACAGCGATGTCCCTCGCTTGCAGCCCTTCCTTGATCAATTGCTGGATGCCCGTCGCGACCGCCTGCGTGTTCTTGGTGTCCATCGGCCAAGACTCGACGCCCTGATAGCCGACCTCGTCGTCTGCAAACGGGTCGTCCCCTGCGCCCGTCGTCGGTTCCGACATGTGTTGGTAATCTTCGGGCCAGACGCGACCGAACAGATCGTCGACGAACCGCAGGATGCCCGGCACCGACCGGTGGTTCTTCGCAAGGCGCAGGCTCGGCTTCGCCGCGGTCCTCGCGATGAACAGTTCTCGGTCGGCGAGGCGAAAGCCGTAAATGCTCTGCTGGGGATCGCCGACCATCATCTCGCTCCCGATCTGCATCGCGTTGAGCAGCCGGTACTGCACCGGGTTGACGTCCTGCGCCTCGTCCACTAGGAGCGCCTTGTACTGCTTGCGAACGCGGTTGGCGACTTCTGGGGACTCTTCCACCAACCGGACCCCGCGAGCCTCGAGAAACGTGAAGTCGAACTCTTGCCTGTCCTCCATCTGCGTGTCGATCCAGCCCCAAGCGAGCAGAGCGAGTTTCATCAGCCCGCACGTGTGCTCGGCGGCCTGCTGGTCGTAGAGGTTGAACGACGGCTTCAACCACTCAGGCACACGAAAGCCCTTCTGCTTGATGAGAGTCGACAGTTGCTTGGCCGCAACATCGCTGGCAGCGGACATCACAACGTCAGAGACATCGATCGGCAACTCCTGGGCGAGGTGCGTGCGCCAGGCCCGCACGACGGTCTCTGGCGATGCGTAGATCTCTCGCAACGCGTCGGGAGAGTGTCCAGACCCGCGCAGTTGCGCCAACGTTTGGCGGATCGCATCGCCAAGTTTCGCATGGACCGTGTGCGTCGCGTTGTAGACGTGGCGCCCAGCGAGATAAGAAACGAGGTTGCTCTCGTCCGTCTCCTCCTCCATCTCCGATGCGAGGCAATACCGCACGGACTCCTCGATCAACGAAGCGACGCTCGATTCGGGCATAACCGTGAAGCCAGGGTCGATCCCCGCCGCGAGCGAGTTCTCGCGCAAGATTCTCTCGCACAGGCTGTGGATCGTTTGGATCGGGCCCGTTTCCGCGATCTGCGCGTCCTCAGTCCGCCCGATCGCACCCAGTTCGGCGACGATTCGCAGTTTCATCTCTGCCGCAGCCTTCCGCGTAAACGTGATCGTCAGAATCTGGTCCGGACGCAGGCCCTCCTCCGTGACGAGCCGCAGGTATCGCTGCACGAGGACTGTCGTCTTCCCAGATCCTGCAGAGGCACGAAGCGTGAACGAGTCGTGGCCCGCACCGATGGCCTCTTGCTGCTCCGAGGTCGGGCTGATGCGGTTCAAGAGTCTTCCTCCCTCGGCTCTTCTTGCACCTCTCCGAAGACCTTTGAGACCCGACAGATCTCGCCATAGGGACACGGTTCGCAATGGTCTCCAGGCGTGGCTCGCATTTCGCCGGCCGATAGCACGTCGATCGACTCGCGAAGCCTTCGTTTCACATTCTGGAAGAACACATCGCGACTGTCGGAGATGCGCACGACCTCGAGGCCGCCGATCGGGTCCTTCTTCAGCGATGCCCGAATGTCCTTGAATCCCGCGAGAACGCGCCTACCGTCCATGCCGTCGACTTCGACGGCCGGGTTTCGCGGCGGCAAATGCATCTGCGTCATCAGGTAGAGCCCGTAGAGGAAGGCGTCCTCGTTGTCTTCGGGTACTTCTGTGATCTCAGTAAGGTTCGGTGCGCCACTGTCGAAAAAGCGCATCACCGTGAAAGCGCGGCGCTGTGTGAGCGATGGCACGCGGCCCTTTAACCTCACCTTAGTTCCACCAATAGGAATCTCGTTGCGAAGGCCGTGCTCGTCTAGCGAGACGTCCGTCCACGTCTGCTCACCCTCTTCGGTCCAGAGGTCGCGCGAGCGGAACTCTCGGTCGACCCACTCTCCGGCGAGACGTCGCGCTGCGGCGCTCAACATGGCGAGTTCCCACGCCTCGAACTCGGGGTACATCTGGTCGAGGTAGTCGTCGATGACGCGCTCCAAGGCGTCGGCGGCAGCCTGTTTGTCGCCGTTCATGACCAGGCGCGCTAGCGCGGGCAGGTCACGCAGGCTGCGCATCAAACGGCGCCTTGCCGGAGGTCGGACGTCGAGCCGATACCGGAAAGTGGACTGGAACGGGCATACGAGGGCGCGAGCGAGTTCTTCCGGAGAAACACCGTCTTCCAGCACGGGCTGGACTGCGGACCGCGAGAGGGGCACCTTGAGCGACGGTTCGTCGAAGCCGACCTTTTCAATGTCGAGCGACCGACGGATGGCTACGTCTGCCTCCGCACGGCACTCGCCAGTAAGAGGAACGATCTCGGAGCGGTGGCGCGTCACTTGCTTGACGGGGCGACTGCACGCGCGAGCGATCGCATCGAGATAGAACGCCTTGACGTTGTCTCGCTGGTCGTCGGTCTGCGGATAACTGAAGACGAGCCTTGTTGACGCGGCGCAACAGATACGCACGAACTCGTCGCGCTCACGTGCCGCTCGGTCGCGAGAATTAGGGAGATCGTAGCGCTTGCCAAGCACGCGCGCGATCTCAGCCCGATCGTCGTCAAAGAGGATCGGATCCTCGGAACGGCGGCGCGGCAGCGTCCCCTCCAACATTCCAACGACGAACAGCGTGTCGAACTCCGTCAACGACGACGTGCTCGTCACAAGGCGCACGCCGTGCATCGGTCCCGCAACGACGACGGTCTCGTTCTCCCAAACTCCTGCAGCGTGCCGAACAAAGCCCTCTAACCCCAGTTCCGGCCTGCCTTCTCTGTCGTACACGTAGGCGATATCGCTGATCGAACGCTGCAACACTGTCTGCGCGTTTACGTCGCGTTGTCGAGTCCGCGCATCAGGGTCTGCGGCAAAGTCGATCATCTGCGTCCCCCCGACCAGGTCGCGCAGCCTTTGCAGCCATCCGGAGAGCGAACTGCGCGTTGTCAAGGCGTGCTCGCGCCAATCGAGCACGTGACGGAGCCACTCGAAGTCGGGGCCCTGCTGCTTCGCCCAATCGGCGATCTCCGACCATTGTCTGTCCTTGGTGGCAAACGCCGCGCGCAACGCTGCAAGGAGTTCATCGTTCTGCTTGAGCCCCGTTCTGAGGTAACTCGACTGCGCCAGCCTTCCTATCGCCCGCACGTCCTTCCCCGCCAGGACCTGCAATGTCTGCAGGGTGAGCGCCGCAAACCCGTTGGTCAGAAGCGGCGTCGACACGCTTGCTGACAGTGGCAAGCCGAGCCGTGCTGCAGAGGAGATCAGCAATGGCGCGTATGTCTCGGAGTCTCGCGCAAAGATGCCGAGCCTGTGCGGAAGCACGCCGTCCGCCGTGCGCTCGATACACCCGCGGACTGCCCACTCCGCCTCGCTCAAAGGATCGGCTGTGCTCACCACATGGACTTCGGGGTGCTCCTTCGCGACGACATCGCTAAAGAGGGCAGCCGTCCAACTCGACGCCGACTTGTCCACTTCGACTGAAGTTCCAAGCCGATCAGCACACCGCCGCGTGCCGCCGAACAAGTGGTCTGCACCCTTGACCGTGTCGACCAATACAACGACTTCGATCCCAAAGCCCGTGATCCAGCGAAGCCACTCCTCGTACAGGGGTTTTTCGGCGTCACCGACGGCTGCAAGCACGCGACGGATCGGCAGCGTGGCCTGCGGTGGGATTTCGAGGCAACGTGCCGCCCGGTCAGAAGCGAACTGCCTGTTGGTCTCCTCAAGGATGCGTCGCACGGATTCGTCGATTTGAACGAGAGACTCGAGTTTTGACGCGAGCGAGCGTTGCGCGTCCTCAATAACGGTCCTGAGAAGGTCGGCAGTCAAGTTCCAGTCTCGGATTTCACCTAGCCGGTCGACGATCAGCGCGGAAGTCCCTTTGAACCGCGCAGAGGTGGCAAGCGGCGAATCGCTAGAGAGGTTTTTGGCCACAAGGTCGACCGTCGCCTCAAGTTGTCCTCTTGGGATAAGCCTTGCGATCGGCTCTCCTAGCATCGTCAGGAACCTGCCGACCAGGTCGCCGAGGGGGGCGACCTCCACGTCGCAGTCCTCCGGCAGCATGCGGCGGACGGCCTGGAGTTTCGCATCGTCCAGAGCGGTCAGCACGGTGCCTTCTGCGATCCACCGGGCGACGGCCTTGCCGAGCCCGGGCCCACAAGGCGGGACACCGACCAACCGCAGCCGCCCTTCTGCCATAGTTAGGTTCATTATGCCGCCGAGCGAGGGCAAGGTCTGGACGACGTCGCGCAAGGTCGTCGGCAACGTGTTGCCCTTGGTGCTCGCCGCTCCTGCGCTCGCCATGGCGATCAAGGTGTTTGGTGAGAAGGGCCCGAGCGTCGAACTCATTGTCTGGATTGCGGTGTTCATGGCTGCGGCGTGGGTCTTCCTGGCCTTGTTCGCCTATGTGGGAAACGGCGGCATGAAGCGAGAGATCGCCAGACGCATGCACATCGAGAGGCCGTTCGATCGCACTGCCCGCTACTTCGTCGGCTTTGCTAGGCCCACATTCAAGAGCGCGCTCGACCCACACGAGGACGTAGGCTTTCTCGTCTTGCACCCCGAGCGGCTTGAGTTTTGGGGCGGGGAGCATCGCATCTCGATCAAGCGCGAGGACGTGACCGGAATACGGTTCCGCGCGAACACTCACACGCTCGTCGGTCTCGGACGATGGGTGAGCGTGGAGGCCGTCGTCGAGGAGCGTCCTGTCCGCCTCCTCGTCGAACCTCGGGAGAAATGGACTCTGATCGGAAACTTGCTCTTCTCAAGGAGACTCATGCGCGAGTTGATGGCCTGGAAAGGTGAAGGGCCCCCGGCTGATGCCGGAGGCCCTTCTGTCGATGAGTCTGTTCAGACTTAGCGAAGCAGGCCGAGGACCGACTGCGGAGCAGAGTTGGCCTGTGCGAGGACCGCAAGACCGGACTGCTGCAGGATCTGGAGCTTCGTGTAGGTCGCCATCTCTTCGGCGATGTCCACGTCGCGGATCGAAGACTCGGTGGCCGTCAAGTTCTCCTTGGCGATGCCGAGCGATCGAATGTTCGACTCAAGCGTGTTGCGCATGAACGAACCGACGTTGCCTCGCATGCGGCTGATCGTGTCGATCGCCGTGTCGAGCGAGTTCTGCGCTGCGGTCGCGCCAGCTGTCGACGTGACGTCGAGGCTGGTGAGGCTCAGCGAAGACGAGGACACGCTGCTCAGCGAGAGGCTGGTCGTCTGACCGGCGAACGCGCCGATCTGGAACGAGGCCGAACCCGCGGTGACCTGCGCGGCCGAAGCGTACGTCGCGACGGCGTTGCCGGCCACGTTCAGGACGACGCGGTTGCCCGCAGAGTCCGTCATCGTGAGACCGTCGTTGCCGTTCTGGCCGCCCGTGAAGGTGACCGCGCTCAGCGCGCCGACGGTGACCGAAGCCACGGCGTTCACGCCAGCGGCGGTCGCCGAACCGGCGGCAGCCTGGATGATTCCGACCGAGTCGGTCAGGTTGATCTTGTGGTTCGCGCCGAAGTTGTTCTGCGTGAGGACGATCGCGCCGTTGCCGCCGCCATACGTCGAGTTCGCGCGAACGCCAGTCTGGCCCGAGATCGCGTTGATCTTGTTGATCACGTCGCCCCAAGTCTCGGTCGCGCCGACCGTGACCGAGATGCCGTTGATCGCGAACGAGCCTGCATCGGCGCCGACAGCCGCAGCGAGGTAAGCCGCTTCAGAAGCAGCCGCGATCGCGTTGGTGCCAGTGTGAGTGGCCTTCGTCGCAGCCGTCGTGACGTCGACCGTCACGGCCGCGTCAGCGGTGATCGACTGGGTGCCGACAGTACCACCGAGGTAGATCGACTTCAGCGCGGTGCCGTTGACGACAGTCGCGTTGACGCCCGAAGAACCGTTCAGAAGCTTCTTCGTGCCGAACTGGGTGTTCGTGGCGATTCGGTCGATCGAGGCCAAGATCGAGTTCAACTGGTCTTGGTTCGCCTGCAGCTGCGAGCTATCGAGTGAACCGGAATAGGCGACCGCGAGCGAACGAGCGTCGCGGAGAAGCTTGTTGACTTCGTCGAGGGCGCCCTCGGCAGTCTTCGCATAGTTCATGGCGTCCTGGTTGTTCTTCAGGGCCTGGTCCATGCCAGCAATCTGCGCGCGGAACTTCTCCGAAGCGATCAGTCCCGACGGGTCGTCGCCCGCGTTGTTGATGCGGAGACCGGTCGAGAGTCGAGTGACCGAGTTCGCGAGGTTCATACCCGTCACAGACAGGTTGCGCATCGCGTTCATTGCGGAAACGTTGGTGTTGATTCGAAACGACATTTTCTTCCTTGAACGTGCTTAGATTTGGGCGGGGCGCGAGGGCGCCAAAGTCATCCTGACTACCGTCCAAGGTTCAGAATCGGACTGGTTAGGAACGTACATCCTGACAGCAATACGGGGGTTGTGGTTTCCAGGCAACATTGCGAGTATCAGGTTCAAATGAGGCTGTTCGGGCTCGTTTGAGCCCGGTAAGATTGACGGGATGACCTTGGGCGAGTACGTGGCGAAGACGAAACGGGAGGTGTTCGAGGACATCGTGGCCGGGCGCGAGCCGCGCGTGGGGCGCTATGACGAGAGGGCGCTTGCGGACTTGAGGGCGAAAGGCGAGCCGCAGATCGGAACTTCAGTCTTGAAGCCTGAACTGGTGATAGTTGAATATGTTTTCAAACTGGGGGACGGGGGGACGGAGGTGTTCTGTGTCGAGGTCGTTCCGCCGGAACGAATCGTGTGGTTGCCGGTCCCGGAATGGGTCGTGGAGTCGATCTGGCAAGGCGAGGTTTCTGGCTCGTACCAGTTCGAGTCGCACGCGCGAGAGATGCTCTCACGCTACTCTGGCGTCGTCGAGCGAGACGAGAACGCTAAGGTGTTTGGCGTCGAGAAGACGATCGGCAAAGCGTGACGCACTCGCGGTGGTAAATTCCCGCGCGGCATGACGAAGATTCTCGCCACGTGGGAGCAGCCAGGAGAGACGGCGGTCAAGGTCGCAGCATCGGCCTTCGAAGAGGGACAACCGCTCGCGCGGTGCCTTGAGGCTGGACTCTCCGCAGCAGAAGACGACCCGACGTTCGTCGCGATCGGCCGGGGATCGCTGCCCAACTCCGACGGCGAGATCGAACTCGACGCCTCGATCATGGAGGGTCGGGACTTGAACTGCGGGGCCGTGTGCGCCATGCGAGGAATCCTTCCTGCCATCAAAGTCGCCCGGCTGGTGATGGAGAACACGCCGCACAACATGCTCGCTGGCGACCAGGCAAGACGTTTTGCGATCCTCAACGGAATCCACCCACAGAACCTGATGACCGGGAACGCCGCCGAGCACTACGAGATGTACAAGGCATCTCCCGAGGCGGCGAAGGCGTACATCCACACTCTGCCGGACAACCCGGCGGACACGGTGACGATGCTTGGGCTGCACGACGGCCACTTCGTCGCTGCAAGTTCCACGAGCGGGCTGGGGTACAAGATGCCGGGCCGAGTCGGCGACTCCCCGATCGTCGGCGCCGGGATATACGCCGACGACGAGGCTGGCTGCGCTGGTGCCACGGGCTGGGGCGAGGACCTGTGGAAGGCCTGCGTCTCTGTCCGGGTCGTCGATGCGATGCGAGCAGGTAGAAGCGCGCAGGAAGCGTGTACGCACGTGATGTCGGAGATGGTTCGCCGAAGGCCCGACACGGCAAGCCGGCACAGCGTCGTTCTTGCCATCGACAAAGACGGTGGACACGGCGTCGGCGTGGTCGGAAAGAAGTTCGATTTGTGGGTCTTTGAGGAAGGTCGAACCTTCAAGGAGACGTTCGAGCCACACTAGAGGCCGCAATGGCCAGGCTTATCGGCACCGCAGGCCACGTCGACCACGGCAAGACGACGCTCATCCGCGCTCTCACCGGCATCGACGCTGACAGGCTGCCCGAAGAAAAGAGCCGAGGTTTGACGATCGACGTCGGGTTCGCCTACGTCGACCTCCCAGAAATCGGTCGCGCATCGATCGTAGACGTGCCCGGCCACGAGCGGTTTCTGACGAACATGCTCGTCGGCGCGATGGGCACAGACGTGGCGCTCCTGTGCATCGCTGCCGACTCGTCGATCATGCCGCAGACGGTCGAACACTTTCAGATCATCGAACTCTTGCCGGTCGAGCGGCTCGTCGTCGCTTTGACGCGGAGCGACCTTGTGGACGCGGAGACTCTTGAGATCGTGCGCGCAGAGGTCGAGGAGATGACCGCTCCAACGCGGTTCAAGGGATCGCCCATCGTGCCGGTCTCCGCGGTCACGGGCACAGGACTGGACGACCTCAAGTCCTGTCTGGCGCACGCGCTCGCTGTGGGCGATGCGAGCAAGCCTGGACCCTGGTACCTGCCCATCGATAGGGCTTTCACGATCAAGGGGCACGGCGTCGTAGTCACCGGCACTCTTGCGCAAGGCGAGGTGAACGAAGGCGACCGAGCCGTCATCCAGCCTGACGGGCACGAGGTGCGCGTACGCTCGATCCAAAGCCACGAGCAGCAAACGAGCAAAGGCGAACGAGGACGTCGGACCGCTCTTAACCTCTCCGGCATAAAGATTGAAGACGCCCAACGGGGCCAGGTCGTCGGATCGCCCGAAGTCGTGTTCTCGACGACCACGTTGGACGGAACGGTGCGCTGGCTCGTGCGCCCGCGGCACGGCTCACGCGTGCGCGTTTCGATCGGAGCGGACGAGGCGATCGCACGCACGTTTTTGAACGACTCCGACGAGTCGCTCGTCCAGTTCCGGTTTGAGCGTCCCGTCGCCGCGGTCCAAGGCCAGCCCTTCATTGTACGCAAGTACTCGCCCTCCAGCCTTCTGGGAGGCGGTCGCGTGACGGTGCCTCAAGCGACAGTCAGACGAAAGAGCGAGAAGGCCACAAGGACGACCGGCGGCACGCTCGAAGATAGCGTCATCAGCGCGGTCGGCCAGTCGAAGGACGGGATGCAGAACGAAGATCTGTGCCGCGTCCTTGGCAAGACGCCTCAGGCACTGGGCGACACGCTGGAGTCTCTCAAGGCTTCAGGCAGACTCCACGGATTTGCCGGCCTTTGGATGACGACCGACCAACTGACCGCGAGCACAGCAAAGTTCTGTGCCGCTTTACAGTCGCTCCATGACGGCGACCCCACGAGCCTGTTCCAAAGTCGGGAGTCTGTGGTCAAGACGGCGGGGCTCGATTGGAAGGGCAAGCCGCTCGACCGCATTCTCTCGCACCTTGTCGAAACGGGCGTCGTTCGTCAGCAGGGCACGGCGATCGCGCTGAGCACGTTTCGCGTCAAGTTCAGCGACAAGCAACGCGCGATCCTCGACCGCGTCATCGACGCACTTAGCGCGAAGGGCGTTTCGACTCCCTCGCCGGATGAGGTCGCCGACGCATTGAAGGTCCCGAGGCCAGCGGTCCACGAGATCATCAAGGTCGGATGTGCGGCAGGTGAGATCGTCCGGATCGAGGACGGTATCTACATTCCGTCGAAGACGCTCGACGGCACGGTTTCACGCCTGCGCGAAGAGTTTGCGGACAGGCAGTTCTCTGCCGCGGAGTTCCGCGAAGCGTTTGGGACTTCCCGCAAGTATGCGATCCCGTTGCTCGAGCACCTCGATTCGCGCGGCGTCACGAAAAGGCTGGGCGACGTCCGCGTCGTCGTCAAGCGAGTTGAATGAGCGCCTCTTCCAGCGAGGGCTCTTTGACGACGACGGAGCGCACGACTCCATAGCCGTTGGTCAGAAGCCGCGCAGCGACCTCTTGGCCGTCCTCAGCCTGTAGGACCATGCGCCGGCCCGAGATGCGCAGACCCGTCACGAACGGCTCGACCATCGTCTTGATCGTGCTGAGGTCGTCGGCTTCGACAACGATCTCGGTGGGCTCGACCGAGCGCACCAGTTTGTCGACGGCGCCCGCGTACTTGACCTGGCCCTCTGACAGCACGATGATGTTGCCGAGCCTCTCGGCGAGTTCAGGTCGGTTGGTCGCTACGAGGAACGCTGTCTTCTCCTCTGCGAGCCGAAACATCTCTTCGAACGCGCCATCCAGCGCCCAAGGGTCGAGGAGGTCGAAGTGTCCGTCGATGAGCACGAGGTCGGCGTCCGAAAGCAGGACAGGCAAGAGGTCGCACGCCACGACCATGCCCGTCGTGAGTTTGTGAAGCGCGACGTTCCGCGCGTCCCACAGCCCCAATGCGGCCAGCACGTCTGCGATGCGACGCTGGTTGTCCTTGCTCGCGCTCGCCTTGGCGACGCTGAAGGGCGTCTGCCGAGACTTACCACTGCTGTACTGCGCGGACGTGACCGTGCCTTGCATGACGATCTCCCCGCACGCTGGCTTTTCGTCGCCGATGATCGTATCAAAGAACAGCGTCTTGCCCGAACCCGCCCGGCCCACGACCGCATACACGTCGCCGCCGTGGAGCTCGAGATTGAGGAGTTCGCCCTCGCTTGCGAGAGCGAACTTATCGAGCATCAACACTGGCGTCGACTTGGACACTATCCCACCACCATCAGTTCCTTGGGAAAGTGCGTCAGCACTTCGGGGCCGCTCGGTGTGACGTGGACGTCGTCCTCAATGCGCACACCGCCGAACCCCTCGATGTAGACGCCAGGCTCGACCGTCCAGACCTGACCGGCTTCGATGACGTCCTTGCTCGATGGGCCTAGTCCGCCGTAATCGTGCACAGCACGACCCAAACCGTGGCCCAAGCCATGGCCGAAGTACTGCGCAAGTCCCTTCTCGTCGAGGATCTGGCGCGAAAGAAGGTCAGGCTCGCTCGCCCCTTTTCCGACGGTCAGCGCCTCGACCGCGGCAAGTTGCGCTTTGAGCACCTGTCCATAGACCTCGCGGTGCCGGTCGCTGGCGTCACCGATGACGAACGTCCGCGTAATGTCGCTGCAGTATCCGTCCTTCTTCGCACCAAGGTCCAGCGTGAGGAAGTCGCCGACCTGCAGTTTGCGCTCGGACGCCTTTCCGTGCGGCTTAGCGCTGTTCGGGCCGCTAACGACAGTCGGCGTGAACGCGATCTCGGCTCCTTGTCGCCGAATGAAGAACTCGATATCGAGGAGGATGTCGTACTCTGTGACGCCAGGCTGCATCATGCGCGAGACATGTTCGAGGCACGCGTCAGTGATGCGACAGGCCTCCTTGATCTTGGCGACCTCATCGGCGGTCTTGACCATCCGCAGCGGCTTGAGCACTTCGGGAGAGGCGTACCACTCGACCGGGATCTTGTCCGTCCATGCCTTCCACGTCGCGTACGAGATGGATGTTTCGAACGCAAGACGCTTGACTCCCAACTCCGCCGCCTTGGCGGCGAGGAACTCTTCCAGAGTGGTCGGTCTCTGGAACCACGCGACGGGCAGGCTCGTCACTTCTTGTCCCGCTTGGATGGTGTATCGGCTGTCAGTCACAAACACGCCATCACGGGACGTGACGATCGCATAGCCCGAAGACCCGGAAAACCCGGTCAGCCATTGAACGTTTGTGATGTCGCTGACGAGGATGGCGTCGACGCCTTCCTGCGACATCCGTTGACGCACCCTTTCGAGATTGCTCATACGGCGAGTTGCTCCATGTGTCGGATCGCGGTGAGGGCGAGGATGTAGCCCTCGGCACCGAATCCCGAGATGATCCCCACGCACGCTGGGCCGATCACCGACTTGGCCCTCCAGTCCTCGCGCGCGTGGATATTGCTGAGATGAACCTCGACGACCGGAAGACGCACGCTGACCAGGGCGTCGCGAAGGGCATAGGAATAGTGCCCGAGCGCACCGGGGTTGATCACGATCGCGTTCGCCCAGGTCCTGCTTTCTTGGATGGTGTCGATGAGGACGCCCTCGTGGTTCGACTGTAAGATTCGGACTTCGATCTGTAGCCCTTTGGCCGCGGTCTGGATATCGACGTCAATGTCGCTCAGCGGTTTCTTTCCGTAGAGTTCGGGCTCGCGGAACCCGGTGAGGTTCAGGTTAGGCCCGTGCAGCACGAGCACGTTGATCGTTCTATCGCTCATCGTTTCCCTCAGGGGGCGTCGCCTCTTCGACCAGCAAGTGCGGAATTCCGTCAACGATCGGATACGACCACCGACAGACCGTGCAGACGAGGCGGTCACCGACCTCTTCGAGCGGGGGCCTGGACTCGCACCTTGGACAGGCGAGCAGTTCCAAGAGGCCTTTGTCCATCACCCGATCACTTCCTTGTACACGGCCACGGTCTTCTCCGCCGTCTCGCGCCAAGAAAACTTCCCAAGGCGCGCCCGCCCACGCTGGCGCAGAGACTCTAATTTACCGGAATCGGCCAAGAGTCGACGAATCGAATCCGCCCAGTCTTTGGCGTCCCAACTGTCGACCACGAGCGCAGCGTCGCCTGCGACCTCGGGCAAAGCCCCGCCCGTGCTGCACACGACCGGGCAACCGCACGCCCAGGCCTCTAACAAGGGTATTCCGAAGCCTTCGTGTTTGCTTGGAGCGAGGTAAAGGGACGCGCACTGGTACAGGGCCGTGATTTCCTGGTCGGACACGAAGCCCGTGAACACGGCGGCGCCCTTGGGGGCATCCTCGCCCCAACCCGCCTTACCCGCCACGACGATCTTGTGTCCCGCTTGTGCAGCCGCGTCGATGGCCAGTGCCATGTTCTTTCGCGGCCACCTTGTCCCCACCGTAAGGAGATAGGGACCTTCGATCTTCAAGCGGCCGCGGACGACCTTCTCGGCGTCCGATTCGGGCAAGGGGGCGATGTTGTCCCCGAGAGCGTTGTAGGTCACGCGGACTTTCCCCTTAGCCGCAGGGATGAAGCGCTCGATCTCTTGCTTGCTCGTTTCGGAGACGGTAACAACTTTCGCAGCCCGTTTCACCGAAGCGGGGACCATGGACCGCAGGATCGCCCTGTCCTTCGCGTTGAACCACTCGGGGCCAACGAAGAATGACACGTCGTGGATGGTCGTGACGCCCTTGGACCCTGCAAGCGGGCTGAGGTTGTACTGCGTGTGCAAGACCCTTGCTCCCTGCCTTTCGGCCTCCTTGGGAAACCCGACCCAACTCCATAAACGCCCGCGTCCAGGAACGATCGACCAAGAGAAATACTGGTGCTCGGGAATCCAAGAGGGCGCCGGAGCGTTAGAACAAAGCAAGAAGCTCAGCCCAGAGTCGATCTGGGCCAGACCGAGGACTAGCCCCCGCCAGTAGGCGCTATCGCCGGTGCTCCTTTCCGTAAGGAGCCTTGCGTCGATGGCGACCAACGGCCGGGACATGGCAGAGTTTGGCGTAGAATCTGCTTGAAAGTTGGCTGGCCGCCCCTTTTCGGGACACTCAGATCGAGGAGACAGTTCGCATGAAGAATAAGAAAGCCCCTGTGATGTTGATGACGCTCGTCGGCGCGTTCGTGCTCGGCCTCATCGCCCTCAACCTCACCCAGTACCTTCGCGCACCCGGCGGCCTGACCGAGATCAAGGCGCCGAACGAGGAGGCGCTCGAAAAAGTCCGACAGCGGCAGGCGGAACAAGCCGCGACGCGCAAGCCGACCCAAAAGGAGCTGCGAATGCGGTCGCAGGTCGGTGCCGTCGGCGGTATCCGCCACGACGTCTCCAGCGGCATTCCTGAGCACCCGTCAATCTTGATCGTGCAACCCGAGCGCATGACTCCCACGTTCGACGGCGACTCGACGAGCGCACACTGGTACCGCGAAGACTCGGCACAGAAGGCTCGCGCGGACAAAGAGAAGGGCGGCTAAAGCCCTTCTTCTGCCAGAAGCCTGACGCCGTTCGTCCGCACCCGTTCGAACGCGACGCCAAACGCGTCGTCGAACGCCCGGTCTTCGAACGCTCCCGGTATTTGCGCATCCAGGGCGATGCGACCACCGCTCAGCAGGACGGCGCGGGACGCAAAGTTCGCGGCCCAATTGAGATCATGGACGGCGACCAAGATCGCCAACCCTTCCTTGGCCAGGTTGCGGACAGATTTGCCGACGTCGATCTGATGGCGGACGTCGAGGTGGGTCGTGGGCTCGTCCATCAGGAGGATTGGTGCCTCTTGCGCGAGCGCGCGAGCGATGCGGGCGCGCTGACCCTCGCCGCCGCTCAGTTCGCTCATCGGACGATGGGCCAGGCCAATGCAGTCCGCCCGCTCCATAGCCCGTTCTGCCGCTTCCACGTCTTCCTTCGACTCAAACATGGCGTCTGAGTGCGGCATGCGCCCCATCAGGACCACTTCTCTCACCGTGAAGTCGAACGCGGGAGACTCGAGTTGCGGAACGTAGCCGATCCTTCTTGCGATCTCCATCTTGCCCATGCTTGAGACGTCGTTGCCGATGAGTCGCACAGTGCCTTTGAGCGGTGGGATCGCTCCGGCGATCGTTTTCATGAGCGTCGACTTACCGCTCCCGTTCGGACCGATCAGAGCGACGACCTCGCCCTGGCTGACGTTGAGGTCGCAATCGGAGAGGACGGTCCGGGTCGCGTACCCGCAGTCGAGGCCGGCGACATCGATCGCAGGACTAGCCGAGGTCGTCACTGAGCACTCCGCTGGTGAACGCCTTGTACATGCCCGCGTAGGCGCCGCCTTTTGCAATAAGTTCGTCGTGCGCTCCCGATTCGAGAACCTCGCCGCGCCGCAACACGACGATCTTCGTCGCCCGGCTCGCGGTCGTCAGCCTGTGCGCAATGAACAGGGTCGTGCGCGTCTGCATGATCTCGGTCAAGGCGTCCGTGACATACCTTTCGCTTTGCGCATCGAGGTTGCTCGTCGCCTCGTCAAGGAGGAGGACCTTGGGGTCGCGCACTAGGGCGCGCGCTATGGCGAGGCGTTGTCCCTCGCCGCCGCTTAGTCGCACACCGCGTTCGCCTAGGACGGTGTCGTATCTGTCGGGGGTTTGCTCGATGAACACGTCTGCGTGGGCGGCTTTCGCCGCAGACCTGACTCGCTCGTCGGACGCCGCGGGGTCGCCGAGCCGGAGGTTGTCTGCGATGGTCCCCGCGAACAAGAACGTCTGTTGGGGCACGACGCCAATCTGCTCGCGGTACCACTTCCCCTTCAGTTCGCGGATGTCGACACCGTCGAAGAGGATGCGCCCTTCGGTCGGATCATAAAATCGAAGAAGCAGGTCAGCGATGGTGGACTTTCCTGCTCCGCTCGGACCGACCAACGCGAGCGACGATCCCGGCTCGATGGTGAACGTCACATTCTTGAGGGCTTGCGTCCCATCCGGGTATGTGAACGAGACGCTTTGGAACTCGACCTTTCCGGTGACCGCCTCCAACGTCCTTTGGCCCGGATCGTCGACCTGCTCTTCTGGCGCGTCGAGGATCTCTCCATAGATGCGTGCGGCGGCGGCCTGGACCGTGTTGTACGTGTTGTTGACGTTGCTGAGGGCGCGGGCTCCCTGGTTGATGATGTCCAGCGCGAGCGTGAGCGCGACGATCTCGCTGATCTGAAGCGTGCCCGCCTTGGCCATGTGTCCGCAGATATACAGGATCGTGGCGAGCGAGACAGCTCCAACGAACTCGACCATTGGCCGAAGTTGGGCGAACCTTCGTACGGCTTTGATCTGGCTGTCAAACGTCCTTTCGACGAGGTCGTTGTATATTTTTGTCATTCGGCCCTCGGCGGCGAAGGCCTTGACGACGCGCGACCCCGTGAGCGCCTCTTGCGTGACGCCAGTAAGGACGGCGAGGTCCTCCTGGACCCGCCCCTGTGCCTCCCGCATCTTTCTGCCGTTGCGTTGCACGAACCATGCGAGCACTGGGATGAACAGGATCGCAACGATGGCGAGCTGCCATTGAATCACGAAGATCGTTACAAGCGCGGCGATCGCCTTGAACGGCCCGTCGATGGAGTCGCGGATGATGTTCACCGCGTTCTGGTACACGTTCACGTCGTTCGTCAGTACGCTTTGGATCGAGCCCGTGCGGCGGTCGTTGAAATATGTTACGGGCATCCGCTGTAACTTCGCATAGAGTTTCATGCGAAGTTCGCTGGCCAGCCGTGTCGCGGCGCGACTTAGATAGAACGTCTGACCCCGGGTGAAGAAGTACTTCAACCCGAACACGCCGATTACGATCAGGCAGATCAAGCCAAGATCGCGCAGGGCCGCGTCCTGCCGCGCGGCGACCTCCGCCGCGCTCTCGCTCGAGGGTGCCTGCTCCTCAGTCTCGACCTGGGAGCCGCGCAAGCCCGAGACCTCGACGCTGATCGGCGCAGCATGGCCGATCGCCGCAATCGCCCTTTCCGTGAGCGGGATCGTCGCGGCAGTGAGCAGTGCCCCGACGCCGACACAGAACAGACCCTTCAAGATCGACTTGCGCTGAGACCGAAGCTCAGCAGCCAAGCGCTTATCAAAGCCCTTGAACACTTTGAGCAACTAGAACTCCGCTTGTCCCACGGCACGGTGGAACGGGATCACGTCTCGTATGTTCTTCATGCCCGTCAGGTACATGATCAGGCGCTCGAACCCAAGACCGAAGCCGGCGTGTGGCGCAGAACCGAACCGCCGGAGGTCCAAGTACCACCAGTACGCCTCCTTGGGCAGGCCGAGTTCTTCGATTCGACCCTCCAGTCGCTCGAGCCGATCCTCGCGCTGGGACCCGCCGATCAACTCGCCGATCCGCGGAACCAGGACGTCCATTGCTCGAACCGTCTTGCCGTCGTCGTTCTGATACATATAGAACGCCTTGATCTCCTTTGGATACCCGGTCACGATCACCGGCCGGCCGATCTTCTTCTCCGTCAGCCAGCGCTCGTGCTCGCTTTGAAGGTCGCTTCCCCATGAGACCGGGAATTCAAACGCTTCACCACTGGACGTGAGCATATCGATCGCTTCGGTGTACGTGATCCGCTCGAAAGTAGAGCCGGCGACGTGCTTTAACGTGTCAATCAGACCAGGCTCGACCCGCTTGTCGAAGAACTCCAAGTCGTCGGCGCGGTTGTCCAAGGCGTCTTGGATCACCTCGCGAACGAACTCTTCTGCAAGGTTCATGTTCCCGTCGATGTCGCAGAACGCCTGTTCCGGCTCGATCATCCAAAACTCAGCGAGGTGGCGAGCCGTGTTCGAGTTCTCAGCGCGAAATGTCGGACCAAAGGTGTACACGTTCGTCAGCCCCAGGCACTGCGTTTCGACGTTCAACTGACCGCTAACCGTCAAGAAAGAAGGCTTGCCGAAGAAGTCCTGAGCGGGATCCGTGTCCTTTAAACGATACTTGCCGTCGGCGACGTCCAGCAACGTCGTGACGTGGAACATCGCCCCCGCGCCTTCGGCGTCGCTCGCCGTAACAATCGGTGTGTGCACCCAAGAAAAGCCGCGGTCCTGGAAGAACTTGTGCACCGCCCAAGCCGCCCGGTTCCGCACCCGCATCATCGCGCCGAACGTGTTCCCGCGCACCCTCAAGTGCGCGATCTCGCGTAAGAACTCCATCGTCGCTCCCTTCTTCTGCAAGGGGTACTTTTCAGGATCGGCCGGGCCAAAGACCTCGAGCGCGGTCGCCTTCAGTTCTACCGACTGGCCGCTCCCAGGCGAGGCCACCAACTCTCCGTCAAACCGGACGCACGCTCCCGTCGTGACTTGCTTGAGGCTCGCCTCGGGCAACGAGCCAGACTCCACAACCACCTGTAGGTCCGCAAAGCACGAACCATCGTTGATCTGCACGAAATGGACGCCCTTGCTGTCGCGCCGAGTTTTGACCCAGCCAAAGGCACTGACAGACCCACCGGGGGGCGACGCCAAGAGATCCCGAATGTACGTCCGCCGGTAGTCCATGTGGGCAGGCAGTGTACCGCTGGACTTTGGCAGGCCAAGGGGCGTATCCTGGAGCCCGCCCATGCGCTCATACGCCCCATTTCTTGCCGCCCTGCTCTTGCTCTCCGTCGGATGCGGCGGCGGAGCCTCAAAGGACGCACTTGTCGGAAACTGGTCAGGCACGGCCGGAATGTCCTACGAGGCCATGCAAAAAGACGCCGCAGGTGACAACGAGCAATCGAGGTTTCTTGCGGCCCAGGAAATGGAATCCAAGACTATCAAACTCGAACTCAAGGCCGATGGCACTGCGACGTTCGTCAACGAACGGACCGTTGAGGCGACTTGGTCGCTCGAAGGCGACACAGTGAAACTCGTGCTCCCGGCCCAGCCGGGCGAAGAGGGAAAGTGGTTTTCCGGCACCTACTTGCTGAAACTCAAGGGCGAGGCCGAGATGTCCGGCCCCGACCCAAACGTCGAAGGATTCACGCTGATCTTCAGAAGGTGACCGAAACCCCGCAGACCCATCAACGTAGACTGAAAGGCAGGTGGAGCATGAAGAACTTCTTGGTCGTATTCGTCGCGTTTGCCGCTTTGGCAGGCTGTGGGCTTAAGGAGCGCGACCTTGTGGGCTCTTGGACCGGCAGGATCCAGTTGCCGGACAACGGCGCTGACAAAGACGACGCCGCGAAGAACATCGCTCAGGCGGCCCTCGACGCGATCAATGTCACCATCGACCTGAACGAGGACAAGACGTTTAAGACGATCGGCTTCGAAGGAACTTGGTCCTTCGCCGGCGACACGCTCACGCTCACGCCAACGAAGACTTTGGGATTCAACGTCTCCACGCCTGCTGCCGTCACAAAAGCGACCGTGAGCAAGGACGGTAAGTCCTTTACGGTCCAAGACCCGTTCAACGCACGGAAGGGAACGTTCGTTTTCACTAAGGCCGGCACCGAGTAACCCGGCAAAAACGCCAGCGAAGCCAAGCGGGACGACCGCCGACGATCATTCTGGGGTGACCAGATGTTTCGAACAAGGCTCAACTACGCCATCGCTGCTCTCGCGCTGACCGCGCTCGGCGGCTGCCAGTTCGTCCAATCCGAATTCGTTGAGTCCAGCGACAAGAGGATCGACAAGTCCGCGCTCGACATGTACATGGTCGACCGACCAGTGGAGGTCGAGGTCGACTCTTCCGTCAGCGAAGAAGAGCCGACGGCGACTGCTTCCGCCGAACCTGGAAAGTACGTCAGTTTCTTCGGTCGGTGGCAGGCCAAGATGGACATGAAGGCGGAGATGGAGAAGGAGCGCGCCAAGCGCGCCGCCGCCGGCAAGCCCGAGGACGAGGCTGCCGCCAAGATGGGCGAAGCGATGATGGAGGCGATGGGCGCGATGATGCAGTTCGAACTCACCATCAACGAGGACAACACTTTCACAATGATCATGATGTTCATCCCAATGGAGGGTAGGTGGAAGCAGAAGGGCGACAGCCTCTGGCTCTACCCCGACAAGGTGATGGGAATGTCCGCCGAGGAGTTCGCCAAGCAAGAGGGTGGGAGCGGAAACGTGAGCAAAGAACCGCTCGAACTCAAGATCGCACCGGACAACTCTTGCCTGATCGCCGTCGACGAGAAGAACGGGCTTGGCGAAGGCCAACTCGTGTTCAAGCGACCCACGCAGTAAGTACCAAGGTCATACATCGACACGGCCCCGGCTCAAACCGGGGCCGTCCTACTTCCGAACCTCCGAACGCCCGAACCTCCGAACTAACTCGCCTTCGACTCGACGTGCTGGTAGCGGCCTTTCATGATCCGTTCGAAGTGCCCTTCTTGGTACCACTTGTCGAGTTCCTGCATGCGGTGCACCGGCATCGGGTGCGTCGAGTTCATACCGTACAGGTAGAAGATCAGCAGTTTGCCAAGAGCGTCGCTCGCATCCATGTCCTGGTACGCGCGCGCCTGGTCCATGAACGCCTCCACGCTCGCTTCGCCGTTCAACCGCGAAGGGCCGTGCGTCAAGGCCAGGTTTGCCGACGCGGAAAGTTCGAACTTCTGGGCGCACAAGAGACCTGCGCGGTCGGCGGACAACTCCGCCTGCCGCGACCATTCCATGAACGCAGCTATGAGTGCAATCTGGGCCGCGTCCCCTAGCCCCAGAGTGCGCCGAGCGATCATGTCTAGGATCGGCATGAGTACTGCGGCAACCGACTTGTACAGCACGTGACCGCACTTGATGTGACCCAGTTCGTGGCCCATTAAGTGGTACATCTGCTCGTCGTCGAGCGTGTCGATGATCGCGCTTCGGATCGTGATGTACGGGCGCTCCACGCCACCGGTGTGCGCGTTGGGGAACGGGTTGCTTGTGACGTACAACTCCGGCTTGGGCATGTCGAGCACACGGCAGCACTCGTCGAGGCACTTGTCGAGGCTCTTGAACTGCTTCGGCCCGCAGCGCACGCTGGTCGCCATGTTGTAGCAGTACAGCCAGCGGTCTGCGCCGATCTCATAGAACTTCTTTACCGCCAGGGGCAGCAAGGGCACCTTCTTGAGTGCGGCGAGGGCCTTCTTGTCCGTCTCAGCCTGGAACGCCTCGTGGCTGATGTTCGGGAAGGACTTGCGGGAGGACTGCTGCTTGCGAGCCATCGGTAGTTGAGTCTACGCGCCAATTGGCCCGCCTGGTTGCGACGAACCGTCCCTAGACCCTGGCCTCTGAACCCTGTACGATCCTCCCCATGCGGCTCTACCTCGTCGACGCCTTCGCCCACGCCCCCTTCACGGGCAACCCGGCAGGGGTCTGCCCTCTAGACCGCGAGCCCGAGGAAGCCTGGATGCAGAGCATGGCCATGGAGATGAACCAGGCCGAGACCGCTTACTTTTGGCCCGAAGGGCGACACTTCCGCTTGCGGTGGTTCACGCCTGCAGTCGAGGTCGACCTGTGCGGCCACGCGACACTCGCCAGCGCGCACGTCATGTACGAGACGGGCATCCTCGGCCCGAACGACGAGGCCCGGTTCATGACGCGCAGCGGCGAACTCGTGTGCAAGAAGGCTGGCGACCAAATCTCGATGGACTTTCCCGATGAGGCGCCCGAAGAGGTCGATGCTTTCCCTATCCTCGACGCGCTCGGGGCGCAGCCGGTCTGGATGGGCGCAAACCGCATGGACTGGTTCTTCGTGCTGGAGTCTGAGGAGGCCGTCCTTGCGTGTCGTCCGAACATGCGCAAGACCGCCGACCTCGGCAAGCGCGGCGTGATAGTCACGGCTCAGTCAAACCAAGTGACCACTTCAAACTCCTTACTCCCTACTCCCTCTCCTGATTTCCTCTCCCGCTTCTTCGCTCCGCAAAGCGGCATCGACGAAGACCCTGTCACCGGCTCGGCGCACTGCGCTCTTGGCCCCTTCTGGTCTGCAAGGCTCGGCAAGAACCCTGTCACGGGCTACCAGGCCAGCAAGCGCGGAGGCTACGTCACGATCGAATGCCGAGACAGGCGGGTGACGCTATTAGGTCAAGCGCGAACTGTGCTAAACGCTGACCTACGCGCTTAGACCGGTTTGTGCGGCAACGGCGGCACCGCGCCATCAACGCGATGGGCGCGGCGGTTGCGGACGAACAGCCACAGCGACATCAGCGCCATGACGAAGCCCATCATGCCGTCGTCGATCCAGCCGACGAGGAGAAGGATGTCCGGGATCACGTCGACTGGCGACGCGCCATAGAGCACAGCGGTAAAGATCGGCAACAGCGCAGTCCAAGAACGTCCGTTCGAGGCCATGGTTCTTGTTAGACGCCCCCGCCCTTGCCCGCGTTGGCGCAAGCGGGACCTTCAGAGGTAGAAAGTCGGCCTGGTGAACGCGATATGTAGGCCGCTCTTCTGCGCATTGAGTTGCGACGTCGAGCCTGGCAGCGCACCTTGAGCGAGCACGGTGCAACCCATCTCTTTGGCCTTCGCCATGCGGAACGCCTGCATCGCCTTGTGCAGCCCTTTGCCCCGGTGCTCGGGGTCTGTGGCCGCGCCCTGCAGCCAAGCGACTCCGCGAAACACTCCTAGCGCGCAACTTGCCACCGGCTCTCCGTCCACCCACACCTCGAAGGGGTGGGTTCCGTCGTTCCTGCACGCGGCGGCTATGGTATCGGCGAGTCCCGGCGGGCCGGGTTCGCCGCTGAAGAACCTGTTTACTGCCCGCTCGGCGTACGCCGCGTAGTCTTCCGGTGGGACAGAGCGGATGTCCTCTGTCGTGGGCTCGGGCGTGTGGGTAGCGAGGTCGCAAACGAGCATCGTCTCGAACTCGGGGATCGACTTTGCCCTTTTCACCACGCGCTCGCGCAGCGACTGGTCGGTCAATGGCGAGACTTTGAACTCGTAGTTCGTTGTGCGTCCCTCGAAGTGCTTGAAGATCGCTTCCAGGTCTTCGTCGGAGACCTCATGGCCAAGCCCCACGGCTGCCACTTGCGTCATTGGGTTGCCGTCGCCGCAAAACGCCGCGACGCCGCCGCCGATCTCCAGCACGTCCCCACCGCTCGCGAGCGCGGTCACGCGCAAACACTCTGCCTCGCTCCGCTCGATACGCTCGATCAGTTCTGGTGTGACGAGCATTCAGTCTCGTCGCCTCTTTCGCTCCTTGTTCGCCTTGCGATTGAGCTTCTTCTGTCCCGGTGCGGCCGTGCGGAAACTCTGTTCGTCGAACCCTTTCGCTTTGGCAAGGTCTTTGTCGGAGCCGACCGACTGTGGCGCAATGTCAGGCTGGGCAAGTTGGTTGCCAAGGTACATCGCGATCTCTTGGTAGCACGTAAAGGGATCTATCCACCGCCGCATTCCGAGGGCCTCGAGCACGGGGTTAGTTGTGATGGAGTATTCGCTCACTACATATGTGCCCGCCGGCTCGATCAGCAGTGCTGGAGCCGAGTAAGTCCGATGAATGTCGTCCCCTATCTCCGCTCCCCGCAATGCGTTTGCACGCTCAGTCAGATACCTGAAGTAAGGTACCTTCGTTCTCAGGTCGCAATCAAGAAGGTCATCGAGGCTCCACATGTCATCGTCGACGAAAGTGGCTTTGCCATGCACTTTTCTCCACGCTTCGACCAGTTCTTCACCGCTCGCGCAATAGTTTCCTTCTAGGATATAGAACGGATACGCCCTCGCACAAAAGCACAGAATCGCCTTCTCGAATACTCGCCCTGGTAGTGACTCAATCGTGCTCCTAACGCTCGAGAATTCGAACTGAAACTCCGGAACAGTATGGACTCGCTGTTGGCGCATGTAGACACGCTGCATGTCCATCCCATGCCCTTGCACTGAGTCGTAATAGTCCCGAAACTTGCTGACGATGCGCACGGCTACACCAATTTGCGAAATTGGTGCTTGCCCACGCGCAGCACTTTGCCCTTGAGGTCCTTCGCGGGCATCGACAAGAACGGATCGGTGACTTTTTCCGAGTCCAGCGACACCGCTCCTGCCTGGATGAGCCGCCTCGCCTCACCGTTCGACTTTGCCATCTCAAGCGACGCGACTAGTGCCGCCAGGCCGACGCGCCCGATGTCGTCGAGCAGATCGGCCGGGATCGTCGCCTCTTCCGCCTCGACAGGCTGCTTCTTCTGCGAGAACGTCTCGACGAAATAGCGCTCCGCCTCCGCCGCAGCTTCGACCGAGTGGTACAGGGCGACGATCTCCTTCGCGAGACGCACCTTTGCGTCGCGCGGGTTGCGACCCTCGGCGAGCATCGCCTCGACCTCAGACATCGGCACGTCGGTGCACAGTTCGAACCAGTTGCGGATCAGGTCGTCCGGGATCGACATCGTCTTGCCGAACATGTCGTTCGGAGTGTCCACGATCGACACGTAGTTGCCCAGCGACTGCGACATCTTCTCTTTGCCGTCGGTCCCCACTAGCAGCGGCGAGAGCACCACGCACTGCGCCGCTTGCCCAGCGGACTCTTGCAACGTACGACCCATGAGGTTGTTGAACTTCTGGTCGTTGCCACCAAGTTCGACGTCGGCCTCGAGCGCGACGCTGTCCGTGCCCTGCATGAGCGGGTACATCAGTTCGTGCATCGCGATCGGCTCGTGGGCGTTCCAGCGCTTCGTGAAGTCGTCGCGCTCCATGATCCGCGCCACCGTCACCTGGCTGCAAAGCCGGAGCCAATTCGCCGAGTTCATCACCCCGAGCCACTCCGAGTTGAACCGCACCTCGGTCTTCTCGATGTCTAAGATCTTCCCGAACTGTGTCTTGAGAGACTCGACATACGCCAAGACCTCGTCCCGTGTGAGTTGCTTTCTTGTCTTGCTCTTGCCGCTCGGGTCGCCGATCATCGCGGTAAAGTCGCCGATCACCAGCACCGCCTGGTGCCCCAACTGCTGGAAGTCGCGGAGTTTGCGCAGCACGACGGCCCAGCCCAGCGTCACGTCGCGCGCCGTCGGGTCGACGCCCAACTTGATGCGCAAAGGACGACCGAGCTTGATCTTCTCGACAAGCTCGGCCTCGCTGATGATCTCGGTCGTCCCGCGCCGCAGGACGTCCAACTGCTGCTCGGCGGTCACGCCCGGAGTGTACTCAGTTGAACTGGAACTCGGGAGAGCCGAAGATGAGCCTCGTCACTGCCTGCATGGTTGGCTGCAGGTTGCGCGCGTTGATCGCCCCGCCGCTCACCTCGGTCGCCGACGCGTACAGCGTCTGCACCTTCTCGTGCGGAAGTTGCGCGTCGAAGACCGAGAGCAACCGGTCCACCAGCGCCTTTGGCTGTGCCCCAGCCGCGGGAAGGTTCTGTGCGATCAGTTGCATGATCCCGCGGTTCTGCGCGCCGAACAGCACGTCCGCATACTTGATCCGCTCTACCATCGTCGCGGTGCTGATCCACTCCTCGCCACTCACCCAACCGTCCACGTCGGGCGGGAACATGAGTTCCATGCCCATCGCCTGCGTCTTTTGGTGGACGATCGCCACTGAGCCTGCGAACCTCCTTCGCGTCTGGTCGTCCTGAGCGTTGCTGATGCGGTCGAGGATCACCGACCCCAGCCCCAGCGACCGGAACGAGGACACGCAGAAGTCGACCGGGTTCTTGATCGTCGCGTGCATCGCCTTTGGGCTGTAGAACTCCTCGCCCGTCACGATTGTGCGCACTAACGCCTTGATGTCCATCCCGCTGGCGACGAACTTCCTGGAATACTCGTCGATCGTCTCCTTCGAGGGGTTTCTATAGACGAACCACTCCCAAATCTTCTTGACGATATAGTCCGAGGTCTCCTTCTTAGCCACGAGCATTTCCAGCACATCGTCTCCGTCGAACGCGCCGCTCTGCCCAAAGATAGTCTTCGTCCCGTCATCGTGGCGGGCAGGTATGAACAGGAACCGCGCGTTGCGGTTCGGCTTCTCCGTCGGAACGGCGTTCGCCCCGCGGCGAATGCCGTAGGTCCACCCCGTCAACGCCCGCGCCGCCTCTTGGATGTCCTTCTCCGTGTAGCCGTTGTCCACGCCGAGCGTGAACAGTTCCATCACCTCGCGCGCAAAGTTCTCCTGTGCTGTGCCCTTCACGTTCTCGTTGTTGTCGAGCCAGTAGAGCATCGCCGGATCCTTGCTGACCTCGGTCAGCAAGTTCGAGAACTTTCCTGTCGAGAACGTGCGGATCGTCTCGATGTGGCGGTACATCGCCTCGCCCACGTCCACCTTTGCCGCTGAGGTCGCAAAGTGGTCGTGCCAGAACAGCGTCATCTTTTGCTCGAACGGGTGGCGAGTCGTGACCAGTCGCAAGTACCACCACAACTGGAACCCGCGCAGGTTCACGACCCCATTGTCCGGGTTGGCGTACACCGACGGGTCGATCGAGAACCCCTCGTCGGTGTCCTCGTAGTTCAGCAGTTTGTCGATGGCCCCGGTCAGCCCGTCCTTGCCGTAATAGTCGACTTCGGCCTCGCTCGCCCCGAGCCCGAACCGCCTCAGCAGATGGGCGACCTTCGCCTGGTCTCTCTGGTTCGCCATGGCAGGTCAGACGCCTAACGCGCCTCTCCGTTCAAATTGTACAACCAGCCCTGGGACAAAAACGAGAAGCCCAGCCGACCGGCCGGGCTTCGTGGACAAATCGGTAGTCCGTCAAACTTCGGGGACGTTGGTCGCCTTGTACGTCGCTTCGTTTACGAACTTGAACAGAGAGGCTCCCTGGTACTCGGCCTTGAGAGCGTAGCGGATTTGCTGACCGTTCTTCGTCTTGCGGACCATCTTGGTCTTCTTGACCATCGTGTCCGGAACGTCTACGTGAGATCGAGTCTTCAAGTTATAGAACTGCATTTATCCTCCTCGGCAATCGTTTCGGATCGCTTTGGGAGCCGCTTTGCTCCGAGCCTTGGGGCGACCCAGGTTCAAGCGTCCAAGCACAGTTTGCCCACATTTGAACCTGGGACGCAAGTCGTCTAGCCTAAATTTGTCCCCTTTTCCAGGTTCGCTTGAACCTGGAGCACCAAGAAGGCCCCCGGGCGAGAGCCCGGGGGCCTTCGGTCAGAGTGTCAGCGGAGCCGGATCCGGACCGTTCGCTCGTTCGCCTTCGCGTCCTCCATGCGCACGTACTTCACGATCAGTTCCTCGCCCGATTTCGCCTGCGACATGGCCTCCATCACGTCTTCGGCCTTTGTCACCTTCTTCGCGTTGATCATCGTGATCACGTCGCCTTCCTTCAGACCGGCGCGCGCGGCGAGCCCGTCCGTCCGCACGCGATAGATCACCGCGCCGGCGAGGCCGCCAGGAAGTTCGTACTGTTCGCGCGTCGTCTCGTCAACGTCGTACAGGTACACGCCAAGGGTCGGACGCTGTTGAGGCATCAGGTCGCGCAGGTCCGGCATATCGCCGAACGGGTCCTGGCCCTGACGAGGCGGGGTCTGCTGCAGTGGCGGTTCCACGCTTGCGACCACTTGCGGTGCGACCAACGACAGTTTCGTCGTCTTCGTCGACCCGTCGCGGACATACGTCACCTCGACCTGGTCCTTAGGCGACTTCTCATACAGCGCCACGCGGAGGTCGACCTCGTTGCGGATCGCCTGTCCGTCGATCTTCGTCACCACGTCGCCCGCCTGCAAACCGGCCTTCTCGGCTGGACCGCCGGAGGACAGTCGCGCCACGAACGCGCCCATCAGGTTCCACTCCTTCTGCTCGTAAGGTTTCAGATCGCGTGGTTCGACGCCCATCAGGCCGCGGTCGAACTTGCCGGTCTGGATCACCTCGTTGACAACGGCACGCACCACGTTCGCAGGGATCGCAAACCCGATGCCGGAGCTCGTGCCCGTCGAACTGTAGATTGATGTGTTGATCCCCACGACGTGACCGTCCACGTTGATCAGCGGGCCGCCGCTGTTCCCTGGATTGATCGAGGCGTCCGTCTGGATCATGCCGCTGTAGTTTCGCGGCGCGGAGAAACCGTCGCTCGCCATACCGATGCGACCGATCGCACTGACGTGGCCAAACGTCACCGTGTTCTCAAGCCCGAAAGGAGAGCCGACGGCAAGCACCATCTGCCCAGGCTTCACTGAGTCGCTGTCCGCAAACCGCAGTGTCGGCAGGTTCGCCGCGTCCACTTTCACCAGCGCAAGGTCCAACTGTTCGTCGTTCACGCGTGTGACCTTTCCCTTCAACTCTCGACCGTCGGCGAGGATCACGTTCACTTCGGAAGAACTCCGCACGACATGGTCGTTCGTCACGATCCAACCGTCGTCCGTCAGGATCAGGCCAGAACCGTCGCCGCCCATCTGACCCGCATAACGCTCGGCGCGGTCAGGGCGCACAGCGATGTGGACCACCGCTTCGCTCGTCGTCGAGGCCAACGTCGTGAACATCTCGTCGAGCGCTTTCAAACTCGGCGCCGTGCCCTCTGTGTTGCCCAGCGAGACCGGTTGGAGGTTCGGCGTGTAGACCAACGTGCCGTTCGACTTCGCGCCCTTGTTCAGCGCGAGCACGATGCCACCGACGGCGATCACGCCAACGGTCGCCAATACGAAGGGCCGGGTCAAGTTGCTTGTCCAGTTACTCATGGTCTATCACCAGTTTCGGTCGTTCCGGAGTCTTTGCCTCTCCGGGTTTGATACTTGGGTCAACGTTTCGCGGCAGGCTCCGTGTTCCAGGCAGATTCGAAGGTCCCTCGTATAGACGGGCGAAAGAGGCTGCCAGGGTCGATTTCACCCGGTCGGCGATCTCGCCAACCACCTTGCACCGCACGCCGTTTGCAGCGCGAGCGTCATAAGAGCCCTTGAAGGGCTCTTGCGAGGAAGTCTCGCCGTCCTTAGGTTTCCAAAGGTACACCGTCACGACCGCCATGCCGTCCGTCAGCCGCACGCCCACGAACTTCCGCTCCTCTGTGCCCACCACGTGGATCGCCTGCTTGCTCAGCCCTGCCACCAGCGCGGCCGGCACCTGGGGAACGAACCCCACGTGCTTCTCAGCGTCGCGGGCCTGGCGGACCTCCAGCGGCCCCCATGACTTCACGACCTTTGCGCCGTCCTCGCCGATCTTCTCGAACTCCGCCGAGTCGAGCACCGTGCGCAGATCGATCGACTTCGTGTCCACCGTCGTGACCGGCGCCGCGTCCGGCTGATACACGATGTATCGCAGAATCAGCGAGTTCTCCGCGTCGATGTATAGGCGCCTGTCCGCCATGTCCGCGAACTTCCCCTTCATCACGACGACCTTCGTGCTTCGTCCAGCGATCATCGCCTCGCCAGCGAACGTCGTCTCGAAGTTCTTGCGGATCAGTTTCTCGCGCGAAGAGATGTCCAGTTGGAACGTCGCGGGCGACTTCTCTATCCGCACGAGGTTCATGTGCGGGTCGAAGTTCTTCCAAGTGTCCCCGTTGTCGAACGAAACGATGCCGGAATACACAAACGGCTGGATGATCGTCGCGCGCACGCCGCGCCGAGGCACGATCTGCACGCTCACTGTGATCGACTGCCCGCCGTCGCTGCGCGCCTGCACCAGGCTCGCCCGCACGTCGCGCTGGGAATCGAGCGCGCGTACCAGCGCCTTGACCGCCGCCTCGTCGCTCGTGGCACAAGCGAGCGAGAAGGACAACAAGGCCAGGGCGGTCGCAAGGGGCCGTCTCATCAAACTGCTTCTCCTGCCTTCGCGATCAACGCCCGACAGGAATGATCGGGGCGTGGCCACCAAAGTCCGGCGCTGTGACGGCGCTGTCCGTGGCCGCGTCAAAGCGGCTCGAGTCCTCCGCGAACTGCGGAGACGAAGCGTTCCCGAAAAAGACGTTGAACACGAGCAGCGCCAGCACGGCCGCCGCCACCGAAGTCGCGACCATCACGCCGACAGGGATGCGCGGAGCGGGTGCAACCTCACCACGCACGTTGCGCATGATGTCCGAAGCAAGACCGGCCCGCGGCTCGACCACCGAAAGGGCGCCGAGGTCGGACTTCAAGGCCTTCAAGGCGGCGAACTCCTCGCGGCACTCGGGGCACGTCTCGAGGTGCGAGCGCACAGCGAGCATCGCGTCGCCGCTGAGTTCGCGGTCGAGAAAGGCGGAAAGACTGTTTTGGGCGATCTGGCAGTTCACTTTAAAGGCTCACCTCATAGCGGCCAGGACACGTCCTGTCGAGGTGCTCGCGGAGTTGTTTGCGGCCACGGTGGATGCGGGAGCGCACGGTGCCGACCGAGGTTTGCATGACCTCGGCGATCTCCTCGTACGAAAGCCCCTCCACGTCGGCAAGGACCACGGCCGTCCGAAACTCGGCGGTCATCGACTTCAATCCGAGTTGGAGCGGCTCTTCCAGAGTCGACTCCATCACATCGCAGTCGGCGTTCGCCTTCGTGTCCGGCAAGTCCCAGGTCTGGTTACCTTCCACGCCGCCTTGCTCGATCGACACCGTCTTAAGCCGCGACTTGCGGCGGACGTTGTCGATGTGCAGGTTCGTCATGATCCGGTACACCCAACTGGTGAACGGCAGGTTCTCGTCGTATCGGTGGAAGAACCGGAACGCCCGCAGGAAGGTCTCCTGGAGCAGATCCTCCGCCTCGGTCGAGTTGCCGGTCAGCCTCATGGCCATGTTGTGCGCCTGGCGGTGGGTGTCGGCCACCAACTGCTCGAACAGTTGGAGCCGCTCTTCCCGGGTCTTCCCCGTCGACTTCATCCAGGTCGCGATCAACTTCAAATCCTCTGTGACCTCCTACTCGCTGAACCCTGCTCAGAGTTCCTATCCATGATACAGCAGGCTCAAGAACAGGTCCTCGAACGCGATTTGAGCCTGCGCGTTCCCTAGGACCCGCCGGTGAGCCTGGGCCACAGCCTTCAAGGCGTCTGGCCGGTCGGCCATTCGGACCGCAGCCCAAGAGGCGATCGCCTCGACGACCCGCACGTCTGCGGCCCTAGACTTCAACTTCGCAGACCGCTCGTATTCCGTGGAGACCGCATTGGCCTCCTCGGCGAACCGTAGGGCCGAGCCCCATTCCGCCCCCCGAGTGGACTCCAAGAGATCGTACAGCCTCTGGAACACCTCCCTGTGCTCACGAACGTGGGCCGCGCCGCCCGGCGTTCGCCCGAAAACCGATTCAACCGGGTCCCCGCCTGCGGCGCTGGCACCCCCGCCTTCAGGCAATTCGCATGCCACGCACATGCACCGGGAGCGGATCGTCGGCAGCACGCGGCTGAACTCATTGGTCGTCAGCAGGATCTTCGCCGAGTCGCCCGGCTCCTCCAGGGTCTTCAAAAGAGCGTTCGCTGTGTCCGAGTTCATCCGGTCCGCACTCTCGAAAAGCACGACCTTGCTCCGCGCCATCAGCGGGCGGGTCCGAAAGAAGTCCATGACGAACGGGAGTTCAGGCCGATCCTTGTCGTCTCGCCATCCGGTCGTTTCCTTCAGCGAACTAAGTTTGATCAGCGATTGCGGTCCCCACGGGGCCCAGGTCATGAAGTCCACAGCGCGGCCAGTGTCCATCGACCGGCAAACCGCACAGTCCTCGCAAGCCAGACCTTCGACCGGCGTCGGGCACATCCACGACTTCGCCAGGTACCGCGCGAGCGTGCGCTTGCCCGCGCCCTCCTGGCCATAGAACATCACCGCGTGCACGCCGCTGGCCGACGAAAGCACGCGCCGCACGGCGCGCTTGGCATGGTCCAGTCCGCTCAGGCTCTCAATAGCGGACGAACTCATCGACGTTCAAGAAGAACATGACCGCGCCTCCCACGGGGACCTTGACGGGGGAGGGGATGAACGCTCCCGGCGGCGCAGCCTCGAAAGGCATCACGTTGACCATCTGCTCGCGTGCCTTGCAGCTCGCCTGCACGATCTCCTTCAGGTTTGGGATCAGTTCGTCCTCGACTCCGATGAGCAACGTCGAGTTCCCCTCGCGCAGGAATCCGCCCGTCGAGCCGATGACCGTGAACTTGAACCCGGCCTTGAGCATCTCGTCGGTCAGTTTGTTGCGGTCCCTGTTGTGGACAATACAGACGGCAAGCTTCATCGCAGGCGTGCCTCTATCCTATCCCATACGCCCAAACCAGGTTCAAAAAACGAACCCGCCCAGGCACACAGCCTAGGCGGGTTCGCTACTTGGACGCCTAGCGCCCGTCTTCCTTTGGGCCGCCTACGGGCGCAACGTTGCCACCGCCCTCCTGCGATTGGGCATCGGCACCTCCCTGCGCAGCAAGATACGCTTCTTCGCGCTTCTTGGCTTCCTCGAGCTCGTCCTGTTTGCCGGCCTTGATCATTTCTTCCTCAAAGCCTTCCGCACTGAACTC
>CAZGXW010000002.1:36778-96501 GCA_964529975.1 uncultured Fimbriimonadaceae bacterium
AAGTGGTTGACCCTGTAGTAAAACGCGGTCGATGTGCATCCCACGCCGATCGGATTGAACGGATTGCCGTTGAGCGCACCATTGAGCGAGGACTTGTCGATACAGTCGTCGTTGCGAGGATAGTAGTCGTCGTAGTCTCCTGCGTACATCAAGAGAGCGAGACCCAACTGCTTTTGGTTTGAGAGAGTCGCAGTCTTCTTGGCGGCCACCTTGGCCCTTGCAAAGACCGGGAAGAGGATCGCGGCCAGGATCGCGATGATCGCGATGACCACGAGGAGTTCTATGAGCGTGAACGCTTTTCTATGCTTCATGATGCTACCTCCCACGCGACCGGGAGGCCGCAAGGAACGGCACTAGGGCTGGGCCGCGCCACTGCACGGCACGCCCCTGTGCTCTGATCATGTCATGGCAGGCCCTGATTAAGGCCGCTTTATCGCCCGGGACTTTTCCACATTCGCCCATGGGCCGGGCGACCGTCATCCTGAGCCTGTCGAAGGACGAACGGTCGCCAGGCCAGCACGCCGAACCCCCCAAACCTCCCTACTCCCTCCCTCGTTCGTATTCCTGCTCCCAGCCGCTAGGCCATTCTACCCAAAACGACAACAACCATCGGGTATAGTATCAACGGTCACTCAAAGGGAGACTGCGTACTTTGACAACCAGTAAGGGCGTGGAACCCCTGAAGCCCACGTGACGCGATAAACGGGAGAAAAACGGGAAGAAAGTGAACTCAAAAAACGGGAGAAAACGGGAAGAAAACGGGAAACCCTAGGGCGTGCAAATGAAGGGGCTGGGCGACCGTCATCCTGAGCCTGTCGAAGGACGAACGGTCGCCGAACCACCAAAACCCCTAACCTCCCCACCCCAGGACCTCCGACTCCATCCTCTCGCGGATCGAATCCAGCGGAACCTCATCCTCGATCGCGACCCGCAGCCACTCGTTCCCCGCGAGGATGTCGATAGGCAGTCGCTCAGTCTCGTACTCATAGGGCGGTGGGTTCCAAGCCGCTTGCGGGCACTGCCGCCAGACTTCCTGCAATACAGCGGCAGTGGTCAGCACGGGAGAGAAGGAGCGACGGTCAATCACATGGACGAACGCGCCTTGGCAGACCTGCCCCGCGTGCTTTTGGAATGTAGGCTGGAACTGCACGGCACGGAACCAAACGCCGGGCAACGACAGCGCGTTCAACCGTTCGGTCAGTCTCCAACCGTCGATCCACGGAGCGCCGAAGGTCTCGAACGGCCGAGTCGTCCCGCGGCCCTCGCTGAGGTTCGTCCCCTCGAGCAGGCACTGCCCCGGGTACACCACCGCCGTGTCGACGGTCGGCATGTTCGGGCTCGGCATGGCCCAAGGCACGTCCGTCTCGTCCTGGCACGCGCGTCGGTCCCAATCAATGAGGTCGACGACCTCAAGTTCGCAACCTGGATAGTAACGACCACGCAAGTGCGAAGCGATCTCGCCGACAGTCATCCCATGTCGGGTCGGTAAGGGGTGCAGTCCGACGAAAGATTCGAAACCCGGCTGCAGCACCGGCCCCTCGACCTGTACACCGCCGATCGGGTTCGGCCGGTCCAGCACGGTCACCGGAACGCCGAGCATTGCACAAACCCGCATGCACCCTGCGAGCGTCCAGATGAACGTGTAGTACCGCGCGCCGACATCGGGCACGTCGAACACCAAACGATCGACCCCCTCGAGCATCGATGCCGTAGGCTCGCGGTGTTCGCCATAAAGCGAGTGGAAACGCAACCCCGTGCGAGGATCCGTATACCCCTCCCACTCGACCATGTTGTCCTGGGTGTGGCCCCATATCCCGTGCTGCGGACCGAGCGCGCACGCGACGTGCACGCCCGCACTGACCATGTGGTCGAGGACGTGCCCGAAGTCCTTCGCGATCGACGCCTGGTTGCACACGACCGCGACGCGCTGACCTTTGAGCGCAGCAAACCCGTTCGCGATGCAGACGTCCAGGCCCGTGAGCGGCATGGGTTGAAGCATACAGTCCAAGGTCACGTAAACTGCGACCATGACCGCAGCCCTGCTCGCGCTGGCCATCCAACAAGCCGCCTGGCCCACGACCCACGCGGAAAGGACGAACTTCCAAGAAACGTCTTCATACGCCCACGTCGTGCAGTTCTTGGACGACCTGCAGAAGTTCGCACCGGTGCACGTGCAGTACATCGGAAGTTCGCAGGGCGGGCTGAGGATGCCGATGGCGATCGCCTCGATCCCACAGGTCACGACGCCGATGGAGGCTAAGCGTCTTGGCCGGCCGATCGTGTACATCCAAGCGAACATCCACGGCGGCGAGGTCGAAGGCAAGGAGGCGGCACAAGCGCTTTTGCGCGACCTCTATCGCGAACAGAGCGACCTGCTCAAGACACTCGTGCTCGTGGTGGTGCCGATCTACAACATCGACGGAAACGAGAAGTGGGGCGACGGGCGCGTGCAGAGGCGGAGCCAGACCGGCCCGGCGATCGTCGGCGACCGTCCAAACGCCGCCGGGCTCGATCTCAACCGCGACTGCATGAAGGCCGAATCGCCGGAGATGCAATCGGTCCTCAGAGCGGTTTACAACGCCTGGGACCCGGACGTCGTGTTCGACCTGCACACGACCGATGGCACACGACACGGATACGAACTGACGTATTCACCTCCGCTCCACCCGAACACACACCCGCTGGTGCTGGAGTACTCGCGCGGAGAACTTCTGCCGAAGGTGCGCGCGAGACTGCGCGAACTCGGGATCGAGACGTTCGACTATGGCAACACCGGCCCCGTCGCAGGACAGACGTCGTGGTCGACGTTCGGGTACGAAGGCCGGTACGTGACGAACTACGGCGGCTTGCGCAACAGGGTGACGATTCTCAGCGAAGCGATGAGTTACAACCCGTTCGACGAGCGCGTGCGCCACACGATCGCCTTTGTGCGGACGTGCCTCGAAGAGATTGCGAAGGACTCCTCAAAGATCCTGGACATGAGCCGTCAAGCGGACGCCGACATGGTCGCGTGGTCGAAGGCCTCCAAGCCGCTGGGTGTGCGTTTCGAGATGGCCTCGCGCGGGACCGAAGACGTGCTTCTTGAACGCGCGCCGCGAGAGGGCGAGGATCCTCGGACCGGAAAGGTGACGGCGATCGAGGCGGCGAAGATGCCCATCTTGGACCGCTTCAAAGTCACTCGGACGGCGACAATGCCTGAGGCGTACATCGTTCCTGTGTCCGAAGCGAAGGTCGTCGAACTGCTCCATCGCCACGGGATCGTTGTCGAGAAACTGCGCCAGGATTTCGTGGGCGAGTTCACGCGGTTTACGGTGCGAGAGGTCGTTCAGGCGCGCAACGCGTTCCAAGGCCACCGCTTGGTTCGGCTCGAAGGTACGTTTGCGACCGACGGCGGCAACATCGCAGCGGGAGCGTACATTGTGCGCACAGGCCAGCCGCTCGGCATGCTCGTCTTCGAAATGCTAGAACCGGAGTCGCTCGACGGCGCGACGGCGTGGGAGTATCTGTCGGCGCTACCGGTCGTGGGCAACGTGCATCCTGTGATCAAGGTCTACGACGCGTCGAAGGCCGTGAGCGAGATTGTCGGAGCGGGCTAGCCCGGCGGCCAGCCGAGTTGACGACCGCCGATCAAGTGCGCGTGGAGGTGCGGGACCGTTTGTCCCGCCTCTGCGCCCTGGTTGATGACCAGCCGAAAGCCGTTCGTGAGTCCCTCTTGCTCGGCGATCGTCTTTGCCGCGTTGAGGATGCGTTCGTGTTGGCCGTGTTCGGGGAGCGACGCGAGCCCTTCGGTCTCTTCGCGCGTGACGATCAGCACGTGGACAGGCGCGACAGGGGCGATGTCGCGGAACGCGACGACGTGCTCGTCTTGGTACACGATCTCGCCCGGGATCTCGCCATTAATGATCTTGGTGAAGAGCGTGGGCATGGCGCGATTATGGCGCCGCGCCTTGTCGCATCAGCGACTGCAGGTCGATGATGTAGTTCCCGGCGCCGGAGACTTGCGGAAGTTTGCCGTCCCACTTTGTGATCCACTCGCGTGCGACGACGAGCGAACCGCCTTGCACCCGAAGCGCTTCGGCGTTGAGTTCCGCGGCGCGCGCCTCGCCCTCGGCCTTCGCGATCGCGGTCTGCTTCTCGAGTTCCGCCCTTTGCAGGACGTACTTCTGCTTCTCAGCCTCTTGCTGCGCAACCTGTTTTGCTTCGATCGCTTTGTTGAACTCTGGCGAGAAGTCGAAGTTGGTGATCGAGAGCCCTCCAGGGTTGACGATCACGTCGTATGCGGCCAACCTGCGCGTGATCTCGATCTCGACCTCGTTCTTGACCTTCGCCCGCTCCCTGATCAAGTCCTCTGCTGTGTACTTCGCCGTGACGACCTTGATCGCCTCTTGGACGGCGGGATCGATGATTCGTGCTTTGTACTCCGTGCCGACCGATTGGTACAACTTCGAGACCTTCGCCGTGTCGACCCGGAAGTTGAGCGCAAGCGTCGTCGTGACGACTTGCAGGTCGCGCGAAGCCGCGCTCGCCTTGCTCTCTTCCTTCTGCGTTCGGACTTCCATAAGAACGACGGTGTCCATTCCTGGCACGATGAGATGGATGCCTTCGTCCAACTGCCCGCCTACGGCGCCGAAACGCAGAAGCACAGCCCTGTGCCCAGCAGGAACGATCGTGACCATCGACCAGAGCAGCCCTCCGACGAACGCGACCACGCCAGCGCTCCGGAGCAGCCATGCGGCAGGCTTCAAATTCGTCGACTCCGACGTTTGCTTGTCCAGCGCCTTCACCATGAACGACGCGACGAACAGGATCACACCGAGCAGAATCAGCAACATTTCATTCCCTCATTACGCAGCGTGCTGCGCCATCCGAAGATACGGACGTTGCAGACGGGGGGATACGGAGTCCTAATCTTCAGACAAGCCGCAGCGTCTCGACTGGCCCGCCGACGACCTCGCCGTAGGCGACGCCCTCCCGCTCTTCGTCGAGGCGGACCCACTGCATGGTGCGGGCGAACGCGGTCGGGCCGGCGGCTCGGACCGTGATACCGTTGTCGGCCGAGCCCTCGAGCACGCCGGGCTTGCCTTCGAACAGCACACGCACCGTCCGTCCCAGGAACTTCCGAACATGGGCGCCGGCCGTCTCGCTTGTGATAGAGGTCAGCGCTTCGGCGCGCGCCTTCTTCTCGTCCGGGGAGACGGGGTCGCCCCACTGGTCGGCAGGCGTTCCGTGTCGCGGAGAGAAGCGGAACACATGGGCCTTGAGGTAGCCAACCGTTCTTGCGACGTGCATCGAAGACTCGAACCTCTCGGGGGTCTCCGTTGGAAACCCGACCATGACGTCGGTCGTGATGGAGACGTCCGGCAGCCGCTGATAAAGGCGAGCACAGAGCGCGAGGTAGTCCGTCTGCGTGTACCGCCGGTTCATGTCTCGGAGCACTTGCGTGTCGCCGCTCTGCAGAGGTATGTGGAAGTGCGGGACGACGACGCCATCCTGCGCAAGTGCGATCAACGCGTCGGTGACTTGGTGCATCTCGATGGACGAGATGCGTATGCGGGCTAGCCCAGACTCGCGGGCGAGCAGCGCCACGATCTCTTCAAAGGTCTTCCCTCCGCTCCCCGTTTGAGGGCCGTACGCACCGATGAGGACTCCCGTCAGGACGGCCTCTTGGTAGCCTTGTTGCGCGAGCGACTGGGCTTCTGCGAGGATTTCGTGCCATGGACGCGAGCGCATCCCAGGGCGGGTGAACGGGATCGAACAATAGGAACAGAGCACGTCGCACCCGTCTTGCAGTTTCAACGTCGCGCGCGTGCGTCCTGCGTCCTTGGCTCGCGAGGACGCTCGCCCTCCCGGGTCGTGTCCGGGAAACGCCTTGAGGAACGCCGCGAGCGTGTCGAGTTTCTCGGCGTGGGGGACGAGCACGTCGGCGCCTGGCATGCGCTCGCCCTTGTTCAGGCCCATTTGCACCGCACAGCCGGTCACGACGACCTTTGCGCCTGGGTTCGTGCGGGTTGCGCGGCGGACGGTGTAGCGGCTTTTTGCCTCAGCGTCGCTGGTCACGCTGCAGGTGTTGATGACGTACACGTCTGCTCTGGAGTTGAACGGCACGACATCGAACCCGGCTGTCTCGAAGGATTCGAGGATCTTCTGGGTCTCGTACTGGTTCACCTTGCAGCCGAGGGTCGTGAACGCGGCGGTCGGCACAGCTGGATTCTAGCCTGGTCCAGGTTCAATGGGAGGAACCTGCCAAACTCTAAGGAGGCGGATGGGAATCGACTGGCAGAGAATTTGGCGGGAGAAAGGCACGGAAGCGATCCTGCTCTTGCCACTTTCGCTCCTTTATGCCAGCGGTTGGGTGATCTACGAACTCCTCTATCGGCTTGGGGTCAAGAAGCCATTGCGCCCCCATTCGCCCGTGGTTTGTGTCGGGAACCTGATCGCGGGAGGGGCGGGCAAGACCCCAGTGACGGTCTTTGTCGCCAAGACGCTTGCGACAATCGACCGAAAAGTGGTGGTCTCGGTGAACGGGTACGGCTCACCACGACAGGACAACGCGCACGCTGCACCGAGCGGGCCGCTCGACGCCCGCGAGTGGGGCGACGAGGCTGCGCTGATGCGCGAGAAACTACCGGACGTCCCTTTGATCGTCGGTCGCGACCGCGTCCGCGCAGCGCAGATCTGCCGCGACCTGCACCCCGAAGCGGTGTTGCTGCTCGACGACGGCTACCAGCACTTGCCCTTGCACAAGGACGTGACGATCCTTCTCGATCCGGACGACATCGACAACAGGTGGTGCATGCCGAGCGGGCCGTACCGCGAACCACGCGGGACGGGGCGCCTGCGAGCGTCGACGGTCGTGCCGGGGCAGTTCACGATGAGCGCACCCATGCTCTCGCTGTGCACGCCTGAGGGTGAGACGGTGTCGGTCGAGGGCGCCGTCAACGCGCTGTGCGCGGTCGCGCGGCCCGAGCGGTTCATCGACACTTTGGAGCGACTGGGCCACAAGGTCGCGAACGAGAAACTGCTACCCGACCACGACGACTTGCGCGCGAAGCGGTTGTTTGTCGGGCTCGACCCGACTTTGCCGCTCGTAGTGACGGAGAAGGACTGGATGAAACTCAAGCACCGCACGGACCTCGCTGTGTGGACGGTGCTCGTCGCGAAGTACGACGTGCAGTTGGAGCCCGTCGACAGCTTCCGACTTTGGCTCAGGGACAGGCTCGATGGCGTCCAGTCTTAAGCGGTTCCAGGGAAAGGCGGCGGCGTGGCTTTTGCGACGCATCCAGCGGTGGCTGTTGCGCAAGCCGTACCTCGACGCGCTCGCGACGGGCGAGCGGCTCGGGCGTCGCATCTGGCAGTTCGCAAAGCGGCGGCGGTTGACGGGCGAGCGAAACCTGCGGATGGCCTTCCCCGCCATGACCGCCGAAGAGGCGCACGTCACTTGCCGACGGGTGTTCGAGAACTTCGGTCGGTCTTCCGCCGACTTCTTGATCGGTCTCGACCGTACAAAGGAGCAGATCGAGGAGACGACGACGATCGAGGGCGTTGAGCACCTCGACGCCGCGCTCGCCAAAGGAAAGGGCGCGATCCTTCTGACCGCCCACTTTGGAAACTGGGAGCGGGTCGCCGCGTGGATGGTGCTGAGCGGCTACAAACTCGCCGTGATCGCACGGGACGCGGACGACCAGGGCGTGAACGCGCTGGTCAACCAATTGCGGGAGGGGCCGGGGACCGAGGTGATCTCACGAGGAAAGGCTGCTCGCGCGAGCATCGAACGGTTGCGACGCAACGAGATCGTAGGGATTCTGCCTGACCAGAACGCGAACGAGGTGTACATCCCGTTCTTTGGTAAGCCCGCAGGGACGGTGCTCGGCCCCGGCGTGCTTTCGGAGCGGACCGGGGCGACGGTCCAGCCCGTGTTCTGCCATTACGAGGGAAATGGTCGGTTCCATATCAGGTTCCTGCCGCACGTCGTGGCTGACGAGGGCTACACGACCAAGGGCGAGGGAATGATGCGCGCGATCAATCGCTTGCTCGAAAACGTGGTCCGCGAGCACCCGGACCAGTGGCTTTGGTTCCACGACCGATGGCGCAATGCGCGGCGCAAGGGGCTACTTTGAGGTTCTTGATCTCGCGCCTGTCTTCGCTTGGCGATGTCGTGTGCACGCTCCCGGCGGCAGTTGCGCTGAAGTCGTCGTTTCCGGACTGCGAGATCGTGTGGTGCGTCGACAAGCGGTTTGCAGGGATCGTCGAACTGTGCGCGTCGGTGGACCAGGTGGTCCACGTTCCGAAGGCCGGATCAGAACGCAAGGCGGTCTTGAAAACATTGGGCGAGTTCGATGCGGCGTTCGACCTGCAGGGGCTGCTCAAGAGCGCGTTGGTCGTAGCAGGGGTGCGGGCGAGGCGCAAACTCGGCTACCACTGGCAGCGCGAGGGCTCTTGGCTGTTCTCGCAGCGGGTGGTGCCCGATCCCACGTCGTTGCACGTGACCGACCAGTATGTGGACGTCGTCCGTGCGTTTGGTGCGACGTGCGACCGCGCAGAGTTCGGACTGAAGCCGATCGATGAGGACGTCGCAAAGGTGCGCGCGATGCTGCCGGTCGGGCGCGATCTCGTAGTCTGCAACGCGGGTGCGGGCTGGGCGACGAAGCGCTGGCCGGCCCACCATTTCGCCCGCCTGGCCGACGACCTGGACGCGTCAGGGTTCCGTGTGGCGTTTCTGGGTGCGAGCGGCGACCGCGCCGCGTACGAGGAGGTCAAATCGCACGGCGCGGCGAACGCGATCGATCTGGTGGGTAAGACGAACGTGCGCGAACTGGTCTCCCTGATCTCGTTGGCCAAGGCCCATGTCGGGGGCGACACGGGCAGCACACACATCGCGGCGGCCCTGGGTGTACCCGCAGTCGGGCTGTACTCGATCACTAGGCCGGAGCGGTCGTGCCCCTATGGGCAACGCGGAAACACCTTGTACGAACCGTTAGGGCTAGACAGGATCGGTCCTGAGAGGGCATTTGAGGCGGTCCGTGCGGCCATCGGCCAGAATGAATAGCCGGATGGACGTGTGGGCCGAGATCGAGGAAGCGCGCAAGGGGCGGACGGTCGTGTTCACCAACGGAGTGTTCGACGTGCTGCACACCGGCCATTTGTCGCTCTTGCTCGCGGCCAAGTCGATGGGCGATGTTCTCGTCGTCGGTCTGAACTCAGACGCGAGCGCGCGACGGCTTGGCAAAGGGCCGGACAGGCCGATCAACACGCTTTCCGATCGCGCCGCGCTGGTCGGAGCCCTCAAGCCCGTGGACTTCGTCGTGCCGTTCGACGAAGACACGCCGATCGAGACGCTAGAGCGGCTGCGGCCGGACGTGCATGTTAAAGGCGGCGACTACGACGCCGACGCTTTGCCCGAGACGCCGACGGTGCGGGCGTACGGCGGCCGCGTGGTCATCGTGCCCTTGGTGGCGGGGCGTTCTAGCACGGACACGATTCGGAGGATGGGCAAGGAGTGAAGGCCTTCGAGGTCGGCAAGGGCGAGCGCGTGCTGTTCGCGTTCACGCACCCGGACGACGAACTCGCCGTGACCGCGTTCCTGACTCGATTGATGGCGAAGGGCGTACCGGTGCACGTCACGTGGAGCCATTCGACGGCTGTGCGCGAGGCGGAGTCTCGCGCTGCGCTCGGCTCCATCGGGGTGCCGAACGATGCAATGACGTTCTACGACGCGGCGGACGGCCACGTGATCGACGCAATCGGCGACCTACGCACGAAGTTCAAGGTCACACTGAAGAAGTTCGCACCCACCCGCGTCGTCACACACGCCTTCGAGCAGGGCCACATCGACCATGACGCGACGAACCTGCTCGTGAACCTGTGCTTCGACGGTCCGGTGTTCGAGGCGCCGTTCTATCACACGTACCTCACGAAGATGCCTCGGCTGTACCGCTTCTCGACTCACGAGGGCGAGCAAACAATCGCGCTGACGCCAGAGGAGCGCAAGACGAAGAAGCGATTGGTGACGATGTACCCAAGCCAGACGGTGCGCCGGAACGTCGTCGTGTACGAACTGGCGCACGCGGTTACGCTGAGACGGCCGCCGCTCTTCCAAGTCGAAAGAATGCGCTTGCAGACGCACAAGGACTTCCTGAAGCCTAACCACCCGCACGCGCTTGCGAAGCGCGTCGAGCGGTGTGCGACCTGGCGCCGGTGGGTAGCCGGCGCGAAGAAGCACCTATGAACCGGACTTCATGTAAGGGCTGAACTTCGGTTGTCCGAAGTCGCCGGGTCCTGAGAGGTTGCGCTCGCCGGAGCCGTCTGCGTTGATCACAAATATCTGGCTGTCACCCGAGGGGCCAACCTTGCTGTAGACGATCTTCGACCCGCTAGGATGCCAGTGTGGGTCGTAGATCTGTCCTTGCACAAGCCGGCTTGCCGCACGAATTCCGCCGTCGAGCGGGACGACCGCGAGTTCGGTGGGTGTGAACATGAGGCGGTTGCTGACGCGGCCCACCGTGACTGCGATCTTCGAGCCGTCCGGCGAAAACGCCGGGTCGCGCATGGCGAGCGAGTCCTCTGTGCCGAAGACGTGGTCGACGCCCTTGGCCGCCTTGCCCGACTTTGAGTAGAACACGATCTTGCTGGTGTCACCGACCAGGACTTGGGATAGGGCTGCGTAGAGTTCTTGGAAGGTCGTTGTCGGCGTGCCATTGACGGACGTCACGACGTCGCCGGTCTGCATCCCCATCGTCGCGCCTGGCGAGCCCGGCGGCACTTGGAGGACGAGCACGCCGTTCACGGTGGAGGGGACCGCGTGTTCGGTCCGCAGTTCGGGCGTGAGATCGACCAACTGGACTCCCAGGTCGGCGGTGTCTGTGAAGAGGATCAGCGGCGGCGGGACTCGTCCGTCGTCGCCGACCTCAACGACGTACACGGCGTTACGAAACGGTTTGTAGGCCTTGCCGTTTCGCATCATTTCTTGAGGGACAGCGGCCGGGTCGACGAACTCGAAGCCTTGGATCGAGACCACGGCCCTTCCGTCCGGAGCGACGTCGAACTGGATGGACTGTCCGGCGAGGATGGGCTGGGGGCCGACCGGGACGTCGCCCAACTGCTCCATGTAGTTGATCACGAAGATCTCGTTCGACTCGCCTTGAATGACCGAGTAGATGACCTTGCGGTCTTTGCCCCAGGCCGCCTTCTTGAAACTGGTGCCGATTCTTTCGTAGGCGACCTTCATGGCGTCGGCCATGCTTTCTTGTTCGCCGCCCGCACCTTGGAACTCCGTGGGCGGGAGGGTCTGGCGGGTGGACTTGCTGGATTGGTCGAACGTGAACACGTTGCCGCCTAGGGTGATCAAAGCGCTGTTGGCCTCGTTTGGCCAGCCCGGAGGGCCGAAGGAGGGGCTGCCCGCGCTGCGGTCGCTGGTGTAACGGTTCTCGACGGCGTTGGTCGCGAGGTTCCAGCGATAGAGGTTGTTCGACCTGTTCGCCCTGTTGCTGGAGAAGAACACGCGTTGTCCGTCTGGACGCCACACAGGATCGACGTCTTGTGCGCCTTCTGTGTGGTCCGGGGCGACGCGCTTCTTGCCACTGTCCTCGAACACGACGATCTGGCTGCTGCCGTCTTCGAGGTACTCGACGGCCGCAACCATGTCGGTGGAGTCGAGGCTGCCACGGTCGGGATCCTTCGTCCATTCGCGGAACCAGCCGTACGCCAAGTACAGCGCGGCGATGGCGAAAAGGCCGATCACCATTCGGACGACGATCTTGTTCTTCATGGGCAGTTTCTCAGGGTTTCAAACAGTCTCCGGGGACGATCCGTGCCCCGTTCGCGTAGTCCTCACCGGACATGGCCTTGCGGCCCTCTGGCTGGACCGTCTCAAAGACGAGCGATCCAGTAGCGAAGGCTACTTCAAACGGCTTGGTGGCGACCACAGTTCCCGGGCTGCGCGATGCTTGCCCTGGCTTTGCAGACTTGACTCCGAGCCTACCGTTGGCCGTCGAGACCCAGACTCCCGGATGGGGGGTGAACGCGCGGAAGCGGTCGTACTCCTCCCTTGCTGGCCGGTCGAAGTCGAGTTCGGCGTCCGCCTTTTCGACTTTCGGTGCGTAAGTTGCTAGGCTTTCGTCCTGCGGCGTTCGCGGATAGTCGCCCGCGACAAGGCGTGAGATCCACGCTGCGGCGAGGTCTCCCGCCATCTCGGCGAGACGGTCGTGGAGCCGGCCTGCGGTCTCGTCCGGCGCGATCGGCGTCGAAACCTTGGCGACCATTTCGCCCGTGTCCATGCCGGCGTCCATCTGCATGAGCGTGACGCCTGTCTCGGCGTCGCCGTTGAGCAGCGCGTACTGGATCGGCGCCGCTCCGCGATACTTGGGCAGGAGGCTTGCGTGAAGATTGAAGCAACCCACGCGCGGTGCAGCGAGCACCGCCTTTGAGAGGATCTGCCCGTACGAGGCCACGATGAACACGTCAGCATCGAGCGATTCGAGGCGTTCGACAAACTCTGGTGAACGGCTCTTGAGCGGCGTTTCGACGGGGAGCAGGAGATCGAGCGCAGCACGCTTGACTTCCGAAGGCTTCATCTCCATACCTCGCCCGCTCGGTCTGTCAGGCTGCGTCACGACGAGCACGACGTCTTGTGCCAATCGCTGGAGCGCGGGCACGGCGAAGGCGCTCGTGCCGAAGTAGACGAGCCTCACTCGGCCCTCTCGGGCTTCTCCGTCGGGTGCTGCCAGTAGACCGTGGCCGGATCGACCTTTTCGGTGAAGAGCACGCCGTCCAGGTGGTCGATCTCGTGTTGGACAACGCGGGCCGCGAGGCCGTCCATGTCCCAGGTCGACTCGCGCCCCTTACGATCGAGCCCTTCTACGACGACCACGTTTGCCCGCTCGACGTCGCCGTAGAGCCCTGGGATGCTGAGGCAACCCTCCTCACCGACCTGCGTTCCGCTGGATTCCGTTATCCGAGGGTTGTAGATCACAATCGGCCTTCCGTCCGTGCAGACGATGATGACCCGCTCGCTTACGCCGATCTGTGGGGCTGCAAGGCCGATGCCGCGGGCGGCGCGCATGATGCGAACCATGTTCTCCGCAAGGACTTGGTGCCGCTTGGTGATTCGCTCGACTGGCTTGGCCTGGCCAAGGAGCACGTCTGCGGGAACCTTGACGATGGGATGGTCCTCGTCCGTGACGTAGAGGTACTTGAACTCCTCGGGGACGACGACCTTCATTCGAGCCTAATTATGACAGCAGAAGGCAGGTTCAATTGGGCTCAAACTTCGAGCGGCCGGAGCACCATCACCCTCTCGATGCCGATCAAGTCCTTTTCGATCCGCTCCACGTGCCACCCGGCTTCTTCGAAGACTCTGGCGACCTCGCGGGACATCCCGTCACCGAGTTCTACAAGGAGGGCTCCTCCTGGCCGCAGGAAGGCCGCTGAGCCCTCTGCGAGGCGGCGGTAGGCGTCCAATCCATCCTGGCCTGCAAAGAGCGCGCTGTGCGGCTCGTGGTCCGTCAACTCGGGATCCAAGATTGCACCCACAGCAACATAGGGCGGGTTAGAAACGATCAAATCGAACGGATCTGCGACCAGACCCTCGAAGAGATCGCACTCGTGTGTACGAAGTCGGATCCCGTGGGCAAAGGCGTTCTCATGTGCGACTGCCAGCGCCCCGGGGCTGATGTCGGATGCCTCGACCTGCCATTCCGGCTTCTCCAGTGCTAGGGTCACTGCGATGCAACCAGAGCCTGTCCCCACGTCGAGGACGCGCTCGACGAACGGCATGGAAAGGGCGACTTCGACGAGCGTTTCGGTCTCCTGCCGAGGGATGAGCACATCCGGCGTGACCTTGAAGCGACGTCCATAGAACTCGCGCCATCCCAAGATGTAGGCGAGCGGCTCGCGCCTCTCTCGTCTTTCACAAAGGGACTCGATTCGCCGCGTGTCTTCGATCGGGTCTGAAGTGTGCGCGATCACCCAGGAACGCGCCGCACCCAGAGCGTGCGCAACGAGCATTTGGGCGTCGAGCCTCGGCTCTGGGACGCCAGCGACCATCAATCGCTGTTCGACCACTGCGACCGCCTCTCCGACCGTCACGAGACCGCGTACCTAGCCAGTTTCGCCTGCATCTCGGGCACTAACTCGGCCTCCAGATACACGCCTTCGTCGCGGTAGTCCTTCTTCAGGACTCGGCCAAACCGGTAGCAGGCCTCGACCAGCGCGTTTTGATCGTACGGAACGAGAGCCTTGACCAACGACATCGCACCCTTGCTCGATCTCACGATCGCCTCAAGGAGGTCGGGAATCCCGGCGCCGTCCTTTGCGCTGATCGCCACGCTGTTGGGCCAGGAGGACACGAGTTCTCGCACGGCCGCCTGGTCTTCGACGGAGTCGATCTTGTTGAAAACGGTCAAGACGGGCACTTCAGCGGCGTCGAGCGCCTCGATGGTGTCGATGACGGCGTCGACCTGCATCTCCCAGGCCGGGTTGGAGAGATCGACGACGTGCAGGAGTAGGTCGGCGTGCTTGGCCTCTTCGAGCGTCGCGCGAAAGGCGGCGATGAGTTCGGTGGGGAGGTTGCGGATGAACCCGACCGTGTCGACGAGGAAGAAACTGAACCCGTCCGGCAAATCGATCTTGCGGGTCGTGGGGTCGAGCGTTGCGAAAGGCATAGCGTCCGCGAGGACACCCGCGTCCGTGAGCCGGTTCATCAGCGTCGACTTTCCTGCGCTGGTGTATCCCACGATCGCCACGACAGGGTACGGATGGCGGGCCCGGGCCTCACGCTGGAGCACGCGGTGCTTCTTGATGTCCTCGATCTCGACCTTGAGTTTGGCGATGCGCTTGTTGACCATGCGGCGGTCGCTCTCCAACTGCGTCTCGCCAGGCCCTCTCATGCCGATGCCGCCGCGCTGGCGCTCGAACTTCGTCCATACGCTCATCAGGCGTGGGAGCATGTACGTGAGTTGGGCGAGTTCGACCTGCAACTGGCCTTCTCGCGTGATCGCGCGCCGGGCGAAGATGTCGAGGATCAATTGGGTGCGGTCGATCACACGGTGGCTGATCGCCTCTTCCAGGTTCTTGATCTGCGAACCACTAAGTTCCGCGTCGACGACCACGACGTCGGCGGCGGTCTCGGCCACGTACGCCTTTAGTTCGTCGACTTTTCCTGGGCCGATGAACGTCGACCTATGGGGTTTGGGCAAACGTTGGCGGACGCTTCCGACGACCTCTCCGCCCGCTGCCTCGCTCAGTCCTTCGAGCTCGTTCTCAACCGTCTCGTCTTCGCTTGCGTCCTGGTTCACGTAGACCAGGAACAGCCGTTCAACGGGGATCCTGTGCTCGATAGGCTTCGGCATGCGCTCCTAGGTCAGAACCTGGCTATCCCGAACCGAGCCGCTACCGTCAGACCGTTAAAGGTCAGGCCGTCGTAACTGCTCCAAAGGTCGTAGCGGACTTCCAGATTGAACCTGCCGTTGAACGTGACGCCGAAGGCGGCGTTCGCGTTCGGCGAGAACACCTTTCCAGACTCGCGTCCGCTCGTAGTGTCGACGGCGTAGTCGATGTAGGCAAGGCCCGCGCGCGCCGCGAGGTACGGCTCTGTGTCCGCTCCAGGCTTGGAGAACGGAAGGACATAGCCGATCGATCCGCTAAGGATAAAAACGCGGCTGCCATTGCGGCTTTGTCCGACGGCGTTCCAGTCGTGCGCGATGTTCGAGTCGTTCGGACGGAACACGCGGATTCGGCTGGCGCCGATGGACCACCAGTTCTCACCAAGTTCGCTTTTCAGGGCCTGACTGGCGGGCATGAACACGCCGACCTGTGGGCCGAAGTATGCGTCTTGCGCATTTGCCGCGAACGGGAGGGCAGTCGCCAAGAGGCAAGCCGCCAGAGCGATGAGAGGTCGTCGAAGCATGGGGGCATTGTACTTGGGGCGAGGGGAGGGTCCGGGTTGGTTCGGATCCCTAATCTGGAACTCAGCCGCCAACCAGCGCAAAACCCTGCGCGAGGGAACCTATCTCCTTCGCAGCCCCTTCGACGGCGGCCTCGAACAGCAGGCGGCCCTTCTCCGCCGTCGCCAGCGTGGCGTAGCCCTTGGAGCCCTCTTCGGTGGCTTCGTCAAAGTGGAGCACGAGCCCGCGGACTTCGGGTTCGACGGCCAGACCGTCGTCTCGGAGCAGGTCCTTTCGGACAAGGTCCGGGTGCAGGTGCAACATGAGGCTTGCCTCGGCCTCGCAGGCATGTTGAATCTTCTTGACGGGGCCCTCCATCACGCCTTGGAGCACCGAGTCCGGAATGTACGAGAAGTAACTTGCGTGGCCGAACGTGAGGTCGGGATACACGGACTTCAGCCGCCGCATCGCGATGCCGTTAGGTTCGTTGTTCCCGCCGTGGCCGTTGATCACGAAGAACTTGGTGAACCCGTGGGGCACGAGGCTCTCGACGATCCGCACGATTGCGTCCTCATATCCCTCGAAACTCGCAGAGAGCGACCCTGCGAAAGGGAGGTGGTGCCCAGAACACCCCAGCCAGAGGGTCGGCACGAGGAGGACGTCTTTGGGCAGACGCGCCTCAACCGCCTCGGCGGCGGCCGTCGCGAGCAGGGAGTCGGTGAAGAGCGGAAGGTGCGGCCCGTGTTGCTCGAGAGACCCGGTGGGGATGAGCACGACAACGTCCGGTTGGACGGCGGCGGCCTCCTGCCAGGTCATCTCGGCAAGCTTCATTGGGCCTCTGGCCAGGCTTCTCGACGCAGCGCGTTGATCGTGTTGGCGAACTCGCGATCGTGGTTGGCGATGCCGCGCACCTTGTTGTGAGCGTGCATCATGGACGAGTGGTCGCGCCCGCCAAAGAGCGTCCCGATGTGCTTCCACGAGTCGCCCGTGATCTCACGAACCAAGTACACGGACACGTGCCTGGCATGGGCGATCGGCGCCTTCCGCGACGTTCCGAGGATGTCGTCCTTTGAGATGCGATAGTGCCTCGAGACGACGGTGACGATGTCCTCGAACCCAGGCTTTGGCATAGCCATCGCGCTGTAGTACTTCTCGACCGTGTCCTTTGCGACATCGACCGAAAGCGGTTGGCCAGAGAAACTCGCCTCCGCAACGATCTTGTTGAGGGCGCCCTGCAGGGTGCGGATGTTCCCTGGCACCGACTCTGCAAGGAACATCGCGACCTCGTGCGAGAGGGGGATGCTTTCTGTGTCGGCCTTCTTTTGAATGATCGCGCAACGCGTCTCGGTGTCCGGCATCTGCACATCGGCAACGAGCCCGCACTCGAGCCGCGAACGTAGACGCTCGTCCATCTGAAGCAGGTCGCGCGGAGCGCGGTCGGCGCAAAGCACGATCTGCTTGCCGTCTGCGTGGAGCTCGTTGAAGGTGTGGAAGACCTCTTCTTGGGTCTTGTCCTTGCCCATGATGAACTGGACATCGTCCAGCAGCCACACGCTGACGCTGCGGTACTTGCGCCGGAACTCGTCGATGCGGTTGTTCTGCAGGCTGCTGACGAACTGCTCGGCGAACTGCTGTCCGGAGACGTACATAAGCGGGAAGAAGGGGTCCCTGCTGAGGATCTTGTTGGCGATGGCGTGCAGAAGGTGGGTCTTTCCTAGTCCGCTGGGGCCGTAGACGAACAGCGGGTTGTACTTCATGCCGGGCGAAGCGGCAACGGCCATAGCCCCGCCGTGTGCGAGCCTGTTGCTTTGACCTACCACGAAGGTGTCGAACGTGAACGCTGCGTTCGGTTTGAACCTGTTAGCCGACTGTTCCTCGTCGTACCGGTTGGATGACGCCATGACGACCGCAGCCTTGTCCTGAGCCTCCGGCCTCGGCTTCTCGCGGTTCTCGATCTGGACCTTGACGTCGACCTCTTCACCAAGTTCGTCGCTGAGCGCGCACGCGACTCGAGTGAGATACCGGTCCTTCACCCATTCTGCGACGAAGTTTCCTGGCGCGACGAGGTGCACCTCGCCGTTCTCCATTCTGATCGGACGCAATGGTTGCAGGAACTTCTTGTGCGCGGTCCCCGGCACTTCGTCCGCCAAACGATCGAGCGCGTTCTGCCAAGCCTTGCTCAGCAAGTCGCCACGCTCCTCGTCAAAGATAGTGAATTGGTCTTCCGACATGATGAAAAAACACTGGCCCAGGTCGGGCCGAAAAACGTGGGCAGTATACACACGCAACAGCGCAATGTCCAGATGTTCGAGAAAACCAAAAAAATGCCCATGACGCTTGGTCCAGGCCGGGGTTCCATCGTTCTCACGCATTGTGGTAAAGAGGATCGCGCGCTCTAAACTGCGTTACACTTAACAAGTGTCGGAGCGAGTGCTGGGCGTCTTGGGTGGAAAGGACATGGGCGATGCGCGCCTCCGTGCGTGGGCGTCGTCCGCAGAACATATTTACGCGGCAGACTCTGGCGCAGACAGATTGATCTCGCTCGGATTCTCTCCTGTCGTGGTTGGTGACTTCGATTCTTTCGAGGCGCTACCGAGCGCGAGCCACTTGCGCCTTGTGCAATCTATCGATCAAGACACGACGGACTGCGACAAGTTGCTCGCTCTCGTCGCGCAGGACGGTTTCACATCCATCACAATGGCTTGTACAGAAGGCGACCTTCCTGACCACGTGCTCGCGACGTACAGCAGTTGCGCATCGAGCGGTCTCGAAGTAAGCTTCGCGTTTCGACGCGGCGTGGGCGCGCTCGTTCGACCTGGGATTCCTGTGTCGATGGACACGCGTCCGCACCAGCGCGTCTCGCTCGTGCCCATTTGCGCCTGCTATGGGGTCGTTTTGGAAGGGGTCGCGTGGCCCCTCGACGGCGGCGCGCTGGAACCGGGGGGACTCGTCAGCGTTTCGAACGAGGCGGCTGGGGACCAGGTCACTGCGAGCCTTGAGACAGGGTTTGCGGTCCTCTTCGTCGAGACCTCCGAGGTGGTTTGGTGAACCTGGGGCCCCTTGACGCCGCGATCGTCGTGGCGTTCCTGGGGGCGATCCTGGCCTTGGGCTTTTCCGCGCGGCTACGCGAGAACACGACGCTCCAGTTCATTGCGGCTGGGCGCGCCCTGACGATGCCAGTGTTCGTGGCAACGCTCGTCGCGACCTGGTACGGAGGCATCCTCGGGATCGGAGAGTCGGTCTCCTACTACGGGCTGGGGACGTGGTTGTTGCTGGGCGTTCCGTACTACGCCTTTGCGATCTTGTACGCGCTTGTGCTTGCCAAGCGCATTCGCACTGCGGACCAGATCAGCATTCCCGAGCGCATTCACGCGACTTGGGGCAAGGGTCCGGCACTCGTCGCGGCCGCGCTCGTGTTCTTGCTCGGTGTCCCTGCCGCGCACGTGTTGATGCTCGGAACACTGGCGCAGGCGATCACCGGATGGAGCCTGCCGGTGTGCGTCGTCGTCGCAACGTTCGGCAGCAGCCTCTTCCTCTACAAAGGAGGCCTGCTGGCGGACGCTCGCGTGTCGTTGCTCTCGTTCGTGATGATGTACGTCGGCTTCGCGGTCATCGTGGTGTACTGCTTGGTCCACTTTCCGCTGCCCGAAGGCTGGGCCTCGCTCAAATCATCGCCACTCATGCGGCTGGACGGCGGGCAGGGCCCTCTCGTCGTCCTGAGTTTCTTCATCTTGGGAGCATGGACTTTGATCGACCCTGGGTTCCACCAGCGCGTCGCCAGCGCAAGAGACCCGGAGACGGGCCGCAATGGCGTGTTGGTGTGCGTCGCATTCTGGGTGCTGTTCGACCTCCTCAGCGTGACCGCTGGAATGTACGCGCTATCGGTCGTGAAGGAGCCGCCGAGCAACGCCTTGCTGCTCTTTCCTGCCCTGGGGGACGCTGTGCTTCCTGCTGGGCTGAAGGCGGTATTCCTTTGCGGGATGCTTGGCACCGTCTTGACCGCGATGGTCGGGTACTCGCTGGTGAGTGGCGCAACACTGGGGAGGGACTTGGTCTGTCGGGCAATGGGAGTCACGGACGAGCGCACGGCGACCAACTGGTCGCGCGGCGGAATCGCTGTCGCCTGCTTGATCGCAGTCGTGCTCGCGCTACAGTTCCAAAGCGTGGTCGCGCTGTGGTACCTGTGGGCGGGGATCCTTGTCGGTGCGCTCCTCTTTCCAACGCTCTCAGGCTATCTGGCCTCGCGCCCGAGTCGGCTATCTCCGTCAGTCGTGGCGGTTTCGATGCTTTCCGGGTTTATAATCTCACTAGCGTGGCTGGTTTGGACCAAGTCGCGCGGTCAGGGCCAGGCCGTCACCCTCGCCAAGGGAGTTGAGTTCGACATCGGCACGCTCCTTCCGGGGGCGCTCGTCGGGGGGATCGTTCTCCTTGCTGGGCTAGCGGTCGCGGGCAGGAGCAAGACATGAACGAGACACAAACCGACGAAGTGACTGCGGAAGAGCCACAGCAAGACCAGGAGCAGGCTGAGACTGCCGATGCCAGGGAAGAGGCACCGGTCGGGACGCGGCTGGTGCTCAAGCGGTCGGGCCAGGAGACCGAGCACGTGTTCCCGTTCAGCGCGCCCGCGACGATCGGTCGGTTCGACCCTGAAGTGGGCCCGGTGGACATCGACCTCGGGAAGATCGAGGAGGCCTCGTTCGTGAGCCGCAAGCACGCGAAGATCGTGCAGGACGGCGACGTCTACAAGATTCAAGACCTTGGTTCCAGCAACGGCACGTACGTGCTTCGCGGAGACTTTGAGAAAGTCGAAGAGGCGGAGATCAAGGACGGCGACGAGATCGCGCTGGGGAATGCGCGGTTCGTGTTTCGAACGTGAGCAGTCAGGGAGCATCGGTCCAAAGCATGGCGGGGAAGACAAACAACTACGAGCGGATCAGGCTTGCGCTCGACGACCTTAAGCGCGCGCTTGCGCCCTATGTCGAAGGCCGGCTGGTCGAGGCGTATGGAGACGAGGCCAGATCGCGCTATGCCGTTCCGGACTGGACGGGGGACGACTTCAACGCCGACGTCCACGCGCTGGCGAACACGATCGTCAACAACTGGGACGCCGTCTTCAGCAAACACCTCAAGCGCGAGGCCAAGCACGTCGTCCACCAGGTCCGCAAGACGCGCAACAGGTTTGCTCACCAAGAAGAGTTCGACTCGAGCGACACCTACACGGCGCTCCACGAGATCCAAAGGTTGCTGGAGGCGATCGGCGCGGACGCATCTCCGATCGAGCGCTCGAAACTTCAGTTGGTCTATGACATGGCCGGCACTGGCGAGTCTCCCGAAGAGGTCGCACGACAAGCCGAAATGGCCGCCGAAGACGCGTTGTCCAAGGCTGTCATCGAGCCGGGCGGCAGCGTAAGGCTGCTCATGGTGCGCGGGGGGCAGATCACGGACATCGAGTTCAGTTTCGAACTTCCTGCGACGATCGGTCGAAAGGACGTCTCCTCGGGAGAAGTGACCGTCGACCTGACCGAGTACGAGGAGGGCGCATACGTCTCGCGGCAGCACGCACGAATCTCGTCGGTCGAGGGCGCGGTCGTGCTCCAAGACCTCGGAAGTGCGAACGGCACGTACCTTAAGCGCACGGACTATGAAAAAGTGGACCGCGCCGAACTGAGCGACGGCGACCAGATCGCGTTCGGCAACGCGAAGTTCGTGTTCAAACTCTCCTAGACGATCACGACGTCTTGGGAGCCGGGTTGGAGGTCTCCAATCACCGCTGCGTTCTCGCCTTGATCGCGAAGGTGGCGGACAATGGACTCGGCAGCGTCCTTCTCGACGATCGCGACCATTCCGATCCCCATGTTGAACGTGCGATACATGTCTTGCTCCGGCACGTTCCCTATCCGCTGAATCTCCTGAAAGATCGCTGGAGGGGTCCACGCGGCCTTTTCAACGACGGCCCTCAAACCTGAGGGCAAGACGCGGGGAACGTTGTCGTAGAGCCCTCCGCCCGTGATGTGGGCGAGCGCGGAGAGTTCGCGTCCCTCCAGCAGCCCTTGGAAGGCCTTGGAATAGCACCTGTGCGGCACAAGGAGCGCCGAGCCGATGGTCTGACCGTCTGGCAGGAGGTCGCGCACGGAGAGGCCCCCGATTTCGAAAAGCACGCGCCTTGCAAGGCTGTAACCGTTTGTGTGCAGTCCGTCGGAGGCCACACCGATAAGTCGGTCGCCCGCCTTTGCGTTTTCTCTGGGCAAGCGGTGCTCGTAGTCTGCGACGCCGACGATGCAGCCAACGACATCGTTCTCACCGTCCAGGTACACGCCCGGCATCTCGGCCGTCTCACCGCCGATCAGGGCACAGCCGACCTTGTAGCACGCTTCAGCGGCGCCGCTCACGACCTGCCTGAACACGAGCGGATCGAGCCGCGAACACCCAAAGTAGTCGAGGAAGAACAGCGGCCTGGCTCCTTGGCAAAGGATGTCGTTGACGCAGTGGTTGACGATGTCGTGGCCGATCCCGGTGAAGTCGCCGACCATGGACGCGACCTTGGTCTTGGTACCAACGCCATCGACGCTGCTCACGAGGACGGGGCGCGACAATCCCGCGAAAGTCGCCTCGAACATTCCCCCAAACCCGCCGACGCCACCCAAAACGTCCGGGCCGTGTGTGGAGCGGATCGCGTCTTTGACACTTCGCAGCGCGATCGTGGCCTGGTCGATGTCCACGCCCGCGCTCGCGTATGTGGCCTGCTCGTCGGGCATGCCCGGACTTTACCCCTGGTTGAACCTGCGGGCAGGGGTATCGTAATGCCTCCGAGCCGGTAGCTCAGTCGGTAGAGCAACGCCCTTTTAAGGCGTGGGTCCTGGGTTCGAGTCCCAGCCGGCTCACCACTTTTCCACTAGCAGAGCGCGCAACAGTTCGCTGCCGCTTGGGTTGTTCTTGACTCCGCAGGGCTGTGCGCCATGTCCGCCGTGAGGACGGAGCGTTGTGACGATGACGTTGCCCGCCTTGACCATGTAGGGGTGTTCTCGGTAGGTGCGGGTATCGATACGGTTCATCAGCACCTCGTAGTCGCCGAGAGCCTCTTTCAACCACTCGGTGTCCAGCGCGCGGTCTGGTGCTATTGCCCAGAGTCGGTCCCACTTGTTGGCCCACGGATCGAGGAGCCCGGGCGCGAACTCTTGGATGCACTCGCGCCAGAAGGGCATAGGGACGGTGCCCTCGTGCTCAAGGACAGCGACGACTTTGTGCCCATCGAGGAGGTGCTTGTCAAGGCGCGTTGCCAGCACGTCTTCTCCGCCGGGAAGATCGACGTCGTCGAAGAGGCGATACGGATCGTGCTTGCTCCATCCTTCGATGTGCCTCCACTCCGGCTTCTTCACGACCCACACGGGCCATGTTGCAGTGATGTCGTGCCAGTCAGCGCGGAAACTGTATTCGCCAAGCGCAAGATGGAAACTCGCCTCGCCTGCTTCCTTTCCAATGCCAGGAAACGATTCGACTTCTGTGCTTGCTACCGAGTCATCGCCGATCGTGCACGAGAGTCTCGCATCTCGGAACTCCATGTCGTGTACGCCAACGCGGAAGAACACCTGCCCTTCGAAGAAGCAATGTGCGTCTAACCACCCTGGTCGGTTTCCTCCGTTAACCCAAGGTGGACGACGCACAGGAATGAGGAACAGCATCGACTCGCCGTTCCACTCGCTGTAGTTGTCAAATACTGGCATGAGATCGTCGTCGACCATTCCGCTCGTGGAGATCGGCGTGTGCCGCCAGCCTGTGATCACATAGCCAGCAGTGTCGTGCCGCGAGCGCACACTCTCCATCACTCTTCGCCTTATCCATGCGCCCTTCTCGTTCGATGCTTTCATGAGCGAAGCGCAGTCGCGTGTTGCCCAACGCGACTCGCGTAAGACCTGCGGCAAGTCGTGCTGCCATCGCACCCCGACTTCGTTGAGCGATGGGTCTTCGCTCGCCCAATACTTCTTCCCATCGCGCAGGCGGCGCAGGTCTCTGTGGACGTCGAAGTCGTTGAATTCCCCAAACAAGATAGGGCCGCCACTCCGCGCGCCTGTTCCGAGCGATTCCAGCACCGCCGGGTACCAATGGGTGTCGCAGTAGGGGTGGAAGTCCTGAAACGTCCCGAACTCCCGCAGGTCGCCTCCGTACATCTCTGCACCTCCAGAGTTGTCCTTTACCAAGCCGCAGCCGGTCTCGCGCTGGACCATCTCGACCATCCTTTCGCGGAACGAGGCGGGCACCGAGTGGCTCAGTTCGCACCCTACCGTCCAGGCAATGATCGACCGATGGTGGCGATTCTGGCGGACGATCCGCTCGATCTCGTCAGCCATGTCTTCGAGCGCCTCGGCCGAAGGATCCCACAGAGGAAGTTCCAGCCAGGCGAACATGCCCTCCTCATCGAGGATCTCGAAGAACCGATGTCGCGGCACCCACAGGCAGAACTTGATCGTGTTGAAGCCCATTGACTTTGCGAGTCGCACTTCTTTGCGGATCGCGTCGTCGTCAGGGTTTGTGTGTCCGAGTTCGGGATACCATCCCCACGTCAAGACCCCACGCATATAGAAGTGCTCGTGATCGACAACGATCATTGAACCGGCAGTTTCGATTGTTCGATCAGAGTGCTTGGAGTTCTCGGTCGGATCGCCCGCATTGCGCACAACGCGCACCTCCCCATATATCCCACCAAACGTGTTGAACACATAAGGCAAGAACCCGCTCAGCACGTCGCGGACAGGAAACGTCGCGCCGCCGTTCTTCACGACGCGAACTTCGACAGCAACTTCTCGACCGACAAACGCAGCCAACGAAATCGCGAACGCATCCCAAATTCCGCGATGGTCGCAGACAATCTCACCATCGATGTAAATGAGCGCTTGATATGAAACGCCGTCGAACACCAACCACTCGTCCTCAAAAGACACGGACAGCGCACAACGATATACAGCAGGGCCTTCCCATGTCACAGGAACGTCCTGTCGCCACGCGTGAGGTAGCGAGACAGGCCGTGGCCCAATCCCATAGTCGACGGTCCACTTCATCGCTCGACCGTCACCGTCCCTGGCTCGCCTTCACGGCCTAGCACCGTCAGCGGGATCGGCAAGAACTGTTTGACGACCCAAGCCATCGTCAGTAACCGCCGCGTCACCATCGGCGTCGAAAAGACCGTCTTCCCCGGCGCCTGAGCGGCGACCAGGAGCAATTGGTCCGCAAGAAAGGCATCAACAGTCGCCGACCCGGAGTACCACTCCCAGAACCGGTGGAACGCAGCCCCTGCCACCTCCTCGATCGTCCCCTCATGCCCGAGCGCAGCGGTGCCGCTTCCATAGCCCCGCTCGAACTCGGCCCATACGGTCACGGTCGCACCCTTCGTCTTCGATGACAGAGCGACGTGCTCGCACTCGACCTCAACCCCCCTTGAACCAGCCAAGGAGGTCAGCGCGTCGACCGCCGAAGCTCCCACCGAGTCCGGCATGTCGCCCGTCGAGACCACCGCTCCAACTCGAAGAAGCAACCCGCGCGAAGACCAGTCCACCGGCGAGAGCGCGCTTGGTTCGACCTCGACTGCGACCTCCCCTTGGGCTGCAAAGCCGAACCCTGCTGACACCAACCGCGCCGTGGCGAACAGGCCGAGCCGGCGCATCGCACCCAAGGTCACTCGCTCGAAGGCGTCGAAGCACACCGTGTTCTCGTTGTGCGTCTCGCCCACCACCGAGAACTCGCTGTACCCTCCCGCCCTCGCGAGGATCGGCAGGAGTCCCGTCGTCAGGATCAACGCGTTTCCGGGCACCCTTCCCTTCTCGTGCGCATGGATGTCGTAGCGGCCTGACAATGGCTTGGGAAGCGTCTTGGGCCGAAACACAAGTTCGTCCGTTCCCACGCCAGCGCCTTCGACCTCGGCGCGCGTCGCATCGCCCAAAGCGTCGATGAACGTCAGGTCCTCCGAGTTCAGCCCCTTCTTGCGCAAGGCTCCACGCACGCTGTGGACCCGCAAGGGCTGTTGGGTCAGAGAGGACATGGCGACGGCGGTCCGGAGGAGCGCCCCGCCCCCTTCTCCGTGCGAGCCATTGAGCACGATGGGATCGAGCGGAGCCGGCATGCGGCCTCAGACCTTGACTTTGAAGACCAGGTACTCGAGCACCCGCACGATGTAGGCGAAGGCGATCAAGAAGAACGCGACCAAGATGATCTCCGCATACGGGATCACGCCGCTCTTAAGGCTTGTCACCTCGTTAGTGACGTCGCGGTCTTGGAAGGAGGCTTTGCCCATCGCCGAGTCAGCGCTGACGAGCATCGAGTCCACCATCTCCTTGAGGGGGTTGTGCAGCGCGGCATAGATGCCGATCAGCACGATTCCGGTGAGCGGCAGAGCCAACTGGTACTTGTGCTTCTGGTGCTCGTTGTAGATGATGCACTGGCGGCAACGCTCAGCCTTCTGTCCTGGCGTCAGTTTCGAGTTCTTAGGGATGAACTTGGCGGCAGCGACCACGTCGCTGGGAATGACCTTGCCCTCCATCGCATTCTGAATGACGGACTCTTCGCACATACAGCCGACGCGCTCTTGCCAGCACGTGCGGCGGGAGTGGTAGATCGGGCACCTCTCTCGGACGAACTTGCGGCAGTAGGGCAGTTGCCAGCACTTGCCCAAGAACACGTTGCGGATGTCCCGCTCTTCTTTGATGCCTTTGCCGAACTTGAGTTGCTCTGCCCGCGCGCCCTCTTGGACCCGGATACGCACTCGGATGATCAGGTCTGCGAGCACGACCAAAACACCGATGACTCCGACGATCATGCCGGCGTTGCTCACAGCAACGAGGGCTTTGTCCGAAATGTCGTTGTCGGAGATGTTGAAGGCGCCAGGCATGTAGTACGGCGCAGCGTAGAACGCGCCTCCCGCCAGCAAGAGGATGACGCCAAGGGTCTCCTCGCCCCACATGATCCAGGTGACTCCAAGCGCACCGCAGAGCCCGCCGACGATCGCCACCTTGCTGAAAAGTTCGATGTTGCGAAGCGCCTGGTCCCTCAGGTCGCCGCTGAGGCCGAGAGACTGCGTCGCTGTGTAGATCAAGAATCCAACGCCGATCACGAGGGCTGCGAGCCCTGCGACCATCAGGAACTTGGCAATCGAATCGATGACGCCCCCAAGGGCGTCCGACATTCCGCGTGACAGGTTCTGATCAGGCTTGGACATGCTCAGCCGCTACTTCTTGACTCGTTCGAGGTAGGCCCCCGTCCTTGTGTCGACCTTCACCACGTCCCCCTCCGCAATGTGGAACGGAACCTGGATCGTCGCACCGGACTCAAGTTTAGCCGGTTTCGTGGCTCCGCCGCCAACGGTGTCGCCTTTATAGGCGGGATCAGTCTGCGTCACCGCGAGTTCCACGAAGTTCGGGACTTCGTAGCCGAGCACCTGGCCGTCGGCCGTCAAAGCCACGACCTCCATCTCCTCCTTCAAGTACTTTGCCCCGTCTCCGATCGTGTCCTCGCCCACAGGCACCTGCTCATAGGTGTCCAGATCCATAAGGATAAGTTCATCGCCCTGGCGGTAGAGGAACTGGAAGGGGCGCTTCTCAAGGTACGCCGAGTCCATCTTCTCGCCCGCGCGGAAGGTCTTTTCGATTGTTGCGCCCGTCCGAAGCCGCCTCAGTTTGGTCCGGACGAACGCCCCGCCCTTGCCGGGCTTGACGTGCTGAAAGTCGATGATCTGGCAGATTTCGCCATCCAGGTAGATGGCCAGCCCGCTCTTGAAGTCACTTGTGTCGATAGCCAACGGGGTCGCTCCAAAAAATGAACCCAAAGGATATCAGGTTCACGAACCCCCGGACCGTCGCTCGGCCCAACCTTGCGCTCGCCCGGCCTAGGGCAGGTACTTACGTGGGTTCACCGGACTACCGTTGACTCTGACTTCGAAGTGGAGGTGCGGCCCTGTCGCGAGGCCCGTGGAGCCGACGGCGGCGATCTTGTCGCCCATATCGACCTTCTGGCCTTCCTTGACAAAGATCGCGGAGCAGTGCCCGTAAAGGGTCGAGATTCCGTCGCCATGGTCGATGACCACGGTGTTGCCAAACCCGTTGATCCAGCCCGACGTGATGACCACGCCGCTCGCTGCAGCCACGATCGCCGAGCGGTTGGCAGCCCCGATATCGACGCCGTTGTGGGGACGGTTGCGCTTGAGGATCGGGTGGTACCGCATGCCGAAGCCGCTGGTGTAGGCGCCTTGCGCAGGCTTCACCATCGACCCGCCGAACTTCAGCGCGTTCGCGGTTCCGGCCTGGCCAGCCTGGTACGACTTGATCTTAGCCTTGAGGATGCGCTCTTGGCGGTCGAACTCGGCGAACTCGCGTTCGAGTTCTCGCTGCTGCGCTGTGAGGTCGCGGAGGACCTCCTTCTTCTCTTGCTGGACGTCCTCGAGTTCGTCCTGGCGCTGCTCGTGCTGGGTCTTCAGTTCGCTGATCTCGCCGATCAACTGCTCTTCCTCGGACTTCTTGCCGCTGATGTCCTCCTTGAGCTGCTTGTAGGCTTCGAAGAGGCCTTTGTCCCTCTTTGCGATACGCTCGAGCAAAGTCTTGCGGTCGGCAAAGTCGCTGACTGAGTCTGCTCCGACCAGCAGGGTCAAGACGCTGTGGTCGGACTGGCGGTACATCTGTCGCAGGCGGTTCTCGACGCGAACTCGGTACTCGGTCATCTGCGCAGACGCGACTTGGAGTTCGCCCTGCAGTTCGTCGCGCCGCTCGATCGAATCTTCGAGCCTGGTGTTGGTATAGAGAAGTTGGCTTGTCACTCGCGTGAGGTCTTGGTCGACGGCGCGGATGTCTCGCTTGACGCGGTTGCGCTGGCTGTTGACCTTGTTGATCTCGCGCTGGAGTTCCTGTCGCTGCTTTTGGACGTCTTTGAGCGACCTGTTCAAGTCTTCTGGGGTCTGCTTCTTGTCCTGCGCAAAGATGGCGAAGGTCAATACGCCGAAGGCAAGGGCGCTGAGAAGTGCCCTCATCTGACCCTCCGTGGCTCCCGGACGGCGATCACTGAGCAGATTAAACCATAGAACGCGCCGATGCCCACCAGGTAGGAATACACCATCAGGGCCGGGAATCCCTCCCTGTGCTCTCCCAAGAACGCGAGGCTTGAGGACATCGATTGGACCAATTGGTACGCGGGCCAGAGCACGGAGGCTGCTATCGCCCCGCCGAGAGCGCCTTGAACGACACCCTCGATCAAGAGCGGCACCCACACCGTCGACCTCGCGGCACCGACCAGTTGCATGATTCGTATCTCCTTGCTCCTTGCGACGATCGCCAAACGGATCGAGTTGTAGATCAAGACTCCGCTGGTCAGGAGCATCATCCCGCCAAGGACCGCGCCGATCAGCCGGATGAGCCGGATCGTCTGGTCGATCAGGTTGTACTCCTCGCTGAAGTACTCCACCCCGTCCTGGCCGGGGATCTCTTTGACCTTCGAGGCTATGAGGTCCGCGTCGCCGACGCTCCTCATAGTCACTTTATAGGCGTCCGGCATGACGTTCTCCAGCCCTTCTGTCTCGTCCGGGTACTTCCGCCGCATTTCGAGCCAGGCCTGCTCCCTAGGTATGAACTCGACACCCTCGACCTCGGGGATCTGCCTGATCCGCTCGCCGACTTGCATGACCTGTTCCTCCGGAAGGTCTACGGCCATCATCACGCGCATCTCGAGTTTGCTGGGAAGGCTCTCGGCAAATCCCATCACGCCTCTGTAGGCGAGCCCGAGTCCGCCCAAAAGTAGCAAAGCCATCGCGCTCGTCGTTACCGCGCTGAAGGTCATCCACGTGTTGCGCCGCAGCGATGTGAACGCCTCAAGGAGCAGGAACTCGATCCGGTCAAGCATTGGTCCCCTCCCCGACGATGCGACCGAACTCCATCTGGACGACGCGCTTGCCGAACTTCTCGACGACGGCCATATCGTGCGTCGCCACCATGACCGTCGCGCCTCTCATGTTCAGATCGACCAACAGGTTCATGATCTCGATCGAGTGCGTGGGATCAAGGTTGCCTGTGGGCTCGTCCGCGAGCAAGAGCGGAGGATTGTTGATCAGCGCCCTTCCGATCGCGACGCGCTGTTGCTCGCCTCCGCTGAGTTCGCTCGGCAGTGCGTCGGCCCGGTGGAGAATGTTCACCCGATCGAGGATCTCGGGTACGGCCTTCCTGATCTCCCTGCGCGTTCTTCCGACCGCTCGCAAAGCGTATGCGACGTTCTCCCATACGGTCTTGCTGGAAAGCAAGGCAAAGTCCTGTGGCACGATCCCCATCTCTCGACGCAGGAGAGGGATCTCTTCGCGCTTGACGGTCGCTAAGTCTCGCCCGCCAAGTTTGACCGTGCCCTTGGTGTGCTTGACTTCGCGGGTGAGGCACTTGAGCAGGGTGCTCTTGCCTGAGCCCGTTTGACCGCAAAGGAAGATGAACTCGCCCTTCATCACGTCGAGCGACACGCCCCTCAGCCCTGCGACGATGTCGCTGTACTTGACCTCCACGCGGTCGAACTGGACGTAGGGTGCCTGACCTTCCATGGCGCGGCTTGAACCCAAAGGGTACCCCCTCCCAAGACCCTGAACCCCGATCCCTGGCCCCGGTACCCTGAGCCTCGATGATTGGTGTGCCCTCTGAGGAGCGAGTCCGTGTCCGCTATGGCGACACCGACCAGATGGGCCATGCCTACTACGCCAACTACCTCCTCTGGTTTGAGCAGGCCCGCGGTGCGTGGTGCCGTGACCGAGGGTTCACCTACAAGGGGCTCGAGGAGATGGGATACAAACTTCCTGTCGTCGAAGCGTGGTGCCGCTACAAAGGGGAACTGAAGTACGACGACATGGCGTGCGTCCGTGTGCGCCTCGCCGAAGTCAAGCGCGCAGCGATCAAATTCGAGTATGACGTGATCAACGAGACCACCGGTCAGGAGTGCACGAGCGGCTATACGTGGCACGTGCTCGCTGCGGGAGAGCCCTTGAAGGCGATCGCGATTCCGCCCGACGTGAAACGCCTTCTCGATCGTGACCCCTCGCAACACGACCGGCTGGAGTAATCGCTGGACTGTGTTCGACCCACGCAATTCGCGCGGGTGGAGAAATCGCCGTTCGACAGATAACCAAACAGGGATACCCGTCCCGCATGGAGGCGGACCATGGACTTTGGAATCAACGCCCGGCTGACGGCCAGCGACTACGTTGGAGTCGACATGGCCCCCGTCCGTGAGGCTAAGCGAGCCCACGAGGCCTCCAAAGTGCGTTCCAAAGACCAAGCCGAGGCCGGCACGATCAAGCGAGAGCAAGAGTCCCTCGAGCAGGCCGTCCAGCGCTTGGAGCGCGCAAGCCAAAAACTGGAGACCGCGGGCCGCACGGTGCACCAGGTCGAAGACCTGTTGGACGACACGCTCTCGGGATTCAGAGCCAACCGCGCAGAGAACCGTCCCGCGAGCGCGAACCAGCGATTGCTGCAAAGCGCGGACGAGACGGCGCACGACATCGTCGGGTTCGCGCGATTCGACGAGGAGATGGTGTTCCCGCCTTCGGGAAGCCCCATACGGTTCGAGCACGCCCAGGCCCGCAACGCCTATGCGAAGCACAACAAGGCCCTGCGCGACCATCGGGGCACAAACGACTCTCCCGAAGTTCGCGACGTGATCGATCGCACGAACAACCGACTTCGTGGCGAGGGCGGAGTCCTCCCCACCCTCAACCTGCTCTCGGAGAAGGGGCACGAAAACCCGGAACTGACGGAGGACTCCCTTTCGGGGCTCAAGCAGGGCATGAACGATTCGCGGGCCGAGATCGACTCGACCCGCCGGCGCGTCCTGGAAGGGGCTAAAGAAAACACGCCCCTGGACGCCCACATCGACGTCGCCTCTTAGGTCATCTCAAGGCAGACGCAAGGCGCGCTCCCAACGCGGGGGCGCGCTCTTGGTTTAAGACCAATCCAACCTCATCGACCATACCTCTTGACACCACCTTTCTCGTGCTACTATACTAAATGTACTATGATGATTGTGTTGGCGTTGGTGGTTGGGATGGTGCAGGAACCGGTGAAGTCGCCGGTCGAACTGGCTTTCGACCATTTCAAGCGAATGCCTGGGAAGTGGGCAGGCGCGGCTGAAGACGGCAGGCGTCTGCTCAACGATTGGCAGTTAATCGCCGGAGGATCGGTCGTCATGTACGAGTCTGTGTTCGAAGGCCATCCGGACACGAAGATGGTGACGATGATCCATGTGGACAATGGGCGATTGTTGTTGACCCATTACTGCGTTGCGCGCAACCAGCCACGGTTGATGGCGACAGACATCTCGAAGGACGGGAAGAAGATCACGTTCACATACCTCGATGCGACTGGGATCAAGTCTCGCGACCAGGGGCACATGGACAAGGTCGTGTGGGAGTTCGTCGACGAGGACACCGAGACTTCGCAGTGGACGTGGTACCAGGACGGCAAGGAGTCGTGGATGGAGAAGTTCACGATGAAGCGGGTGAAGGGCGAATTGCCGCCTGCCGCGCCTGTGGTTGGGAAAAGTAAGGCGCCTTGTTGTCCCGTACAGGCTTAGCGGTCATGGCGACCGTGCGTCCTTCGACAGGCTCAGGATTACGGTTTACTTTCCTTGACCCCTCTCCCCCTCCACTTCGTGCAGGGGGAGAGGGGGTTGTGGTTCAGATCACGCCTTTGGCGCGCATTTCAGCGTAGTGGCAAGACTTGAACTTCTTGCCGCTGCCGCACGGACAGGGGTCGTTGCGGCCGACTTTGCTCCAGTCGGCGTTCGGGACTGATCCGCTCGAAGACGATGCGCTTGCTTCGTTTGAGGAAGCGACGGCGGCCATCGCGGGCGCGTCGACCCGCTGCATCTGCGGCTGCGGCGCTTGCTCCTTTCGCACCTGCGCGAGATAGATCATGCGCACGGCCTGGTCTTGGATGGCCTTGACGGTGTGCTCGAAGAGGTCGTGCGTTTCACGCTTGTAAGCGACGAGCGGGTCTGTCTGCGCGTAAGCGCGCAATCCGATGCCCTCGCGGATGTAGTCGATCATCTGGAGGTGAGCCATCCAGTTGTCGTTGACCGACTGCAGCATGACGTGGCGCTCGATCTGCACCATGATTTCTTCGCCGACCTCTTCGATCTTGGCGTTGTACGCCTTCATCGCAACGTCGATGCAGAACTGTTCGAGCTCGTCGTGCGCGTCCTTGGACTTGATGTCGTCGAGCGTCGCGTAGTCGACGAGCGGGAACATCTGGCAGAGCCTGTCGTACACCTTGGCGGCGTCGAAGTAGCGCTGGCCCTCTTCGTTGAAGTCCCACGCCTCTGCGATGGCGTTGGCGACGACGACCTTGATGCCCTTTTGGATGTCCTTGCGGCAATCGCGGCCAAGAAGTATCTCACGGCGCATCCCGTAGACGTGCTCGCGCTGCGAGTTGAGGACGTCGTCGTACTCGAGGACGTGCTTTCTGGCTTCGAAGAAGTGGTTCTCGATGCGCTCCTGCGTCTTGAGGATCATCCCCGAGATGAACTTTGCACGGACCTCTTCCATGGTGGGCCAAGCGCGCAGAATCGGGTTCTCCAACATTTTGGGGTTGAAGATCTTCCAGAGTTGGTCCTCGAGCGAGACGAAGAAGCGCGACTCGCCGGGATCCCCTTGGCGACCCGCACGGCCTCTCAACTGGTTGTCGATGCGCCGGCTCTCGTGGCGTTCTGTGCCTAGGATGAACAGACCGCCAAGTTTGCGGACTTCGTCCGCGAGGACGCTTCGCTCTTGGTCGTCGAGCGGAAGCGGCGGCGCGGCGCGCTCTTTTCCACCTCGTCGGAACGAGAGGAAGGTGTCGGCGTACTCAGGCGATAGTCCACCGTCCTCTGCCTCTTGTTTGCGCGCGAGCGCGACGGTCTCGTCCGCGATGCGCCCACCGAGAAGGATGTCGACGCCGCGACCGGCCATATTGGTCGCGATTGTGACGCCGCCCTTTCGTCCAGCCTCGCTGATGATGGCGGCCTCACGCTCGTGGTACTTGGCGTTGAGGACGTTGTGCGGAACGCCGTGTCGGAGCGCCTCGTCGAAGTACTCCTTGTTCGCCTCGTCGAGGGAGTGGTGCTTGAAGAACCACTCGCGAACCTCGTCGCCGAGGGCGTTGCCGCTGAAGCCTGCGGCAGACGCCGCATTCGAGATCTGCTTGAGTTGCAGTTCCTCCAGGTTCGTGTCGTAGAGTTTGTCCGCTGCGTCGCCTAGTTTCTTTTTGATCGCCTTTTCGTCGAGCATCTTGGCGAACAGCATGTCGGTCAGGACCAACTTTTGGAGCGAATCTGGCGTCAGGCGCGCAGAGACCTTCTCCGACATCTCGATGGACCTCGTGCCAACGAGCACTGGTTGCTGCTTCGTGTACAAGCGCAGGATCTCACGCGCAATGCCGCGATATTTGACGTCGAGCGTCTTGTATACGACGTCCTCTGCGTCTTTTCGCACCATTGGTCTGTGCGTGGGGATGGATACGACGTCGAGGCCGTAGATCTTTCGGAACTCGTCCTCTTCCGTCTTTGCCGTCCCGGTCATTCCGCTCAACTTGTTGTACATGCGGAAGAGGTTCTGGAAGGTGATCGTCGCGATCGTCTGGCTCTCGCGCTGGACGGTGACGTTCTCCTTCGCTTCGAGCGCTTGGTGCAGGCCGTCCGAATAGCGTCGACCGAACATCATGCGCCCGGTGTTCTCGTCGACGATCACGACTTCGTTGTTGCGGACGACGTAGTCGACGTTCTTCTCGAACAGTCCGTACGCCTTCACCGATGCGTTGATGTGGTGCATCAGTCTCGGGTCCTCCGCGATGTTGTTGAGGCCCATCATCTCCTCGACCGTGTCCATGCCCTCTTCGGTCAGGGACGCGCTGTGCGACTTGCGGTCGGAGACATAGTGGACTCCGGCCTCATCGACCTGGTCCATCGTGCCGCCTTTGAGTTGGCGCACGATCTTGTCGACCTGGGTGTACACGGACGTGTCGATCGTCGAAGGACCGCTGATGATGTGCGGCGTCCGCGCCTCGTCGATGAGGATCGAGTCGACCTCGTCGATGATCGCGAAATTGAGTTCGCGCATCGAGAGTTGCTCGACGCGGAAGGCCATGTTGTCGCGCAGGTAGTCGAACCCGAACTCGTGGTTGGTTCCGTAGGTGATGTCCTGGAGATAGGCCTCTCGCCGCGTGCACGGGCGAAGGTGCATGTACCGCGGGTCGTCGTGTTGGAATCCGGGATCGTAGATGTACGACCCTCCGAGTTCGTCGCTGTCCTGCGACTGGCCCTGGATGACGCCGACGCTCAGGCCGAGCGTGTGGTAGATCGGCCCCATCCATACCGCGTCGCGTCGCGCGAGGTAGTCGTTGACCGTGACGAGGTGCGCACCGCGCCCGCTCAAGGCGTTGAGGACCATCGGAGCGACGGCCACGAGCGTCTTACCCTCGCCCGTCTTCATCTCTGCGATGCGCCCTTGGTGCAGGACGACGCCACCGATCAACTGCACGTCGAAGTGGCGCATGTGCAGCGTGCGTTTGCTGACCTCTCGCACGATGGCGAACACTTCGGACAGGTGCTCGGCAAGCGGCTCCTTACCGCCTTTGGTCTCGCCTGTGGACAGGTTCTGACGGATGGCGGCGATGCGGTCTTTGATCGCCTCGTTCGAGAGGCCTTCTACCTCTGGCTCGAGGGCGTTGATGGACTCGACGATCGGTGAGATCGACTTGACTTCTTTGTCGCTCTGGTCAAAAAGCTTACGTAGGGTTTCAATCATGGTCTTGGTCGGGGTTTGGTCGTGACGGCGAGGCGCGCCTATGGGCGCGCGGGCGTGTCAGGACGCAAAAGGTCCGTCGCGAGGATGGACAGACTCCGACCAGCCGGGCCGAGCCTTCATGCTCGACGCGGACAAGACCACAGGTTCGGCTGTTTGGACGACCGGGGGTTCGGGCTGAGTGGGCTGGCTTTGGGCCGCCCCGAAGAGTTGGATCCAAAACGCGAGATCCTTGGCCCCCACTCCGGCCTGGGCATGAAGCTCGGTCTCAAGGTCGCCGATGGCTCTGGCCGCTTGAACCCGCTGGGCCAGGTCGAGCAGGGCCTGCTGTTGGCGCAGGGACATCTCTTGTCCGCCTGCACCCTGCATCAGCAGGAACATAACGACCGGGATCAGGTTCAGCATTGCTGCCTTAGTACTAACTGATTATATTCGGCTGGCGTTTCCGGTTCGGGCAGGTTGGCTAGGATGGAACCTGTCCCGGCCCTAGTTCGCCGGGAACCCTTGAAAGTTGCGAATCGTAATAGGGCGCGTGTCCAGACCGCTCACCGCTCTCCTGGCCTTTGGCCTGACTACCTGCGCTCTCGCCCAGGAGTTCCCGCTTTCCCCGAACCCGGACAACGTCCGAGCGACGAAAACCGCAAGTCCACCGACGATCGACGGCACGATCAACTCGAGCGAGTGGGCAGGCGCGACGACCTCGTCCAGGGCGCTGGTCGTGATCGCGACGGCACAGCCGAGCGGTGACCGGGCGCAGTACTGGATCACCTACGACGACCAGTACCTCTACGTCGCGACGAGGATCCTCCTCCAGAACCCGAACGCCGTCAAGGCAGACGAGTATCGGGAGAACGTGAGCCTGGGCGGTGACGACAGCGTGACGTTCATGCTCGACTTGTTCGGCACCTCGCAGAACTTCAACATTTTCTCGTTTAACTCTGCTGGCGCGACCCAACTGCAACTTGCCGGAGGTCGCGCCGCAAAGCGAGAGTGGAGCGGCGCGTTCCTTTCCCGTGGCCGCAAGACGGAGACCGGATGGGAGGCGGAGGCTCGGATAGAGTGGGCCATCATGCCGATGCCGCCACAAGGCACGCGCGACATGAAGTTCCTGTTCGACTGGTACGTGTCGTCGATCCAGCGCGGCGTGAGTTTCCACTCGACGCAGGGCGACCTGACGAAGATGCACACGCTGGCGGCGGTGGAGGTCCCGGACGTCAAGGTGCGTCGCACGATCAACCTGCTTCCCTACGCGTACGCAGGCTACAACGACGAGACGGGCGAGCACATCGCGAACGCGGGTCTCGACGTTAAGACAGCGATCAACGACAACTTGAACTTCGTCATGACCCTGAACCCGGACTTCCGCAACATCGAGAGCGAGATCCTGAACCTCGACTTTTCGAACTTCGAGAGGCTGCCCGGCGAGTCACGACCGTTCTTCCAAGAGGGCAGCGACTACCTCTTCACAGGCGGGATCAACAACCGCAGGCTTTTCGCAAGCCAGCGCATCGGCTCGTTCGACACAGGACTTAACTTCTACGGCAGCGTCGGCAACACGCAGATGGGGTTTCTCGGGACGATCGACTTCGACAACGAGCAGACGTTCGTGGGCTCTGTGACGTTGAACCCGAACCAGAACACGAACGTGTTCCTCGCCATGGCTGCGCTCGATCGACCGGGGGAAGAGAACTACGCTGGGAACGTGGAGTACTTCACTCGCTCGGGCGACTACTTGCTGTTCGCCGGATACCAACAGACGGACGACGAAGTGCTGGGCTTCGGCTCTTCGTTCGGGACAGGGTGGCAGTATCGCGCCCGCGGACTGACGAACGTGCTGATCTACGAACAGGTCACCGATGACTTTCTGCCGCGAATCGGTTTCGCCCCTCAACGCGGATTCAAAGGCGTAGTGAGCAACACCATGTGGACGAAGAGCCACCCACGCGGGGACGTCATGGAAACGAACGTCGGTGCCTCCTTGGTCGAACAGGACGGGTTCGGCGGCGGCCATTACCGGCGACTAGGCTCGGCTTCGAGTTCCGTCACGCTGAGGAACCGCCTGAGTTTCGGCCTGTCGTACTCGCAGGACTGGTTCTTGACGGACGTGAACACGTTCCACACCGTGTCGATGAGCATGCCCCGCGGCGACACGTTTCGAGGCTGGTCCCTTTCGCACACTCGCGGCGACGCCCAGGGCTTCCCCTATACGAGCACCACCGCGCGGGTTTTCTACAGGCCGATCAAGCGGCTTCAGCTCGACTTGCGTTACCAAGAGGTCGAGCACGCGATCGACACCGACCAGACGGTCTTCACGATGAACTGGGAGATGGACCGCTACCAGTCGCTCGGCGGACGGGTCGTGGGCCAGGGCGACGATTGGAACTGGTTCGTGTCCTACAAGATGAGCGGAAACCTGGGTGCGGAGTATTTCTTGATCCTGGGCGACCCCAATGCGACCTCTTTCCAAAAGACGCTGATCTTCAAAGTCAGCGTCCCGATCACGATCGGAGCGTGACCACGTAGGTTCCGGGGCTTCCCGGCGTAAATGCCATGTCCCGGAACCTAATCCGCACCTTCGCGTATAAACGTCTTCAGTGCGTCGCTTGTTTCTCGTTTGTTGGAGCGCCCTTTGCGGGCTCGCGCTCGGCCAGGACTTCCCCCTGACCCCCGTACCCGAGACGATTCGAGCGGTCAGGTTCACGACCGCCCCACGGATCGATGGCCGGATCGACGCTCAGGAGTGGGCGGGTGTCGGCGTCGTCCGTCGGTCGTACATCATCGGTGGGACTAACCAGGACTCGGGGGAGAAGGGCGAGGTCTGGGTCGGTTACGACGACACTTACGTTTACATCGCGGCTCGGATCTACCTCCAGAACCCTGGCAAGATCTCGGCGGACGAGTTCCGTGACAACGTGGACCTGGACGGCAACGACGCGTTCATGATCCAATTGGACACCTTCGGGCTTCACAACGATGCGAACCACATCGCTTTCAACGCCAACGGGGCGACGCAGTTGGAAATCGCCGGAGGACGCGCTGCGAAACTAGAATGGAGCGGGCGGGTCGAGGCACAGGCGCGCGTGACTGAAACGGGGTGGGAAGGCGAGGTCCGCGTTCCTTGGGCCCTCATGCCGATGCCTCCCAGCGGAGTGCGCGACATGAAGTTCGACTTCGACTGGTACGTGTCGTCGACAGGACGCGGGGTGACCTCGCATACCAACATGGGAGACAAGACGCGTGTGCACACGCTGGCCGGGGTCGAGGTTCCGCAAGTCTCGCTGAAGCGTTCGCTCCTGTTGCTCCCCTATGTTTACGGTGGATACAACGACGAGACCGGCGAGCACATAGCGAACGCCGGCCTTGATTTCAAGTCTGCGGTCACGCCCGACATGAACCTGGTCGGAACGATCAACCCGGACTTCCGCAACATTGAAGGCGACGTTCTCGACCTCGACTTTTCGAACTTCGAGAGGCTGGGCAACGAGACCCGGCCGTTCTTCCAAGAAGGGAACGACTACTATTTCTTTGGGCGTGGGCGAAGCATCTTCGCCAGCCAGCGCATCCCGACGTTCGACATGGGCGTGAACGTGTACGGGAACCTTGGTGGCAACCAGCGCCTCGGCGTCATGAGCACTGTGGACTTCGAGAACCAGGCCACGTTCGCGGGTTCCTACACTCTGAACCCCGACCAGTTCTGGGAGTACACGTTTGCGTTTGCGACGCTGCACCGCCCGGACGAAGACAACTTTGCCGGCCGCATGAACGTCAGTCGCCAGATGGGCAACTGGATGGGGTACTTCGACGGAGTGACCACCGACGACGAAGTGCTGGGAACGGGCTCTTCTATCGGCTTCGGCACGTTCTACAACGTCCCCGGGTGGCAGGGTTCGCTGAACTACGTCGACGTGACGGAGGACTTCTTCCCTCGGATCGGGTTCGTGCCAGAGCGCGACTTCCGAGGAGTCAACGGAAACTTCGAGCGCTCATGGGAGTTCTCGTCGGGCTCGGTCGTGGGCGCGGACTTCGAACTCGGCTTCAACGACTACACGCGCCGCGACGGCGCGCACTATCGACGCAGCGTCGGCGCGTTCTACAACATGGGTTTCAAGAACCTCGTGGGCATCGGCCTCGGCGCCGAATACGAGCATTTTGAAGCGGACCATAACCGCGTGGCCTACTTCGACCTCGAGTACCCGTACATCAACCCATATCGCAACATGGAAGTCGAACTGGCGATCGGTGAGATCCAGGGTGCGGCGTATCGCTCGGTCGGCCTGGGCGTGCGCTATCGACCTGTCCAGCGCGTGCAGTTGGGGCTCTCGGCGCAGTCGGTCGACCACACAGAGAAGGAGGACCAGATCGTGTTCTCCTTCAACTGGCTGATGAACAAGTTCGAGTCGATCGGTGGGCGAGTGGTCTACAACGAGCGCGAGTGGAACTGGTACGCGTCGTACCGTATGGGTGGGAACAAGGGCGCGGAGTACTTTGTGATCCTTGGCGACCCGAACGCGTCGTCGTTCCAAAAGACTCTAGTCTTCAAGGTGACTGTGCCGTTTTCGATCGGCTGGTAGGTCAGACCACTCGGCTTCGTGCGTAGTCGGCGCCCTTGTCCGCGCGAACCGGCTTGACGCTCGCGACGCTTTCGGGCTCAAAGTCGAGCAGTTTCAGCCAGTCCTGGGCGTCGTCGGACTTCGGGAAGATCTCGTTCTCGGAGTACTCGGCCTCGACCGCAGCATGCAAGTCTGATTCGTTGATTCCGTGGTCGGTGGTGGGCTCTGCGATCGCTCGGCGGATCGCGATGTCCTTCGCGCGGTCGACGACGGACTTAATGAGCGCGCCGCTAACGAGGTCCTTCCAGTGCAGTGTCTCCGTGTTGCCGTTGCGGAAGGCGACCTTGAGGAACTCGGTCTGCGTCGACTTGCGCCAAAGGTGGGCGAGCGTGGACTCGACCAGCGCGACGCGCGCGCACTCGTTGCCACCTTGCTCCTTCACAAGCGCAGGATCGAACGGCAAGCGGTCGTGCAGGTAGATGCTTAGGATGTCCCGGCTTGCTTCCTTGTTGGGTCGCTCGACCTTGACCTTGCGGTCGATGCGCTCGGGGCGCAGGATCGCGGGGTCGATGTAGTCGGGTCGGTTGCTCGTGAGCACGAGCACGACGTTCTCCAGCGACACCAGGCCGTCGAGTTCGGCGCAGAACTGCGGCACGACGGTGTTGCTGATGTTCAGCCACCGACCCGTGCTTCTTGTGCGCAGCACGGACTCGGCTTCGTCCATGAAGATCACGACGAGTCGGCCCTCTTTGGATTTTTCTCGCGCCGTTGCGAATATCTCGCGCACGATGCGCTCGGTCTCGCCGAGCCACATGTTGAGGATCTTCGGACCGCTGATGTGCATGAAGTACTCCTTGACCTCTTGGCCGGCCTCTTTGGAGTATTCGCGCGCGAGATTGTGCGCGATCGCCTTGCCGATCAACGTCTTGCCGCACCCGGGTGGGCCGTAGAGCAGGATGCCCTTGATCGGCTTCTTATCGAACTTCTTGTAGATCTCTGGATGGAGCAGCGGGAGTTCGATGGTCTCGCGAATGAGCGCGATCGCCTTCTCTTGACCGCCGACTGCGGACCACGGCGTGTCGGGGACCTCTTCGACGAAGTAGTCGCGGGTCTCCTGTTTGGGAAAGTGCTCGATGGCCACTCGGCCGGTCTGGTCGAGGCGCACTTCGTCCCCGGATTTGACGACGTCGCCTTTCAGCGCGCTGGATAAGTCGACGACGCGGCCTTGGCCGCCTTGGACGTCGGCACCAACGCGCAATCGCCCGTCGGACAAGACCTCGCTGACCTTGATGACGGCTCCTGTGGGGGCGTCGGGGAGCGTCCCGATGACGGCGTAGGCGTCGTTGAGGGTGACTCGGGCGCCATGGACCAGCGCGGCGCGGTCGAGGTGCGGGTCGACTAGCGCGACGTACTCGGTGTCGCCGAGCGCGACGAGGCACTTCTCGCCGTCGATGTCGCGGAGGAACACGCCGACCTTGTTCGCCGGAGCGGTGAGTTTTTGGTATGCCTCCTCATAGGCGGCCAGGGTCTTCTCGCGCTCCTCTGTATCGGCGCGTTCTTGCTTGAGTTCTGCCTTTAAGGCGGCGATAAGGGCTTCGACCTTTTGGTCTCCCTGGGGGACGGCCTCCTGCAGGCGCTCGATGAGTTTGTTGATCCGCGCTTCGGTCTCAGGGGCCATGGTTCAATGATACGACGGAACGGGCCGCCCGGTTCGAGCGAAGGGCGCAAGCCTTAGGCAATCGACACAAAGGCAGTGGCGACCGCCTCCGCCACTGCTCGGTGGACGTCGCGGTTGACCTGGCAGGTCCCAGCCATTGCTACTTTGCGGCTGCCCTTCGAGCAGGAGCCTACGATGGTCACCACCTTGCTTCCGTCCGATGCAGAGTCGACGACGGTCGCCGTGATCTCGATAGAGACGTCTGGCGCGATGCGCTCGATCGCCCGAGCCGCCGCGTCCGCGACAGCCTTCATCATTTGGCCCGGCTCCGGCATGGCCGCACCGGTGCCGTCCTGGCCATCGACGCTCAAGGTGACGGCGACGGGCTTGGTGTCGTCGTCCTCGTCCAGCGATACGAGCCGGACTGAGAAGGAACGTTTGGATTGGTTCGGGTCCGTTCGGGTTGGCTCGAGTTGGCTCGTCGATTCGACAATGGCTTCAACAACCTCAGGCTCGACGACTTCTGCGACCGCTGTCTGCTCAGGAGGCTCGAAAGTCCTCGATGCTCCGGCCTGTTTTGCCGTCTTCTTGCGTGTACAGTCTTGACTGGCCAAGTTGATCAGGTTGTCGAGCATCGAGGCGACGTGCGCGTGCTCGCGCTCTTGGGATCGCATGCCGCCCGCAAACCCGACGGTCACGCGGACAGGCTCCGGGACTGACTCGATCGAGACCTTCATGTCGTCGATGTCTCCAAACCTGCGCTCTGCTGCGTACCGGTCTAGGCGCGTACCGATCACGAACTCGTCACCACCGTAGCGGACGAGGATCTCTGCGTGGCGGTCTGTCGCCTGCCGAAGCCTGTTGGCGACTTCCTTCAAAATCTGGTCGCCGACGATGTGCCCGTGCTTCTTGTTGTAGTTGCCGAAGTCGTCGATATCGACGAACACGATCGTGACCTCGTTGCCGGCGTTGAGCTCGGCCATCCCCCAATCCCGGAGGCGGTTGCTCCAAGGAAGGGACGTGAGGGGATCCCAAGACTGCCCGATCTCCCGGAGCAGCATCGTGCTGGTAACCAAGCCCCTGAACTCGTCGCCTCGGAACACCGCAGCGTGCATGACGTCATGATCTATGAACGTCTTGGCGGCCGTCCGAACCTGGGTCTCTTCGTCGAGGCGGACTTGAACCGGCTGAACGATGGTCTCGACCCTCGCATACCGGGGCATGGCTAAGGCGCGTTCGAGGGTGACCAGCCCGTACAGTTCCGCGCCCTGAAGCACGGCTACGGCATTGATCTTGTGCCCCTGCATCACATGGATCGCCGTTGCGACCAAGTGCTCGGGGTTGACCCACGCGGGTACGAGGTCCAACTCCTCAAGCGTGCGCATTTGCCCGTCGTGGATTGTGACGGCACGAAACTTGCCAGGCCCGTAAGCAGATTTGCCGGGATTACCAGGGGTGCCTGTCAGGATTACGGGCGATTCGATCAAAACCTAGCAAATCTCTCCATCGAGCGTTCTCACGACGGCGTCGTGGCAAAACCGGACGCACTGCGCTAGTCTAGAATCGGCGAGTTGAAGCTTGACCCCGTTTGACATCGCATAGGCCTTCGTCGGACTGACTCCCAAGAAGGTGGCCGTGTCGTACTCGCTCAGGCCCATTTCTGAGATCAGCATGTAGGCGCAGACCTGCTCTGGAACCACTCCATCGACCGGGCTTGATTCGAACGCGCGGGTCACGACTTCCAGAACCACGTCGCGAGGATCCCACCCGTCTTCGCCATGGATATAAGGCATGAGCACGCCGCAGGCCTCACAGACGTCGTCCCTGCGCGACCAGGCAGGTCGGACGAGTTTCAAGGTGTGGACGGCCCCTTGGATGGACCGGCCGTTCCCGAACAAGTGTCGCGAGACCAAATGGACGATCGGGCGGGACAGCGCCACTCCTTCCGAGTCGGCAATCTGCCGCACGATGTGCTCCTTTTCGGCACGGGACGGCTGGGTGATCGCTTGAAAGCCCCATTCTTGGCTCGAAGGCAGAAAGCGCTGCGCCTCGCTGCGCGACACGCTGTCAGAGATCGTGACCATCGTGCAGCGCTTCGCACGGACCCGCTGCTCCAAGAGGCGACGCAACTCCTGCTTCGTGCGCATGTTCGACCACACGTCCTGGACGTCGTCCAAGAGGAGCGGAAGCGATTCGTCAATCCGCTCGGGGTTGCTCGCGTATTGCAGCGCCGACGTCGGCCTGTTCGCACCGATGCCTTGTCGACGCATGTAGGCCGCGACGGCCTCGACCATGTGCGTCTTGCCCCACCCTGGGGCTCCGACGATCGCAAGAAACGGCGTGGTGGATTGCGCGAAGCGCAGGCTCGCCTCGATCGCACCAATGTTCGAAGCGACAGCGGCGTAAGAAGCGAAACTGAACGGCCGTTTCTCGTGTGTCTCGAACGCTGGTGCCGCCGTAGTTTCGATGGATGTTTGGATCATCTCGCTTCCGTGCTCGCCGCAAACTGCGACAACGGATATTGTTCATTCCAAGCGCGTTACGAGTCAAGTCCCAAAAACTAGCAGAAAAGGCCTATGGAGTTGCACAAATCGCGCTGGTTAGGCTCACTTGTTGATTGAAACTCGTCCGAGGATTTTTCCCCTCGTTTCTCCACACGTGGTCAGTGGGCGATCTTCTTCCAGTATTCGTCGAAGTTGAACGTTGGAGAGTGCTCGGTGTTGTGACAAGGCATACACGACTCTCGCCCGACTTTGGGCAGTTTGTTCTTCGCTGGGTTCATGGTGTGCGCCTTGGAAGGACCGTGGCACGACTCACATCCAACGTCCGCGAGGTTGGGTGTTGAAGTCCTCGCCTTGAATCCTTGCGTCGATTTGAGGCCAACCACGTGGCAGTACGTGCAGTCCGGGTCGCGGTCTTGGCCTTCTTTCTCCAAAGTGGCCAGCGCGTGAGAATGCGAGCTCTCTTTCCAGACTTTGGATTCCTTTACATGGCACGTCGCACACGCCTTGCTCCCGGCGAACGCGTCCGTCTCTGTGCGCGGCACCATGCTCAGGAGGTCTTCGCGGGTCACGCGTCCCAAGTAGGCCGAGAACACGCCTTGAGCGTCCTTGTCGTCGGCGAACTCCGGCCCGAGGTCGACCGCTCGGTATCCGGTGAACTTCTCGCCGTCCCAATCGATCTTTACGAGCGACTTGCCGTGCTCACCGGGCGAGACGATCAAGGTCTCGCCGACCTTGCGCGGCGCCTCGAACGGCTGAGACTTGGCGTTACAGGCTATCAGTCTCAGCCCAGGGTGGCTCCTTGCCAGCGCCTCGGCGTGTGCGGCGTCGCCGCGTGTCATGAGCACAGGAACCAGGCCGGACGCCTTGGCCTCCTCTAACAGTGCCTCGATGGTCGCGCCAATCGGCTGGACCGACACATTGATTGCCCGGCCCACTTCTTGGGTCCGAGGGTCGACCCCGCCGATCAAGAACGGCCCTGAGGCCTTGAAGCGTTTGGTCGGGATCGAGGCATCGTCGATGCCGGATGCGATCAACGCATGGCCGCACAGGCGCTCGAGGGACTGCGCCATCCCCGCTCCCAGCCGCGCCTCCTCCAGCCCGTAGTTGACCGCGGCGACCTTGAGCAGCCCGAGCGACTCGGCGACTGCTTCAGCCTTCATTTCATCCTGCCTCCCTGTGCCCGCCACGAACGCGCCGGTGTCGATCAAGGTGGCTTTGCCACCGATCGCAAGTTCCTTGACGGCTGTGTTCCGGCGGCGGATGCCGCCCGACATCGGCTTCACGCATCCGCATGGAGAGAGATAGCCTTCGCTCATCCCGGTGACGATCAACGTGTGGACTTTCGCTTGCGAGACTCCGTCGGCCACCGAGTAGCCAAGCAGGGTGAGCGCGAGCGCCCAGACGAAGGACTTCATCTCACGCTGCCTTCGACGGGAATGGTGATCACGGGCTGCTTGGGGTCGTCCGTGTGGACCGTGATCTTTCCGGCAAACCTTCCTGGAGGCGCCTCACCCGTGAATTTCGCGACGATCCGAAACTCTGATCCATCGCGATACGGCTCGAACGACGCAACAACGAACTGTGTGTCGGACACGACCTTAGTGACCTTGAAAGGCTTGCCCGGTCGGGTTAGGACGACGGCCGCCGTCGCCTCCTTCTTCTCGATCTGACCGAAGTAGATGCTCAGCGGCACCGTCGCAATGCCCCTTTGCACATTGACCGTCGTTACTAGAGTCTTCAGGAACGGGTTGTCCGTTTCGACTTGCACCTGCATCGGGGTTCGCCCGGCTGGGATGCCTGGGGCGACGAGCACCTTGATGCTGTAGCCCTTTCGCTTCGACTTCCCTTCTCCGATGTCGGGCCAGTCGAGTTCGCCCTCCCAGGGCTTGTAATCGACGACACCGCTAACGCCGGCTATCGACACCTTCTTGATATTGAAGGGTGCTTCCGCCTCGACCACGAGCGTCGTTTCGAAGATCGCCCCATTGTCGTCCACATATAGCACTGGCTCCTCTTTTCCGACGAACCGGTATGCGGGTCGCACGACCGTGTCGAGCATGATCTTCCGGACCGGGGCTTCGGGATCGTTCGAGTACACGAACAGGTACTTGTTCAACTTGCCCGTGAACTCAAAGGTGTTGATCGCGATGTCGACGACTGTGGTCTCGCCAGGAGCCAACACTTGCTGGTGTCGCCCTATGATGAAGCAACCGCAATCCGGGACGAGTCGATAATCGAGGGTGCCCTTGCCCTGGTTAGAGATTTGGAGGCTTAGCATCATCGGCTCGGCTTGGCCGACGGGTGCGGGCTCGAACTTCGACGGGTTGTAGACGATCCTGGGCGCACCGATCTTGGGATCTTTCTTTTCAGATACCTCCTTGCGGATCCGGTCTGAGACCGCCAGGATCGACTTGAACAGCCTGGCTTCGGCCAGTGTCCACGACGTTTGGTGGAAATAGGAGTTCTCCGTCCGGAACATGACGCTGGACGGACGAGGTTGCCGCGCGAAGCCTAGCGCGGCGCCGATCGCGAACACAGTCTCGTTCCGCACATCAATCGCCGAGAGCGGCCTCTTGTCCTCGGTCCTCACCAGCGCCCAAACCGCTTCGAGGACGGGCTCGCCCTCGGCGGGGGAATCGAAGTAAACCGCTCCGGCTGGGCCCGGTGAATCGACGTTAGATGGCAGGTCGGGAACGAAACCGATTTTCAGACGACCTTTGGGCGCGAGCGTGACCTTTAAGCCCTCGATCCCGGTCGTCCAAACCGCGATCCCGGCGTCGCGCGCCTCAGCAAAGGACTTCTTTTGTTCGGCGTTAAGGCCAGTCTCGTCCCAGGTGATCGTCAGGTCGAGAGAAGGCAGCCGCTTGGACAGGCGAACAGCCTCCGGCCAGTCACCAGCGTCGACAGCCTCTTGGATCGCGAACACAGTCGACTGGAACGCCTCTGAGGAGGCCGGAGGCACGATAATCGGCTCCGGCTCCTTGGTCTGGATGATTAGGGCTGCGAGGAGGGTCCACATGGCTGGCGGCACTCGTCAGACGGGCGGCAGGGCCCCCGATTACTCAATGAATGTATCCGATTTGGCCGGGGGACGCTTGAGAAAGGCTTCGATGAACCCGTCAATGTCCCCATCGAGCACAGCCAGGACGTTGCCGGTCTCGTGGCCAGTACGATGATCCTTGACCATGGTGTACGGCTGCATGACGTAACTCCTGATCTGGTGCCCCCAACTGGCCGGGCCCTTGTCACCCCTCAATTCCTCAATCTTGCTGGCGTCCTCGGCCCTTTGGATCTCGGCCAGCCTGGCGGCGAGCACGGTCATCGCCGAAGCCCGATTCTTGTGCTGGCTCCGCTCGTTCTGGCAGGTGACGACGATGCCTGACGGGATGTGTGTGATCCGGACCGCGCTCTCGGTCTTGTTCACGTGCTGGCCCCCGGCGCCCCCCGCCCGCAAGGTCTCGACCTTCAAGTCATCGGGATTGATGTCCACTTCCGTCGCCTCGATCTCGGGCAGGACGGTGACCTTCGCGAAACTCGTGTGCCGCCTAGCCGCAGCGTCAAACGGGCTGATCCTGACCAAACGGTGGGGCCCCGTCTCCGACTTCAAGTATCCATAGGCGTTCTCCCCCGCGATCTCGAAGGCGATGTTCCTGTAGCCGGTGACATCGCCCGGCGTCTCGCTAAGGACTTCGAGTTTAAAGCCCCTTCGTTGTGCCCAACGCGAATAGAGTCGAAACAAGATCGAGGCCCAGTCACAGGCCTCGGACCCGCCCGCTCCGGCGTTGATCTCGACTAGGGCGTTCCGGCCGTCGTGCTCGCCCCGAAGGAGGGTCTTCAGTTCGTAGGCGTCGAGGTCCACAAGTAGCCTTGAGGTCTCCTCGTCAGCCTCCTTCTGGAACGTCTCGTCCGGCTCCATCTTGAGCAGCTCGTAACTTTCGAAGGCGCCCTCGACGCGCTTCTTGAGGGTGTCGAGGGGCTCTGCGATGCCCTTGAGGCGCGAAAGTTCGCGCAGCTTCATGTGGGCTGCGTTGGGGTCGTTCCAGAACTCGGGCTGGCCGCTCTCCGCCTCTAGCGCGGAGATCTTGGAGCGAAGCGCTTCCAGGTCAAAGATGACCTCCGATAGCGTCCAGGCGCTCTCGCGCGCTGGACAGCGCTTCATGCTGCTCGGGGGTCAACATTCCCCAAATGTACCTTTTGAACCTGAACGACAGCCGACAATTGGCCCGTCTGACACAGGACAACCAGGCTCGTCCGGAAGTACAATAGCGGGCGAGTTCATGGATGCGGCACAGCCGCAGGCATGAGGATGGATGATGGGACACTGGACTAACAAGGCGGGAGTGCAAGCCAAATACCCGCTACTTTTGGCATTGGCGGTCACTGCCGCGTTTTCGTACGCTCAGTCGCCGTTCGTCGGGCTTTCCCAAGTGGGGGCCAACAAGACGGTCAAGATTCCTGCAGGAAAGACGTTCAACGCCAAGTCGGGCGGCGCGGTCAACACCTACAGTTTCTTCCCGCAGATCGACAACTCGATTCAGCAACGCGGTTTCCGGCCAACTCCGGGCGGCAGCAACAGGGTGATTCCGAACGGCCTGCCCAACGGACTCGTCCCTGGCGGCCTCGGAGCCAAGGCAGTCGCGAACCAAGGTTCGCTCTTCCCTGGGATTCAGTTCACGGGATTGATCCCGCCTGACTGCCACGCGGCTGTCGGCACGACGCACGTCGTCCAGGTAGTGAACTCGAATATCGCGTTCTACGACAAGACGAACGGGACGCAGACGTTTGCACAGTCAAGCTCGACGTTCTTCAGCGGACTCGGGGCGCCATCGTTCCAGTTCGACCCGCGCGTGGTGTACGACCAGTACAACGACAGATTCATCCTGATCTTCCTCGCCCTCGACACGGGCAACTCGATCTCGCAGATCTTGATCGCGACGAGCGACGACGGAAACCCGAACGGCACATGGAACCGGTTCGTGATCAACAGTGCGGTGAACATCAACGGCACCAACAGTTGGCTCGACTATCCGATGGTCGGCTACACGGGCGACGCCTTCGTCGTCTCGGGCAACATGTTCCCGTTCGGTGCGGGCGGATTCACCGGCATCCAGTCGTTTGTGATCGACACGTCGGACATGTACAGCAACGTGGCACCGGCCGTGGTTCCTTTCACCTCTACTGGTCTCGGGTTCAACCTTCAGCCTGCTGACACCTACACTCCTGGCACGAACAGGGTCTATGGGATCAGCCTGAACACGTCGACCTCGGTGCGACTATGGGCGTTCACGGCTCTCGACACCGCAACACCGGCATTGACCTCGACGACTCTGGCAGTGGCCTCGTATGGCGGCATTGGTGCCGCGCCTAGCGGCACCTCGCCAGGAGCGATGGACACGATTGCAGGTCGAACGATGGACGCCGCCTCGCGAGGCCAGACCCTGGTCGCCGCGCACACGGTTGGCGTCGGAGGCCGTGCGGCCGTCCGATGGTACGAGATCAACATGGGTAACTGGCCCGTGTCCGGAACGCCGAACGTGATCCAGCACGGCAACATCTCGCTTCCAACGGGCCAGTGGGCCTTCATGCCTGCGATCAGCAAGAACGCGGACGACGCGATCTCGGTGATGTACACGCGCAGCAGTTCTTCGATCGTCTCGGATCTCGTCGTGTCATCGCGACTGTCGACAGATCCACTCGGCACAATGGGAGCTCCCGTGCTGTTGCAGTCCGGCGTCAATCCGAACGCGGGCGGTCGATGGGGCGACTACTTCTCGGTGACCGTCGATCCCTCGGACGATCTCACGTTCTGGGGCCATGGTGAAGTCACTCGCGCCGACGGCCTTTGGACGACGGAGATCACCAGTTGGGTGGTTTCCGGCCCGAGCACTCAGACCGAGTACGACCCGACGGGCGTCTCGCTGTTCTATGGCACGCCTGTAAGCGGCGGGCTTGCGCAAGTACTCGATCCGGACAACACGTACTTCGACATCTTGTCGCAGTTGGTGCCTGGTCTCGGCTACTTTGCGGGAGTGCAGGCCGACTTCACGATCGTGGAAGCGGCGGCGGACGTCGAGGCGATCAAGGTGAGCGTCGAAGCCAGCGCAACGCTCTCAACGAGCGTCACGGGCACTGTCTACCTTTGGAACTGGAACACGAGCCAGTTCGAGTATGTGAACGCGTTCGTCATCTCCGGGTCGGACGTTTCGAACTCGACGGAACTTGTCACCAACCTGACCAAATACGTTGGCCCAGGCGGCGCGGTCCGAGCGGCCTTCCGTGGGCATGACCCGTTCCGAAGGGCCGGCAACCGGTCGCAACAGTTCACCTTCAAGGTCGACTACATCCACCTGACGATCACTTCGGCCCCCTAAGGCCGCTCTGACCCGACCCCGGGGCCAGGCTCAAACTTGAGCCTGGCCCCGGACATTTGCCAGGACGCACGCGACCAAGGCGGCCTTAGGCTTGTATTCAAGGCTCATCCAGGTGAATACTAGGGGGTCGGAGAGGGTCGTTATGACATCTATACGCATTCCTACGTTCCTGTCCGTCCTGGCACTTGCCGGCGCCGTCTTGGCGCAAGGCTCTGGATTGCCTGCGTCGTCGCAGGAAAGTCTCAAGGCTCAGGCGGACCTCAAGGCCGAATTCCCGGACGTCCGGTTTGAAATGTTGGACGGGCGCGTGAGCCGCATTTACGGCACACCGTTCTCGACCGGCTTCACACCGGAGCAGTCTGCTGCTGCGTTTCTCAACGAGTACGCACAGGCGCTGGATCCGGGCAACAGCACCTTCGTTTACCGCCGGTCTCGCCAGTTGATGGACGGGAAGTTCACGGCGGTGTACTACGACCAGAAGGCCCTCGGCATGACCGTCGACGCTGGCGCGGTGACGCTCCTCGTCCGCAACGAGGTCGGTTCGCCGCTCGTGCTCGCTGTGTCTAAGGTCAAGCCCGTCTCGCTCGCAAGGCGACTTGGCCAGATTCCAGGAACTCGGGCTGTAGACATCGTCCGTGCGACGGACAAGTCGCTCTCGCTCAAGACGACTCCCGTGCTAGCCGCATGGCAAGACGGCGCCGTCACGCGAGTGGCATGGACGTTTGCAGTCGGCAACGACAGCAAGACCGACCCCAAGTACTTCGCGGCGTTCGTCGACGCGTCCTCTGGCGCGATCCTGGAAAAGCGGAACGGCGTGTACAACCTCGACGTGAACGGAACGGTCACCGGCTGGGCGTCGCCCGGCTTGTTCCCGAACATTCCGACCGCCTACCCGGCGGTCGAGACGGCGATGAAGGACGTTCGCGTCAGGATCATCGGCGGTTCAACTTCGTTCTCGGACGCTGCCGGCGCGTTCACGATCCCGCACGGTGGCATCGCCCCTGTGACGGTCGAAGCGACGCTGCGTGGCCCCTCTGCCCGCGTCTTCAACGACGCTGGCGCTGAGACCGTGCTGACCAAGGGTCTCGTGCCTCCCGGCCCAGGCTCGTTCACCTTCAACACCGGTCTTTCTGAGTTCGAGCAGGCCGAAGTCGACGGGTTCATCCACACGACGTACATCCACGACTTCGTCAAAGCGATCAATCCGACGTTCACTGAGGTCGACATTCAGATCCCGGTGACGGTGAACATCGATTCCGCGTGTAACGCGTTCTACTCTGCGAGTTCTATCAACTTCTTCGCCGCAGGCGCAGGGTGCGTGAACACCGCGTATTCGACGGTCGTGTACCACGAGTACGGGCACTTCATCATCGACATGGGCAACAACAACAACCCGTCCGGCGACTACCATGAAGGTATGTCCGACGTGACGGCGGCCTTTGCGGCCAACGACCCGTGTCTGGCGATCGACTTCCAGGGCGAAACGACCGGTTGTCTCCGTAACTCGTACAACGCCGTCGTGCATCCGTGCGTCGGCCCGTCGCACACCTGCGGCCAAGTCATCAGTGGCGCGTTCTGGCTGACCAAGGACGAAGTCGATGTGACCGAGGGCCCCGGCCCATCGCTCGACATCATGCGGGACCTGTACTTGAACAGCATCCTGCTCGAGCCAGGCGACATCGACCTTGGCATTACGGTGGACGTCCTGACCCTGGACGACAATGACCCGTTCGTTTGGAACGGCACACCGCACTACACCGAGATCGCGACCGGCTTCGGCGCGAAGAACCTCTTCGCACCACCGATCGACAACGGCTACCTCTCGAGCGGAATCTCGACGATCATGGGATCGCACGCTGGTGGCGGCTTGCCGCAGATCCAGACGCAGGACAACACGTACTACTCGGCGCTGTCTGTGGACATGCCCGGCCTCGGCTACTTCGCCGCTGTCCAGGCAGAGTTCACGATCGCTGAGCCGGCCGCATCGGTCGACACGCTCTCGGTGGTGCTGGAATCGAGCATCCCGGCGGGCAACTTGGACACGGGCACGATCTACTTCTGGAACTGGAACACGAGCCAGTTCGAGTACGTCAGCGCCCACCAGGTCATTCCGGGTACGGACACCATCCGAGCCGGACGCCTGACGACGAACGTCGCCAAGTATGTCAACGGCGCTGGCCAAGTCAGGGTCGCCTACCGCGTCCATGACCCGCTCCGACGAGCGGGCGCAAGGCCGTCCCAGTTCACGCTCAACCTCGATTACATCGAGTTGTTCGTGGGCTCGTAAGCAGTCAGACCCTCTCCAAAGCAAAGAGGGCCCTCGCCGCAAGGCGAGGGCCCTCTCAATTCGTGGCTAGCCTGTCCTGAGCAGACGGCGCGGATCGTGGGGGTTGCGATACGCCTTGACCTGTTGGGCGCCCTGGAAGTGCCGCGCCAATTCGTTCATATCCTCGCTTTGTGTGCGTCGCATGAGCGTGACGAGGTCGGACTCGACCTTCGTGACCCGCTCCAAGATGGCTCGGGCCATCGCATCGATCTTCATCGTCCCCAGTTGGTCGAGCGCACTCTGGCGTGAGGCGATGAGCCCCGGTACTTCGTCGTATCGCTCGGCCACTAGGGCCTCGCCCAATGACTCGGTAAGGAGGAGCAGCCTCTCCGCCGTGAGCTTGGCGCGGGTCTCAGGCAGCATTGGTGCCTCCTGCCCGGGAGCGCTTTTCGAGTTCGACCCAACTCTCGCGGAGTTCGCTCAGAATCTGGATGCACTCATCGACAATCTCTGTCTTGTCCTCGATGTTCGCCTCAACCAGACGGTCGTAGACGTACGTGTAGATGGACATGAGGTTCTTCGCGACCTCTCCGCCTTGGGCCATGTCGAGCGTGCTCAGAAGTTCGCTCACGATGCGCTGGGCCTTGGTGATATTGTCGTTCTGGGTGAAGACGTCGCGCTTGGCCATCGCGTGCTTGCCCGCTTCCATGAACCTGAGGGCGCCGTCATAGAGCATGACGACGAGTTGCAGGGGCGAGGCAGAACTGACGGAACTCTTCCGGTATTGGTCGATGCTGCTGTAGGCCAAGGCTAAGCCTATTGTCGGCTGGAACCTGGCCCAGCCTCATCCTGGGTCTCCCGCCTAGGGAGGACTAGGAAGGCGGCCGAGGCCACCGCCAGGCACCAGCCGAGCGGGACCAGCCAGGCCCAGGAGTCCGAGTAGTCGGGAACCGGTACGTTGGCGTCCGCGGCGTACTTGCCCAGCATCAGGTTGCCCAGGTGCAAGTACATGAAAACTCCTGCAGCAAACGACCCTCCCAGGAGCGCGGTCGCCGCCTCCAGGCCCACTTTTCTGACGAGGACCAGGCCGATTAGCAGGGCCGGGACCGGGCCGAGCAGGAACGCCTGACCTAGGGCAGACTTCTGATGGACGGGGAGGGCGAAGAACGGCCAGCAGGTCAGGAACCACACGGCCAGGCTCATGACAGCGATCGTCATGCACCCCGCCAGGAAGCGGGAGTCCATGTCCTTGCGCTTGGCGACCTTGGTGGCATCGACCTGTTCGTCCGTATTGAGGCCGTCGGACATCGCTTTGAGATGATACGTCGCTAGTCGACGCATGGTTTTGGGTACCACCTGAAGGAGCCATGGCAAGAACGAAAGGCGCGGACGGAGCCGCGCCCTCCAAACTTCTCTAGAGCCCTTTTTCAGCCATGAAGTGGCAAAGGTCGGCCGTGCGGCAGGAGTAGCCCCACTCGTTGTCGTACCATGCGACGACCTTGACCATGTCCTCGATCGCAACGGTGTCGACCGCGCTGAAGATCGAACTGTGCGGGTTGCCGCGCATATCGCTGCTGACCAGTTCCTCGTCGCAGTACTGAAGGATCCCCTTCATCGGGCCTTCGGCGTACTGCTTCGCGGCGGCATTGACCTCTTCGACGCTCGCCTCTTTCTTGAGGGTCGCGGTGAAGTCCACCACGCTGACGGTCGGAACCGGGACTCGGAACGCCATGCCCGTGAACCTGCCCTTGAGTTCGGGAATGACCAGCCCGACGGCCTTGGCCGCTCCGGTCGAGGATGGCACGATGTTCTCGGCTGCGGCGCGCGAGTCGCGCAAGCCCTTTTTGGCCGTGTCCACCGTCGCCTGGCTGTTGGTGTAGGCGTGGACGGTCGTGAGCAGGCCCTTGGCGATTCCGAACGATTCGTGCAGCAGTTTGGCGACAGGGGCGAGACCGTTGGTGGTGCAACTCGCGTTGCTCACGATGTGGTGCTTGCTCGGGTCGTACATCCCGTCGTTCACGCCGAGCACGATGGTGACGTCCTCGTTCTTGGCGGGCGCGGAGATGATGACCTTCTTGACGCTGCCTTTCTTGTGGGCGACCGCTTTCGTCGCGTCGGTGAAGAGCCCGGTGCTCTCGATCACGATGTCCACGCCCTGGCTCGACCAATCTATGGCGCCGGGGTCCTTTTCGGCGAAGACCTTGATCGTCTTGCCGTTGACCGTGATCGCGCCCTCCTTCTCGCCGACCTCGCCGTTGAACGTGCCGTAGACCGTGTCGTACTTGAACAGGTGGGCGTTCGCGTCGGCCGGAACCAAGTCGTTGATCGCCACGACTTCCAAGTCGTTCGGGTGCCGTTCGAGGATGGTGCGGAGGGTCAGGCGTCCGATCCTGCCGAAGCCGTTGATGCCGATGCGCGTGGCCATGAGTCGGTCGTCAGGTTACCTACGGGCCGGCCACTGGGCACCCGTCGAAAGTCGCAAGCCCAAAGTCACGGTTCGGCCCGGTGGCGAAGCAAGGCCAGGCTCAGCAGCCAGCCCAGCAGCACACAGACCGCGCATCCGACAAAGGGCGAATAGTGGGCGAACGACTGGTCGATCTCCAGGCCAAGGAAGTGCGACTTGCCCTGGAGCCGCTCGTAGGCCTGGCTTCCGAGCATCGAGCCGACGATCGCGCCCAGGCCCTGCGCGGTCATGACCGCCCCGATGTCGGCCGCGCGCCTGACCGGGTCGATCTCGCTGACAGATGAGTACCAGGCCGGGATCGTGAGCAAAAAGCCCAACCCGACCGGAATCCCGCCAAGACCAAGAAGGAGCAGGTTGCGCATGCTTGGCATGAACGCGCCGAGCGCAACGACGGACATGCCGGCGGCGCACAGCAGCAGCCCGACGTGGACCGCCCGGTGCCGACCGATCTTCTCACCAAACTTGCTCATGAACGGAGACAGCACCGCCATCGCAATGAGCGCCGGCAGCATCAGGCCGCCAAACTTTGTGCCGCTCATCTGGAACTCGTCGAAGGCAAAGAGTTTGAACACGGCCAGAGGGAAGCCCACGCCCATGAAGGTAAGGGCGCCTAAGATCAGGTAGCCGGGGATCTTGGCGGCAGTCCTGAACATCTGCACGATCTCGGACGTGCTGCGCGTGCCGTCGATCTTGGCCTGCCGCGCCTGCTCGCGCATGATTCGCCCACTGGGCAAGCGCATATAGGCGAACACGCTGACGACGACGCAGAGTCCGGCGGCCAGGTAGAGGCTCGGCGCGTGTTGGCCGGTTGTCTTGGCCGTGATCGAACCGAAGAGGTCGTCGGTGATACCGCCCACGAGGAGCGCGAGCGCGACTCCGCCGAGGTAGCACATATTGAGCAGGGACATTGCCTCCTGCTTGCGCTTCTCCGAGACCATCTCGCCGATGAGCGCGAACGCGGCGGGCCAGAGCATGGCCACCGCGACCCCGTCCACGGCCCGCAACACGAAGAACGCGACGGACTCAGCGTCACCTATTCCGCGGGGAATGAACAGCGAGCCCAGGGCGGTGAGGACCGTGAGCAGGGGGCCGATCACCATCAGGCGCTTGCGGCCGAACCGGTCGGCGAGCGAACCCATCGGCCCCTTGAACACGGCCTCGGCCAGGAGGAAGGTGGCGATGATGAGGCCGATGGTGCCTTCGGGGAAGCCCCGGTCGTTCTTGAGATAGACCGGCATTGCCGAGATGTTGAGGACGGCGTAGGCGAGTTCGGCCAGGAGGGCGACAAGGAGGAGGCTGAGGACGTTGCGGTTGCGCCAGAGAGGCGGGCACTCTTGGGGTGTGCTCGGAGGCTCGACGACGACGCTCATGACCCGCTGTGAAGGAGTCTACTGGTTAAGGGCGAGCCGGGATGCGGCCTAATCCAACACCGAGTCCCGGGCTCCGTGAACCTCCGCCCTATGGCCTTGGCTCAATCCGGTACGGACAGGAGTTCGCCCGTCTCGGAGTCGATTGCAACGTCACCAATCGGCTTGATGGGGCCGTCGCCATTCGGCCCGCGAAGATCCAAGTAGTAAGCCGCGACCCAACAAAGCCTCACTCGGTTCCGAGACCGATAGAACAGGCCTTGCGGCGTTGCCTCGTCGCCGTCCGGGACGTAGTACTGGAGGTTCATCTTGACCTTGACTCCCTGACGATCGTCGCCGCGCCTGGCCCAGGCCTGCTCCGCTGTTCGTTTGGCTTCGGACTCTGAAATCTGGATGTTTGGCGGATCGCACGTGCCTCCCTTCAATCGCACGATTGCTGCGACCTTGCTTGTATAGCGGTTTATCCGAATCTCGACGCGCCCAGCGAAACCGTGGGTAGCGTGGCCGTACGCAGTCGGCTCAGATATCACACTTACCAGAACGGTGTCCCCCTCCCAGGGTGGAGTGGGACTCACCACCGTTCCTTCCTCGAGATCTTCGTCGATTTCTACCATTGCTCGTGCTGCGATTTCACGTGCCGTCGCAGTATCTATCACTTGCACGTCACTTCCATCTGGTCGTTCCCGTAGACCGTAGTTCTGGATCCGCTTCAAATCGCCTTCATGAGTGTAGGCACAGTGCAACTCACCCTTTTGAATTTCGATCAACTTCGCGGACTCCTCGACAGTCACGCTGCCCTCTGAATCCATACCGAGACGCGACGCCAGTGAGAAGCATGAGGCCTGCAATGTCTCAGGTTGCGGCTCTATTGGCTTACAAGCCGTCGAACTTAGAGTACAGACAAGTACGAACCCTATCGGAAAACCAATGCGCAGATGTGATAGCCTCAAAGAAGTCCACCTCCCGGCGGCCCCGGGGCGATGCGATACCAGCCAATTGGATTGGAACTGTCCCCTGTGTACACGGTCGTAAGTCGTGTGTTCCCGTCGCCAAAAACAGCAATGTCGGCTTCCGTCAACAGTCGGCTGAAAAAGTCGTTTTCGTTCGTTTTGACTTGAATCTCTTCGCAGTCCACTAAGTATTGGGCGGCCTGCAGAACAGTCCGTCCAGCGGTCAACTTCTCCATCAAGTACTGGGAGTGGTCGTCGTGCTCAGTATCGAGCGTGAAGCACTTGTAAGCCAGCACCGCTTGGTTTTCAATCTGGTTAGCGCTGTAATAATTCTTGTTGGGGAAAAGGACTTCGCTCCACGACCCCTTCCCGCACTCGCAAGCGTTCAGGTGCATAAAGTTGATTGCGGGCCATTTGGTCGAGTTGAAAGGTGGGAGCCCTGTACCTATTTTTGAAGCGAATTCAGTTGTATAGTCGTTCGGAAAGATTCGGCCCTGGCCTGCATCGGTGTTCGTTGCCTCGTCTCCATCGTAGTGACAGTCTCTGAGTCCATGTACGTTGAGATCCAGGGCATTCATCGTGAGCACGTCATCGAAGTAGAATCCAATCGTCCAATCGTGGCGATACGTGACTCCGTAGTTTATCGACCCATACTCCTGGGTCAAGATTCCAATTCCAGGGTGTTGTAAGTCCGGGTCGGTGTAAAGACCGACAGCGTTCTTGACGTACTTTGTGTGGGAGGCTGACTGCCAGTTGGAGTTGTCAGTCGTCTTGACCTCGAACACGACCGTAAGATTGCTCATGTTCGGCCAACGCGTCGAGTCGAACATGACCGCTTGCCAAACGACCGGCAGATACATCTGAATCGGCCAGTCCAACGCGACCCACGACCAGACCACATCGTTGCCGATGCGGATCCGGGCCTCGATGATTCCAAGCGTCGTGCCGTTGACTACTGCGTTACCGACGACCCGCGAGTTCGTGCTGGACCAGTATTCGGGCTTATCAAGATCGATATCGACGCCTGCTTGAGCCGTGAGAGCCGCCATCAAAACGGTCACCCCTAACCACAGCCTGCCATGCCGCCATGCCGCCATGCCGCCAGTGTACAGCACAAACCACCGTCCTGTGTCAAGAGAACCTCTCGCGAAAACGCAAGAAAGCCCCAACCGAGGTTGCTCGGTCGGGGCTGGACAAAGGGTAAGCGCGGAATCAGCGCTTGACGAACTGGAACCCGCGGCGGGCCTTCTTGAAGCCGTACTTCTTGCGCTCTTTGACCCGCGCGTCGCGGGTCAGGAACCCACCGGCGCGCAACTGCTTTCGCAGTTCCTCATCGACTTCGAGGAACGCGCGAGAAATACCAAGTCGGACTGCGCCGGCCTGGCCGCTCATTCCGCCGCCGCGGACCGTGGCTTTGACGTTGTACTTGCCTTCCATCGCGATGTGCTTGATCGGGCTTTCGACGGCGATCTCGAGCACCGGTCTGCGGAAGTAGTCGCGGAACTCGCGGCCATTGACGGTGATGTTGCCGTCGCCGGGCTCGAGCCACACTCGGGCGATGGCGCACTTGCGGCGCCCGGTCGCGTACATTGCCTTCTTCTTGGGTCTTGCCATGGTCGTTACTTCTTCGAGATATCGAGCGGCTTGGGGTTCTGCGCCGCGTGCGGGTGCTCAGCGCCCGCATAAACCTTGAGTTTCTGGATCGTCTTGATGCCGAGCGGCCCCTTGGGGAGCATGCCCCAGATGACCTTCTCGACGAGTTCGGCGGGCTTCTCCGCGAGGTAGTCCTCGCGAGATTTGCTCTTGAGACCGCCGGGGAACATCGTGTGGTGGTGGATCAGTTCCTTGCCTTTGGTACCGGTCCATACCGCCTTTGCTGCATTGACCACGACCACAAAGTCGCCGCAGTCCATGTGCGGCGTGAAGGTCGGTTTGTGCTTGC
>CAZGXW010000002.1:96511-104373 GCA_964529975.1 uncultured Fimbriimonadaceae bacterium
TGCTTGCCGCGCAGTACCTGGGCCACCTGTGCCGCGAGGCGACCAATGGGGACGTTCGTGGCGTCCACGAGGTGCCACGTCCGCTCGATCGTATCCGGCTTCGCTGTCGTCGTCCTGTTCATTTCCGTTGTCCTGTCCAAACTGTCTCTTATTCGTCGTCGCCGTCTTCCGGCGTCCTTCTTTCCTTCCGCCTATCGTACGGGTGTCGCCCGTAGTAGACCTTCATCAGGGTCAGCCCGCAAGCGGGCAGAACCGTCGGCCACTCGATCTCAGACTTGACCCTCTTCTTGAGGAGCCTGCCGATCTCGTCCGGCCCTTTCGCGCCTCGCCCCACGTCCCAGAGCGCTCCGCTCATCCGGCGCATCATGCCTCGCACGAACGCGCTGCCGACCACGTCGATCCATACCTCGTCGCGCACTCTGCGGACTTGGAACTCGTAGATCTCCCGCACCGTGTTGCGTCCGGGCTCGACGAGTTGGCTGAATGCGAGGAAGTCGTGGACACCCACGAACTGCCTTGCGGCCTTGCGCATCGCCTTGACGTCCAAATCCTTCGCTCCGTAGTAGTAAGCGAACCTAGCCCTGTGCGGGTCTCGCCAACCTGTCTGGATGCGGTAGCGGTACCACCGCTTTTCCGCCCAGAACCGGCTGTTGAACTCCTTCGGGACGTGGGCCGCGCTCACAATGCTGACATCCTCGGGGAGGATCTGGTTGAGCGCCCTCGGCCACCGCTCGACGGGGATCGGAACGCCACAATCGAAGTGGCAGACCTGTCCCAGTGCGCTGGCCCCGCTGTCCGTCCGGCTTGCACCGTAGATCTCGCAATCCTCGCCCGAGACCTGGCGAACCGCCTCTGTCAAAGTGCCGTGAACCGTTCTCTGTCCACGTTGCGGCGCCCAGCCGCGAAACTCAGATCCGTCGTACGCTACGACGAACTTAACTCGTTGTTTAGTCGACAAGTTCGAGGACTGCGGTCGGCGCCGCGTCACCGCGTCGGACGCCCGTTCGCGTCAAGCGGGTGTATCCGCCGTTTCGGTCCTTGTACTTGGGTGCGACGTTGTCGAACAGGTGCGCGACGAGGTCTTCTCCGTTGAGGAGGCTGCGCTCCTGGAGGACCTGCATCTTCTCAAAGTCCGACTTACCTGCGATGATCTCCGGCTTGGCCGAACTGCCCGAATGTCCGACGAGGATCTTGCGCGCCTCGCGACGTGCGTGCACCGAGTCCTCCTTTCCGAGCGTGATCAGGCGCTCGACGATGCGGCGGAGTTCCTTCGCGCGGCCGAGCGTGGTGTGCGTGTAGCCGTGTCGCACGAACTGTCGCGCGAGGTTGGTGAGGAGCGAGCGTCGCTGGTCGCTCGGCAGCCCAAGTTTTCGTCGATCGACTTTGTGCCTCATGTCAGAACCCCTCGTCGTCGAGCAGGTCGACGCCGACGTAACTTCCCTTGCTCGCCCTGAGGTCGAGCCCGTGCTCGTTGAGTTTGTCGCGAACCTCGGTGAGCGACTTCTTGCCAAACCCGCGAATGCTGTTCAACTCGGCCTCGTTCGTGACGGCGAGTTGGCGCAGATTGAGGATGCCGGCACGCCGCAGACAATTGAACGTGCGCTGCGAGAAGTCCATCTCCTCGATCTTGATGTCCGGAATGTTGGCGAGCTCCTCTGGCAGGATCTCTTCGTGGTCGGAGTCGAGCATCAGGCCCATGCGTCCGAGGTCGAAGAACATCTTGAAGTAGCGGTCAAGGATGTGCGCGGCCTGGGTCACCGCATCGTTGGGAGCGACCGAACCGTTCGTCCACACTTCGAGCACGAGCCGCTCGTAGTCCGTGCGCATTCCGACGCGCGTCTGTTCGACGATGTAGTTGACCTTGCGCACAGGCGTGAACTGCGAGCCGGTCGGGATGATCCCGATCATGCCCTTGTACTTCTCCTGTCGCTCGGGGAGCACGTATCCGGTGCCGTAGCCGACGAAGATGTCTGCGGTCAGGTTCGATCCTTGTCCGCTGATCGTGGCGAGATAGCACTCAGGGTTCACGATCTCGACGCCCTCGGGGCACTGCACGTCCGCGCCGGTGACGCGGCCGGGCCCCTTCACGTCGATCTTCAGCACGACCTCTTCGGGCGGGGTGTCCTCATAGTCGAGTTTGATCGCGAGGTCCTTGAGGTTCAGCAAGAACTCGGTGGTGTCCTCCTTCGTTCCCGGGATCGGGGCGAACTCGTGGAGGACCTTGTCGATCTTCACGGCGACGGGGGCCGCGCCGTAGATCGAACTGAGCAAGACGCGGCGAAGCGCGTTGCCGATGGTTTGGCCAAAGCCGCGCTCGAGCGGCTCCAAAACGAAGCGTGTGTACTCGTTGGTGGTTTCGAGAGTCTGGATGTGGGGCATGGTGTGCGGGGTTCTCTCCTGATCTTTGCGTCAGACGCGTCGCTTCTTGGGCGGTCGGCACCCGTTGTGCGGGACGGGGGTGGCGTCCTTGATGGTCTTGACGGCGAGCCCGTTGGCGCTGAGCGACCTTACTGCCGTTTCGCGTCCTGCGCCTGGCCCTGTGATGACGACGTCGACCGACTTAAGGCCGTAGACGGACGCCTTCTTGGCGCAGTCTTCGGCGGCGAGTTGCGCGGCGAACGGCGTACCCTTGCGGCTTCCTTTGAAGTTGACGTGGCCCGCGCTCGACCAGCACAGGACGTTGCCCTGGGGATCGCAGATCGAGACGATCGTGTTGTTGAAGGTCGCGTGGATGTGCGCCTGGCCGTGTGCGACCTGCCGCTTTTCCTTCGCTTTTCCTTTGACTGCCTGCTTCCTAGCCATGTTTGAAACTCGTTACTTGGCCGCCTTCTTCTTGCCGGCGACGGTCTTTGGCTTGCCCTTCCTCGTTCGGGCGTTGCTGCGCGTGCGCTGGCCGCGAGTGGGGAGCCCTCGGCGGTGGCGAAGTCCGCGATAACTGCCGATCTCCATCAGTCGGCGGATGTTCGAATAGATCTCGCGGCGAAGGTCGCCTTCGACCTCGTAGTCGCTGTCGATGACGGCGCGCAAGTGGCCGATCTGGTCTTCGGTGAGGTCCTTGACCCGCGTGGTCGGGGGGACGCCCGACTTTGCGATCACTTCACCGGCCCGTTTGGGGCCAAGTCCGTAGATGCTCTGGATGGCATAGAGGACCTGCTTGTCCCTGGGAAGATCGACACCTGCGATACGCGCCATAAACCTGGGTTGCTCCTAGCCTTGCCTCTGCTTGTGCTTGGGGTTGATGCAGATGACGCGGACGACACCCTTGCGCTTGATGATCTTGCACTTGTCGCAAATCTTCTTGACACTGGTCCTGACTTTCACTTTCTTCGTACCGTCCTGTCCTGCGAATCCTTCGTTCTGGCAGAGTCGTCTGTAGGCTGAAACAGGCCCACGGACGGCCAGGCGTGGCCTTGCCTGGCGCAAGGGGGAATTATACCAGCGGCCAACCTGTCCCAGGCTACCGGGGGACTCTCGGCCCCGCCTAGTTCTTGTGCCTGTAGACGATCCTGGCCCGCGTCATGTCGTATGGCGAAATTGACACTTTGACCTTGTCGCCAGGCAGGATGCGGATCCAATTCTTGCGCATCTTGCCGCTTACATACGCCAAGATCTCTGTTCCGGTGTCGTCCAGTTTGACCCTGAACTGGGCGTTGGGCAGCTTCTCGGACACCACGCCGTCGAGTTCGATGCCCTCTTCTTTCTCTGCCGCGGGGTCTTGTTTACGCTTGGGCGGGACGTACCTGCCCCGGCCCCTACCGCCGCCACCTGATCTTCCGTTCGCCATAAACCTCTCTCGAGCCTCACTCGACGGTCAGGATCTCTGGCCCATCCCGTGTGACCGCCACCGTGTGCTCGTAGTGCGCTGAGAGTCTACCGTCTGCCGTCTCGACGGTCCAGCCGTCCTCCAAGGTCACGATCCTCGCCGTGCCTTCGTTGACCATCGGCTCGATGCACATGGTCATGCCCTCTTTGAGGATCGGACCTTTGCCGGGCTTGCCGTAGTTCGGGACGCTCGGCTCTTCGTGCAGGCTTTGCCCGATCCCATGGCCGACCATTTCCTTGACGACCGAATACCCGTTGCGCTCGACGTACTTTTGGATCGTCGCGCTGACGTCGCCCAGCCTGTTCCCGACCCTCGCCTTGGCGATGCCTTGGAAAAGGCTCTCGCGCGTGACGTTCATGAGGCGCTGGGCCGACTCGCTGACGCTTCCCACGCCAAACGTCCATGCGCTGTCCGCGTGCCAGCCCTCGTAGATCGCGCCAAAGTCGAGGTCGACGATGTCGCCCTCCATGAGCACGGTCTCGCTCGGGATTCCGTGGATCACAACTTGGTTCACGCTGATACAGGTCGATGCCGGATATCCGCGATACCCCTTGAAGTTGGGTTGGCAGCCGGCCTCGAGGATCAGCCTCTCCGCAAGCGCATCAAGTTCGATAAGCGTGGTCTTGCCGGGAACGATCGTCTCCGAGACGGTGCGCATCGTTCGCGCGACGACGCGACCGGCCTCTCGCATCTTGGCGATTTCGGACGCCTTCTTGAGGATGATCAAACTATGAGCCCCTCGATCACGTCCGAGTAGACGTCTTCCGCCTTCCGGTCGCCGTCGACGCGGTGCAGCCGACCGAGACCGGCATAGTACGCGAGCACGGGTTCCGACCGTTCGTGGAACACGGAAAGTCGGTTGCGGATCGTGTCGGGATTGTCGTCAGCCCGAACCTGGAGCGCCCCGCCGCAATTGTCGCATTGCCCCTCTGCCGTTGGAGGCTTGGTCTGCAAATGATAGATGCGGCCGCAGTTCGGGCAGGTCCGCCTCCCCGACAGCCTGGCGACGACGATCTCGTCATCGATCTCGAGCGACACGACGCGAGTGATCTCGATCGAGAGCGACTTGAGCTTGCAGTCGAGCGCTTCGGCCTGCGCCACGGTGCGCGGAAACCCGTCAAGCACAAAGCCGCGCTTCTTAGCGACCTCGCTTGTAAACCGCGCCTCCATCATTCCGATGGTGACGTCGTCGGGGACAAGCTCCCCGCGGTCCATGAACGCCTTCGCCTTGAGCCCAAGTTCCGTTCCTGCGGTGATCTCGGAGCGGAAGATGTCGCCGGATGCGAGGTGAAGTAGTCCGAGCCGTTCGACGAGCAGTGCGGCCTGAGTGCCCTTTCCCACCCCCGGCGGCCCGATCAGGACGAGGTTTGTGGGCACGTCAACCCTCGTACTGGCGGATCAGGATGCTGGCCTCGATCTGCCGCATCGTCTCCAGTGCGACGCTGACCATGATGAGCAACGACGTGCCGCCGATCAATCCAAGGCTCGGTAGGTTGATGATGAGCGGGAAGATGAACTGGGTCAAGGCGACGAACGAGAGGAACAGCGCACCGACGAAGGTGACGTTGGACACGACGCGGTCGAGGAAGTCCTTTGTCTGCTTTCCTGGCCTAATGCCAGGGATATAGGAGCCAGCCTTCTTCAGGTTGTTCGCGATGTCCTCGACGTTGTACATCATCGCGTTCCAGAAGTACGTGAAGAAGAAGATCATGCCCATGTACACGAGCGCACCGACCCATCCCTTCCAGTTGGAGAAGTCAGGGACGAAGAAGTCGCTGATCTTCTGCAGGAAAGCGTGCGCGTCGCTGTTCGCCGGGAACATGGTCTGCACCTGCGAGGGCATATAGATGAGCGCGATCGCAAAGATGACAGGGATGACGCCCGCCATATTGACCGAGATCGGCAGGTAACTCGTCTTGCCTCCGACGGCCTTGGTGCCGAAGTTCCGGCGCATGTGCTGGATAGGGATCCGCCGCTGGGCGATCGTGAACATCACGATGAACCACGTCGTGGCGAGGAACATTGCGACCACGAGACCGACTTGGAACCACGACGCGATGCCGTCGCGGACCGCGTTGATGACCAACTGGCCGACGTTGGGCAGTGAGATCACGATGCCCGCGAAAATGATCAATGAAACGCCGTTGCCTATGCCTCTCTCGCTCACTTGCTCGCCGAGCCAGAGTAAGAACATCGCGCCAGCGGTCCAGAAGATCGTGATGACGGCCTTGTCGAAGACGGAGAGTGTGCCGACGACTGCCGGGCCCATGTACTGAAGGAACGCCAGTCCTTGGGCGACGCACAGGACGATCGTGAGGATGCGCGTCCTCCGGTTCTGCTGGCGTCGGGCGTACTCGCCGCCCTCTTGCAACTCCTTCTTCCACGCCGGCGTGGTCATCGTCAGCACTTGCATGATGATCGACGCGCTGATGTAGGGGCCGAGGCCGAGCGCAAAGACCGACAACCGTTTGAGCGCGCCGCCGCCGAGGGTCGTCACGAGTTGGAAGAACGGGCTGTTCTTGACCAACTCTTCGAGCCGGTCGGGGGCGAACCCGGGAACGGGAACGGCGACTTGGATGCCGAGGCAGTAGACGCCAAAGATGAACAGGACGAACATCAGGCGCTGGCGAAGGTCAGGATCGGCCCAGGCAAGGCGGAGCGTGTCCGCCAGGCTCATTTTCAGGCCCTTGTCTCCGACTCCGCCGCCGAGGCTCACAGGGTTACGACCTCACCGCCCGCGGCCTGGATCTTCTCTGCAGCCGCTTTGCTAAAGCCGTGCGCTTGGACCTTCAGCTTCTTTTTCAGTTCGCCGAATGCGAGGACTTTGACACCGTCCTTGATTCCGCCGATCACACCCTTCTGCATGAGCGCCTCCGGCGTGACGTCGCTGCCGGCGGCGAAATGCTTCTCGAGGTCGTCGAGGTTGACGATCGCGAACTCGAGGTGCTTCACGTTGCGGAAGCCCTTCTTGACCGGAAGTCGGCGGTGGATTGCTGTCTGGCCGCCTTCGAAGATCGGGTTGATCTGCCGGCGCGCTTTTTGTCCCTTGGTGCCGCGCGTCGCGGTCTTGCCCTTGCCGCTACCGATTCCTCGCGCGATGCGCTTCTTGCGCTTCGTCGAGCCTTTGGGCGGTCGTAGTTCGTGCAGTGACATCTGTGTTGGCTCCTATTTCTTCTTGGCGGTCTTGCCGATCTGGCCGAACGACTTGCGGTCGGTGTCCACCTTCTTTGCGGCAGGCTTCTTCGCCGCTGGCTTCGCTTCGGCGGCAGCCGGCTTCTTTGCGGCTGGCTTCTTGGCGGCGGGCTTCGCCTCTTCCTTTTTGGGAGCGGCGGGCCTGGGTGCCGGAGCGGCCTTCTTCTTGACCGGCTTCGGCTTTTCAACCTTGGCCTTTGGCTCGGGCGTGAAAACGACAGTCATGCCAGTCTTCGCCTTCTTGGACTTGGCTGGCGCAGCATCAACGGTCTCGACCTTGAGCAGGTGCGCGACGTTGTGGATCATGCCTCGGATGGAAGGCGAGTCCTGGTGGTACACCGTGCGCCCTGTCTTTCGCAGGCCGAGCGCTGCAACGGTCTTGCGGTTGACGGGCTTACCGGCGATTGGGCTCTTGACGAGCGTGATCTTAAGCATGCGCCTCCTCCTTGCGCGCCTTCGCGAGCCAGGGGACGAGCTCCTCGACCTTCGCGCCGCGTCGCGCCGCGATCTGCTCGGGCGAGCGAAGTTGGCGGAAAGCCTTGACTGTCGCCTGCGCGATGTTCACGGGGTTCCGGCTGCCGAGGCACTTGGCGAGCACGTCGTGCACACCGGCCGCTTCGAGACAGTGGCGCAGCGCACTACCAGCCTTTACGCCCGTACCGGGCGAAGCCGGCTTGAGGACCACGGTCGCCGCTCCTGCGGTCGACCGGATCTCGTGCGGGATCGTGTTGCCGATCAGTTCGACCTTGAACATGCTCTTGCGGGCGACCTCTTCGGCCTTGCTGATGGCGTCGGGGATGCCGCGCGCCTTGCCGTGGCCGATACCGACCATGCCCTTGTTGTCGCC
>CAZGXW010000003.1:0-49701 GCA_964529975.1 uncultured Fimbriimonadaceae bacterium
GGAGGGTGAGCACGTCTGGGGTCTGTGGCGGTTCGAGGAATCCCCGTAGGATTACCGGGCGCAAAACTGCCTGTCCGTGTCAAGATAGGGTCTGTGGGGGGCAAGGACCTTGGGGTCCATATTTTGTTCAGGAGGTTAGTGAAAATGAAGAGACTAGCAGTGCTAGCGTTTTTGGGGCTTTCGGGATCCGCGTTTGCGATCGTTGTTCCGAACAGTCTCGCCGGCGTCGAGGGTGACGGTGTGTTCTCGCTCACTTCGACCGCTACGGCAGGTCGCACGTTCCAATTGAGCATCTCGTCGGGTCAACTCTCCGGCGCGGTCGGTCAGAACATTGTGGGCATGCGTTTTCGCATGAACAATGGCGCGGCCACTTGGCCGACGATCAGTACGTCGTTCGCGACGTGGAACATTTTTGTCGGCCCTGGCGTGGCTCCTTCAGCCATGAGCAACACGTTCGCCTCGAACTTCACAAGTGCGGCGACGCAAGTGCGTTCCGGTGGACTGACGTTCAATGCGAACGACTTCACAGGTGGCGTTGGTCCCAACCCGTTCGGTCCGGCGATCAACTTCAACACGCCGTACACGTACGCTGGCGGTCACCTGACCATCGAGATGCGGTTCTCGGGCCAAGTCGGCGCGACGAACCAGCCTGCCTTTGACGCTGTGACTGCTTCTGGCGGTCCCGCCAACGGCTGGGGCGTGGACTTCGCTGGACGATGGACGAGCAACATCGCGGGCGTGACGGGCGGCAACGCGAACTTCCTCGTGACAGACCTGATCACGGCTCCGGTCCCTGAGCCGGCGACGTTCGCCGCGCTCGGCCTCGGTGCCGTCGCGCTTCTGCGACGACGCAAGTCGAAAAAGGCGTAGTCTCTCCTAATGGAGCGGCCCGCAGGCAAGGCCTGCGGGCCGTTTTCGTTTAGGCTGCGCCAGATTCTTGTCCTCTTTGGCGGTTGGCGAGTTGCAGCACAGGTCTTGGATCTCACGGGATCCTCATGAATTGAAGCCAGAATGACGCGAGATGCGCGTTTTGGTCGTCGAGGACGATGCCGTGCTTGCGAGGGAGCTTTCGAAGGCGTTGGCGAAAGAGGGCTATCGCGTGAAGGCGGTGGGCAGCGGGCAGGAAGCCGTCGAGTCTGCGATCGCAGAGCCCTATGGCCTCATCGTGCTCGACGTCATGATCCCCGGCTTCGACGGGTTCGAAGTCTGTCGCCGTCTCCGTGGTTCTGGCGTCGAGACGCCTGTGCTCATGCTGACGGCGAAAGACACCATCGACGACAGGGTCGCGGGCTTGGACACTGGTGCGGACGACTATCTGGTCAAGCCGTTCGATGTGCAGGAACTCCTGGCGCGTTTGAGGGCCTTGCGCCGTCGGGAGTCGTCGAAGAAGGCGGACTTGATCTCGATTGCAGACCTTGTGATCGATACTAAGGGGCACTGGGTCACACGCGGAGGGCGGTCGATCGATCTGACGCCCCGCGAGTTCGACCTGCTCGAGGCGTTGGCCCGGAACGCCGGTCGAACGCTCACGAGGGAGGCGATCCTGGAGCGGGTGTGGAACGACGACCGTTCGCTTCCGAACACGGTCAACTTTCATGTCGTATCGCTGAGGCGCAAGATTGATGAAGGTTTCGAGCCCAAACTTATTCATACCGTGCACGGGCTGGGGTACGTGCTGAAGTCATGAAGTCATTTCGAACGCGGCTCGTCCTGTGGAACGCGGCCGTCTTGCTGGTCGTGCTGGTCTCGTTCGGGACGACGGCCGCCTTGCTGACTGAGCAGGCAGTCTTGCGCAACATCGACCGCGATCTGCTGCAGATCTCCGAAAGGATGCGTGGCCCATTGCCGCCAGAAGCCGGAGGCCCGAGACGGCAGGGAGGGCCTCCGGCCCGGCAGGCGCCCATGCCCAGGGCGGACGAGTTCTCGCCGCGATCGATCGGCCCGGACGGGGGCGTGATCGCTCCGGACGACCGGCCCGTGCTGAGTTCCGATGGGTTTGAGGCCGCCAGGGAGGGCGGGCTGGACATTCGGACGGAGGACGCGGAAGGACGGCGGGTCAGGGTCCTTTCGGCACGTCGAGACATGCCAGGCGGAGGATGGCAGGTCGTACAGTTCGGCCGCGATCTGACGGATGCCCAAGCCGCCATTGCGCAGCAGAGGACAGTCCTCTTGTTGCTGCTTCCTGTCGCCGTGCTGGTCGCGGTCGCCGGAGGAACGGTACTCGTGCGTCGGGCTCTCAAGCCCGTAGAGGATGTGACGCAGGCCGCGAAGGAGATTGGGGCAGAGGACTTAGGAAGGCGCCTCGCGGTCCAGGGCGACGACGAACTTGCGGAACTCGCGAGAACGTTCAACGGGATGATCGAGCGTCTCGATGTGTCCTTCGAGAGGCAACGCCGCTTTACAGCCGACGCCTCGCACGAGTTGCGCACGCCGCTTAGTCGTGTGAAACTTGTGACGAGTTCAGCGCTTACGCAGCAAACGAGCGAGAGCGAGAAGACGGAGGCGCTTCGAACGATCGATAAAGCGGCGGACGAGATGACGCAACTGGTAGAAGGACTGTTGCAACTTTCGCGGGCGGACGCTGGCGCACTGAGGCTTGCGAGCGATGCTGTCGAGGTGGATGCTGTTTTGCGAGAAGTGGTCGCCGGTGCGCGCGACTCCCGAGTTCGGTTTGCGGAATCTGGAGTAGTCGCTCGTGGAGATGCCGACGCAGTGAAGCGTGTGACGACGAACTTCTTGTCCAACGCCTTGCGCCATGTTTCGTCCGAGGGCAGCGTGAGCCTCTCTTCACGTTTGACCGGGAAGGGCGAGATTGCGATTGAAGTCCGCGACGACGGTGAGGGGATCGCGCCGGAACACCTGGGCCGCGTCAAGGAGCGGTTCTACCGGGCGGACTCCGACCGCGGGCGCGCGGCCGGAGGGACGGGACTTGGGTTGGCGATCTGCGACGCCTTGGCGACGGCGATGGACGGCCGGGTCGAGATCGAGAGCGAGGTGGGGAAGGGCACTCTTGCCAGGCTTCTGCTACCACCGGCTTAAGAAAGTCGAAGGCTTGGCCCAATCCTCACAGATCCCTCATCTGCGGACCGCTTAATCCTCATAGAAGACCAGGCACTGGCCTTCGAAGGAAATTGGCTATGAACAAAGTGATGACGACATTGGTCGCGGCGATCGCTGTGGTGCCGGCCCTGACGCTGGCGCAGAGCGGACCGCCGCAGGGCGGACCTCCTCGGGGCGGTCCCCAGGGCATGCGAGGTCCCGGAATGCAGAGCGGCCCGGCGATCCTCTTCCGGCCCGACGTTCAGAGGGAACTCAAATTGAGCGAGTCGCAGATCGCGATGATTCGCGAGATCGTGCCGCAAGGGCCTGGTGGGCCGGGCGGCCCTCCGCAAGGCGACCGACGCCAAGGTGGCGGTCAACAGCAGGGCGGCGGTGGTGGATTCCAACGCGGCCAAGGCGGTCCTCCGCAGGGCGGACCTGGTGGTCCTGGCTTCGAGCAGATGCAGAAGATCGACGCCGAGATCAAGGAGGTCTTGAACGACCAGCAGTACAAGCGGTACCACGAACTTGACCTGCAGCTTGCGGGCGCGTTTGCGGTGCTTCGTCCCGATGTGGCTGAGAAACTCAAGATCAGCGACGAACAACGGCAGCAGATCATGGAAGCGCTCCGACCTGAGGGCGCACCGCGTGGCGGCCAGCAGGGCGGCCAGCGCGGCGGTCAGCAAGGCGGACAGGTCCGCGGCGGCCAGGGCGGACCACCTCAGGGGTTCGATCCCGCAGAAATGGAGAAGCGACGCAAGGAGCAAGAGGCCAAGGTCTTAGCACTCCTGACCGACGCGCAGAGGAAGCAGTGGACCGCGATGCTCGGCAAAAAGTTCGAGTTCGAGAAGGTTGGGCCGCCTCCCGGCGCTCCCGGCCCTCGAGGCGGCGGCTTCTAGTCCCTGTCGGTGGGCCGGACCGAATGGTTCGGCCCACTTTCTTTCTGCGGGTAGCGTAGTGACGTTCGATGAACGCGCTCCTTCTCTTTGTTGCATCCAGCCCCGTGTACTTCATGGAGAACGGGTTTGCTGTCCAGTGGTACGCGGTCCGATCGGGGATCGCCGGTGCTGGGTACGAGCGGGCGATCGAACTGGCCAAGACACCCGACGATCGAGCTGCCCGATTGGCTATGGCGAACGTGGATGGCTTGGCCGCGATCGCGCGAAACGCCGACGAGTTTGTCACGTCGCTCGGCCGACTGCCTAGCCGGGCCGAATTCGACGCCGCGAAGGAGAGGGCCGTCGCAGTAGCCGGCGAGATCAAGAAGGCTCCGTCCCTTGTCGATCGATTCTCCAAAGAACTCTCTTCGGCTCGCTCCACTTGCGACGGACACATCGCACGAAACGCTGGAATGTTCGCGCAGATTGCTAAGGACTTGAAGATCAACGAGCCGAAGGCGTCTTTCCTTGTTTTGCTTGTGCCCGATGCGCCGGCACCTGGCGCGGCAACGTTCCGTTCTGCTGAAGGCGGCGTATGCGTGATTGGCGTCAGGTCATTCAAGCGCGACGAACTGTTCGAGGCGGTGCTGCACGAGGCAACGCACGCCATGGACGATGCAGACCGGACAGGCGACAATATGCTGGGTCGGATCCGAAAGTCGCTTGCGGAACACGGCATAGAGTCGACCAGTCCCTTGATGCGCGATGTTCCGCACGCAGTGATCTTTGCCGCAGCGGACAGCCGGGCTCGACAAGCGCTAGGAAAGGACTATGTCCCGTTCGGCGTGGCGCACGGCGCCTACACGCGCATGGGGATTGTTGCCAAGGTCGTCTTGGAAGTCTGGACCAAGTACGTCACGGGCGCGATGTCGGCGGATGCCGCGGTCAAAGAGATCGTGGAGCGTTGCGTCAAGGTGACCGCTGTATAATCGCCTCACCATGCCGTCTCGGCAGACCGGGTTCGCCCGATACATCAAGCCCGCAGTCAGTTACTCGCTGATGCTGGCTCTCGCGGCGTTCTTGATGGCGCCTTTCGTCTGGATGGTCTTAGTCAGCCTCCAGCCGAACCGGGCACCGATCCCCACACTCGCCGAGATCGTACCCGAGAGGGCGCACTGGGAGAACTATGCGACGGTGCTCGGCCAGGACGAAGTCCCCGTCGCGAGGTTCTTCGCAAACTCGATCGTCGTCTCAGTCTGCGTCGTGGTCGGCCAACTGTTCGTTTGTAGCCTAGCCGCGTTTGGGTTTGCTCGGTTGCGCTTTCGTGGTCGCGACACTGTGTTCATCGTGTTCTTGCTGAGCATGATGTTCGCTGGCCCAGTTACTCAGATCCCTGTGTATCTCATGGTTCGGAGTTTCGGCTGGCTGGACACTTATTGGGCGTTGATCGTTCCTGGTGTGAGCAGCGCGTTCTCCATCTTCCTTCTGCGGCAGTTCTTCGTTCAGATTCCACTCGAACTCGATGAGGCTGCCCGCCTTGATGGTGCAGGAGAGTTTCGCATCTACGCAAGGCTGATCTTGCCCATGAGCAAGGCCGCGCTCGCGACCGCCGGCGTCTTCACGTTCATTGGCGTGTGGACAGACTTCTTCTGGCCGCTTCTTGCGACAGACTCGCTGCACATGAGGACGCTCGAAGTCGGATTGAGTGTGTTCAAGAACAGTTACGGCGTCACAAACTGGCCTTTGCAGATGACCGCCGCGGTCGTCGTCATGGTCCCGATCCTCGCCGTTTTCCTTGCTCTTCAAAGACACTTTGTGAAGGGGATCACAATGGGAAGCATCAAGTAGCGGATTGTGGAACCTGTCACTTGAAACCGTCGGGGCAATCGTGCGTCCGACTCCAGTAGAATCACCGGCATGTTGACTCTCGTCGCCCTGTATGCCTCCCAACAGGACGTCACCCTTCGCCCGGGGCTCGTCATCACAGAGTCTGCGCGAGTGAGAAGAGGCGAGTACACGTTCCCCAACAAGTTCGACAACGCAACGACGGGGGCGATCATCATCAAAGGGGACAACATCACAGTCGACTTCAACGGAGTCGTTCTACGGGGATCTCCGGAGACGACCCAGCCCGACGCGAGGGTCGGTACAGGCGTGTTTGTGACCGGGAAGAACGTCACGGTCAGGAACCTCAAGGTTCACGGTTACAAGTTAGGACTCGTCGCGGTCGACGCGCCAGGCTTCAAACTCCTCGACAGCGACTTTTCTTACAATTGGAAGCAGCGGTTGGGCAGCACACTCGAGCGTGAGGACTCCGGCGACTGGATGTCCTACCACCAGAACGAGAAGGACGAGTGGCTCCGATACGGAGCAGGCATCTATCTGCGTCGGTGCGAGAAGTTCGAGATCAAGGGTTGTTCTGCACTGGGCGGGCAGAACGGACTCATGATGACGGAGTGCAACGAGGGCCTCGTTTGGAACAACGATTTCTCGTTCTTGTCTTCTTTAGGCATCGGCATGTATAGGTCGAGCCGGAACATGGTGATGCACAACTCCATCGATTGGTGTGTGCGCGGCTATTCGCACGGTGTTTACAACCGAGGCCAAGACTCGGCAGGAATCCTCATCTACGAACAGTCGAACGACAACGTGTTCGCCTACAACTCGGTCACGCACGGCGGCGATGGGTTCTTCCTTTGGGCGGGGCAGACCACGATGGATACGGGCCAAGGCGGGTGCAACGGAAACCTCCTCTTTGGAAACGACTTTAGCCACGCACCGACGAACGGTATTGAAGCGACGTTCAGCAAGAACGCCTTTGTGAACAATCTGATGCTCGAGTGCTGGCACGGGATCTGGGCGGGTTACTCTTTCGAGACCAAGGTGATCGCAAACACGTTTGGGCTAAACGCCGAGGCGATCGCCTGGGAGCACGGACAGGACAACCAGATCCTCTACAACACCTTCGACAAAGACCGCATGGCGATCAACCTGTGGCAGAAGGACAGCGAAGACCCGAACTGGGGATACAGCAAGAACCGCGACACGCGGAGCCGGAACAACACGGTCGCCTACAACACGTTTCGCGACATCGCCGGCCCGGTAGTGAGGCTAAGCCGGTCTACTGGGTTCTCGTTCACCAACAACACCGTGCAGCGTACGACGGAGATATTCAGGACAGAGAAGGAACTCGACGGGATCGTCGTGTCGGGGAACAAGTTCTCTATCCCGTTCCGCCTGCCGTTGCCCGTCAACGGCGAGAACGAGCACATGGTCGATGGCGCGCACATGCCGGCTTCGACCGCCATGACAGGCAGTGGGAACCTCGCGCCCGAGAAGGAGCCAGAAGGCGACGCATACCTCGCACAGTTCCAAGTCGGTTGGCGACCTTTCGTCGCTAACGAAGACACCGGGAACGCCGCACGAGACATCGCGCGCGTCTACGCTCCGCAGCCGCTTCCTGGCGGCAAGAACCCGTTCTTGAAGCCGACCGACCTACGTGGCCGCAGATACATCCTCGTCGATGAGTGGGGTCCGTACGACTTCAAGTCTCCGCTTCTTTGGCTCAGAAAGACGGCCCACGTCCCGGCGAGGTTCGTCGACGACGGCCGCGGGAACCGTGTCCAACAGCCCGCGAGGATCGAACTCCACTTTGAGGTCTTGGGTGCAAAGGGCGAGTGGCGGCTGTCGCAGACGCGTGGCGTCGAAGCAGCGTCCGCTTCATCCGGTCAGGTTCCAGGCAAGATGTTTGTGAGGATCGACCCCGCAAAGGCTGGGGATGTGATGGTCCAACTCACCTATACGGGGGGAGAAAGCACCGACTATCGTGGCGTGAAGACCGCGGCAGGGCGTCCCGTGACGCTGCGGTACCAAAAGTTCGTTGCGCCGATCGACTGGAACGTGTCGTGGTTCTCGTACGACCCGACGGCAGAAGACCCGCGGACGTCGGAGCGTTGGCGAACGATCATCGCCGGTCCGAAGGCGCACACGATGCAGACGAAGGAACTGAACTTCGCCTGGGGCGGCTCGCCGATCCAAGGAATGTCCGCAGACTACTTCCTGACGCTGGCAGAAGGCAGTTTCACCATCCCGGATGGGGAGTATGAGATCGAAGTGACGAGCGACGACGGCGTTCGTGTGTACTTGGACAACAAGGTCATCCTCAACGATTGGACCTACCATGCTCCGAAGACTGAGTCTGTGCCCGTTCGCCTGGGCGGCCGGCACAAACTGCGGGTCGAGCACTTCGAACTGAACGGCTACTCGGCGCTCAAGGTCGTGATCAAGCGAAAGTAGCGGTCAAGTCGTCTTGCGGTAAAGCAGGTTCGTCATCACGATCTGCGCGTTTGCTTCGCCGATCACGATGTCGCACGACGTGTCCGTCTTCGCGCTCGAGATAAGCCCCGTCTCGAGGTCAAGCAGGATGCTAGCCTCTGAGTCCACGGTGAGCTGTCCGCCAGCGCTGAACTCCGGCGATGTGATCTCGAGCTCAGACTTGCCTGTAACCTTGGCACTGATCCTTGCGTGCCGCTTTCCGTTGACCGGCGTCACATCGACGAGCGAAAAGACGACGTCGTAGACGCCGTTGACTTTGAAGGCGTCTCCCGACGGAGCGAGAGCCGGAGCGAGGAAAAGGTTTGCATCGACTTTCTGAGTCCACTTGTCGCCGATCGCGACGGTCTTCTCTGGCATCGTCAGGCCAAGGAACCCAGTCGAGTTCATTCCGCTGAGGGTCTTGCTAAGGATTACGCCGATCGGGTCGGCGGCCGGGTTGGAGGTCGCGTGCTTGGTTGCGTCCGCTACGCCTTTGCGCGTCAGCGCAAAGCTGAGGTTGACGAGTCTCATCACAGGGCCGGAAGCGTTGCTGCCCGCGTCCATGCCCTCGTAGTCGTCGATGGTCGCCTTGACGGGGATCTTGCCCTCTTTCTCAGCGGCGAACGTGAACGTGATGAGTGAACTCTGGACCCGTTCGTCGATCTTGTCTGGCGAGTAGGTGATGACGTTGAACACGTTCCGGTACTTGACCGTCTCGTCTTCCCGGAGTTTGAGTTTCAGGTCGACTGAGGTCTGCGGGGCAAGGGCGATGAGTGCAGCGAGGGCTAGTGTCATCAGGTCTCCAACTCAAATGAGGATACAGCATGTACGCGCAAGGAGATAAGATGGGTTCATGAGCGAGTTCAACGCCCTATCTCGTCGGGACCTCTTGGCCGGTGCGGCGGCCGTAGGCACCGCCTCACTCGGCTTGCCTTCGGTGGTGCCCACGTATGCAGGGTTTCTAGCCGTCAGCAGCGCCAATGGCGTGCGCACGGTCGACAAGGCCATCGAACTCATGCGCGCGGGCACCGACACCCTCGAAGCGGCCGTGCAAGGCGTGGCCATCGTCGAACTCGATCCGAACGACATGAGCGTCGGATACGGCGGGCTCCCCAACGAGGACGGTGTCGTGGAACTCGACGCGAGTTGTATGCACGGACCGACCTATCGCGCCGGCGCCGTCGCATCGCTCAGGAACATCAAGACGCCGGCACGGGTCGCCAAACTCGTCCTGGAGCGCACGGACCACTGTCTGCTCGTCGGCGAAGGCGCGCTCCGGTTTGCAAAAATGCACGGACTTCCCGAGGAAAACCTTCTGACCGAGCGTGCGCGGCAAGCGTGGGTACGGTGGAAGGAGACGCTCAGCATGGACGACGACTACATCTCGCCCGAGCAGGGAAGCGGACAGCGCGACCCACGACCGACTGGCACCATCACGTGCCTGTGCCTCAACGACAAGGGCGACATCAGTGGAACGACGACGACCAGCGGACTTGCGTTCAAGATCCCTGGACGCGTGGGCGACTCGCCGTTGATAGGTTGTGGCGTCTATGTCGAGAACGAGGTAGGGGCGTGTGGCTCGACTGGTCGAGGTGAGGCGAACATCTTAGAAAACGGATCGCGCGTCGTCGTCGAGAACATGAGGAAGGGCATGGCTCCCGAGGCCGCCTGCGTCGACGCCCTTAAGCGCATCTGCGCGCGCACGACGGACAGGCGCCTCTTGCGCAGCCCAGGGGTGCCGGACTTCCAACTCCAGTTCTATGCGCTGAACAAGGCCGGACAGCACGGCGGAGGGTGCATCCATGCTGGCTCGCAATACGCCGTCCACGACGGTGTGCGGTCACGGCTGGAGCGGTGCGCGTCCGTGCTGAGTTAGAACGACTGGTGAAGACCGGTAATAATTCCGTCGGGATCTGTGAAGTAAGCGACGTAGCCCACGGTTGGGATCTCCATCTTGTCGAGCACGATCGTCCCGCCCGCGTCCTTCACGTCCTGCATCGACTTGTCGATGTCGGAGACGGCTATCACGTTGGTCGGGGGTTGTCCGGGGTTCTTCTTCATGAGGCCGCCGTTGATCCCAGGCTCGCTGTCGGGCCCAGTCGTGACCAGCCAGTAGTTCTCCTCTCCGAACTTTGTAAAGGTCCAGCCGAAGACACGACTATAGAAGGCCATCGACTTTTCGGGGTCGTCGACCGGGATTTCAAAGTGGCAAACGCGCGGCATCACATGGACTCTACCAGGACATGACTTGAACAATGATACGGCTTGAACTTGTACAAATCAGCCGTCCTCCCGCTGGACAGCGATCGAAAAGACCTTGTTCTCCTTGGTCACCGTGAAGAGCACACGAAACGTCCGCTCGCCCTTCTTGATCCTGTAGGTGTAGACGGTGTCGGGGTCCTCGGGCTTGCGTTCGAGAAACTTGCCAGGCTCGTGGTCGCGGTATTGTGCAAACCCGCCAAGTCCCATGCGCCCCCTCGGTGATTCGAGTTGGCCGCGGTACTCCCGGTCGAAAAGAGGGCTGTCCGTTTTCCCCTCGATCAAAGTACCGAACGCCTCAAAAAGCGACTTGGTGAGTTCTGGGTTCGGATCGGGCTTTTCGCTCAGAGCGACCGGGCGGAGGGAGGGCTCGATAGCGCGCGCAATCGCGATGGCTAAGTTGTCGCCGCTGAAAGCGTAAACGTTGCCCATGACTGCGACGGAAATCTTGGATTCAGGGAAGTAAGCCATCGATGCCGAGTAGCCCGCCGTGTTTCCAGCGTGCGACACCATCGGATGGCCGTTAAGGTCACGAACGAACCAGCCAAGTCCGTATGTCGTCTTTCGGCCGTCTGACGTTCTGTTCGGCTGCTGCATCTGCTTGAGCGTCGCGGAGGAAACGATCTTCCCGGAGTTGACCGCGTCAAGGAACTGCACCAAATCGTCGACACAAGTCACGATGCCGCCTGCTCCGTAAGCCGACGTGCTCGCCTCTGACGGACTCACGATCATGTCGTTGCCGACTTTGAAGTACCCGGTCGCCGTGTTCATGATGATCTCGTTTGTTCGGCGAAACTTCGTGTTCTTCAGCCCAGCCTTATCGATCGTGCGCTCCTTGACCACTGCCTGGAAGTCCCTTCCCGAGACTTTTCCAATGATCTCCGCAAGAACCGTGTAGTTGGAGTTGCTGTAGGCGAACCGCGTGTTAGTCGCAAAGTCGAGCGGAAGCGGGGCCATCTTCTCCCACCACGTGTCCATCGTGTACTCTTCGATCAACCCGAGCCCAGGAATGAGCGCGTATTCCGGGATACCGGACGTGTGCGACAACAGGTTGTGTACGGTGACGTCTTTCCAATGCTCAGGGGCCTTCTCGACGTACTTGGAGACTTTGTCGCTAAGCGCGAGTTTGCCCTCCTCCACGAGCGACATCACGGTCAATGCCGTAAACGTCTTGGTTATCGAACCGCAATTGTAGATGTTCTCCGGCTTGGCGGAAACGTCGAGTTCGATGTTCGATTTGCCAAACGCTTGGCGTATCACGACCTCGTCGCCCCTCTTCACTAGGAGGGAAATCCCAGGGATGCCCTGGCGCTGCATCTCCTGTTCGATGACCCGGGTGATCGCGTCTGCGTCCTGCTGGGCAGCGGATAGTGCGAATAGCAACAATGTCGAGACCATTGCTCCAACCTACCGGAGTTCGATGCCTGGTGGTTCCAAGTTGGGCCTAGACGGCCTGACCTGCCTGAAGGTCTTCAAGGACCATGGCGGCGGCCTCCCAATCATGGACGGCCCCTTCCAGCCTCGCCTTGGCCTCCGCGTACCGTTTGCCCAGTTCGACGAGGTCGTCGCCGGACCTGGGTTCGGCGAGGCGCGCCTCCAGGTCAGAAAGGGCTTTCTCGCACCTCGTCACGTCTTCTTCACGCTGGGCGACCGTCTTCTTCGCCACCTCGATCGCTTTGCTCAGTTCTCGAGGAGAGAGCCTGGAATGTGCCACCGTAGGCTTCTTGCTCCCTTCCTTGGGTCGCACCGCCAATTTGGCCTGCTTCCTCTTGTAGTCGTCATAGCCTCCGGTGGACTGCACCGGTCCCTGGCGAGTCACGTCAAGGATATTGTCGACTGCCTGCCGCAACAGCCAGCGGTCGTGCGAGACAAGCACGAGAGAGCCTGTGAATTCGCGCAAGACCTGAGCAAGAGCCTCTCGCGAGGCCATGTCCAAGTGGTTTGTCGGCTCATCGAGCACAAGCAGGTTTGGCGAGAGCGCACACAATCGGGCGAGCGCGAGTTTGTTCTTTTCACCTCCGCTTAAGGTGCGGATAGGTCGGAACACGTCGTCACCCTCGAAGAGGAACCGTCCGAGAAGATCGCGTGCGGGCCCAGAGTCGAGCCCTGTCTCATAACAAAGGAACTGCAACGGCGAGAGCTCGAGGTCAAGTCCTTCAGCGTCTTGGTTAAAGACCCCAACGTCGACGCTCGAACCGACCTTCACCGATCCGCTCACTGCGGGGTGCTTGCCGAGCAAAGTCTTGACCAGCGTCGATTTGCCGGCACCGTTGTCGCCGATCACGCCCCACCTCTCTCCCCACCGCACAGTCCAGTCAAACCCGTCAAAGAGGGTCTCGTCCTCAAACCCTACGGCAAGAGACCGACACTCGAGCACCGTGTCCCCAGACCGCTTTGTCGCTTTGATCGAAGCGGCCATCCCGCGCTCCTTCTTGGGGGCGGCAATCCTGTTCGCTTCGATCTTTTGCAACTGCTTCAACCGACCGCGCGCCTGCGCTGTTCGCTGAGAGTTAATGAACCTGCGCACGTACTCATCGAGTTTGGCGATCTGCTCAGACTGCTTCGCCGCCATGTCCGCGAGCCGCTCGTCGCGTTCTGCCCGCAACTTCACGTATTGGTCGAACCTGCCAGGGAACGTCTCCGCCTTGTGGTCCCGGAGTTCGATAGTCTTCTGCGCAGTGTTCTGGAGGAACTCTCGGTCGTGACTAACCAGCAACACCGCGCCGTGATAGTTCGAAATCCAGTTCTCGAGCCACTCCGTCGCCTTCAGGTCCAAGTGGTTCGTTGGCTCATCGAGGATGAGCAGGTCCGGCTCTTCAAGCAACAGCCGAGCGAGAGCGAGCCTCGTCTTCTCGCCCCCGCTCAAAGACTCTGTGGGACGGGAAAACTCGGCCTCCTCAAACCCCATGCGCGAGAGCACTGTCCGTGCGTCGCTCTCTGCGCTATATCCCTCCGCCTCCAAGAAGTGCTCGTGGACGAGCGCGTACTCGTTGAGGTCCTCGTCGCTCGGTCCCGCCTCCATTCGGGCTTCCAGTTCACGCAGCCTCTCCTTGAGTTCGAGTTGTCGCTCCAACGCCGACTCGACCTCTTCCAACACTGTCCGCCCGGCCGTGACCGGCTTCTCTTGCCGCAGATAACCGACTTTTGCCCCCCTGACCAGGTTGACGGAACCCGAGTCGGCCTCGAGCTCCTTCGTCAAGATCTTGATCAGCGTCGTTTTTCCAGTCCCGTTCCGCCCTACCAGCGCCACCTTCTCCCGTGGGTCGACACGAAGGGACACGGCATCGAGCACGATGTCGATGCCGAAACTCTTGGAAAGGCCGCTGACGACGAGCAGCACAGAGGGAGATTCTACTGGAGCAACCTGGAACCCAACGGTCGGAAGGCGGGTAGTTTAAGGCATGAAAAGCCTTGTTCTGACCGTGCTTGCCGTATCGCTGGCCGCGCTCTTGGTCGCAGGATGCACTCCAAAGGCACAAACCGAGCCTGAAGGAACCGCCAACAAACAGGTCGACACGGACGCAGGGCCCGACACCCCGGCGACCAAGCCGGCAGACGATTCCGACGACCACGACGACCACATCGGCGAGGGCGACGACAAGGACGGCGATGAGAAGGGCGACGAAGACAAGGTCAACGACTCCGCAGCCGCCCCCACGAACATGGCCCCGGCAGCCTATCGAGACAAGGACGGCCAACTCTTGTGCCCGGTCATGGGCGTTCCCATCGAGTCGGAAGACAAGGCCGTCGGCTTCCAGGACCACAACAACGTCCGCTACTACTTCTGCTGCGGCGATTGCCCGAAACTCTTCAAGAAAGATCCGGACCAGTGGCTGAAAAACTAGGCTCTAGAAACGGGACCTGAAGGGCACCTCGCGCATCGCGAGCGAGTAGGTCGTCTCGTCCAAGTACCGTAGACCGCTCAGATCGCACCTGTACTCCGGCGAAACCATCGCCGTGTCGCTGCCCCAGACAAAGCCAGAAAACCCGCCGAACGAAGGCACGAGACACCAATAGGTGCCGACGTTCCTAAACACAGACCGGAACTTCGCGACCGCGCCGTCCGTCGAGTACGGACAGAACACGAGGTTGTCTGCCTGCGATACGACGAAGCCGCCCGGAGTAAGTAGACGCTTCAGGTCGGCATAGAACTCCGGAGTGAATAGGTCCATGCTCAGCGCCTCGTCCTCCTCCTCGTACACGTCCGTGCAATCAACAACGATCAGATCATACGGCTCCGTCGCAGCCTTCACGAACGCAAACGCGTCGCCGATGTGCAGACGCACGCGCCGATCGTCAAAGGACCCCGCACTGACGAACGGCATCGCCTCTCGACACACATCGATCACGCCGGGATCGATCTCCACCATGTCCACCTGCTCGATCGAACCGTGTCGACAGACCTCCCGCAAGACCCCGCCGTCCCCACCGCCCACGACCAACGCGCGACGAGGGGCCGCGACCGAACACAACGGGATATGCACGAGCGACTCGTGGTAAGCGTGCTCGTCGATCTCGCTCAACTGGACGTGTCCGTCAAGTAGCAGCACCCGGCCCAATGTCGTCGTGTCCACGACCTGCACGCGCTGGAATTCAGTCTGGCGGTCGACGACCGTCGATCTCACTTCGACCTGGAGCCCTAGTTTGTCGCTCCGCGTCGGGATATAGAGCGCCGTCCTCTGCACCTCCATAGTTTGGCAGTCGCAGACGAAAGAGCGGGCCGAGCGACCCCCGACAGTCGTATAATCTAACTGTGCAAAGTCAGCAGCGGGTAAGGCACCTGTTGCGCAGGTTCGGGCTCGGCGCAGACCCAAAGACGGTTCGAGAACTCGAGGTCCTCAGCCTCGATCAGGCGATCGAAATCCTGGTCGACTACGAAAAGACGCCCGACCCCTACCCCGTCTCACCATGGGAGTTCGCCGTCAACCCACAGGACGGACGGCTCAACATGAACGGCCGTACCCTTGCGGACTGGTGGGCGCTCAAGATGTGCGTGACCACCAGGCCGATGCAAGAGAAACTCGCGCTCTTCTGGCACGACCACTTCGCGGTCGGGGACGACAAGGTCCAGAACGGCCGCGTCATGCAGCAGTACCTCGACGTCCTCCGAAACAATGCGTCAGGGAACTTCCGCACGCTCTTGACGGAAGTCTGCAAGTCGCCCGCGATGGTCATCTACCTCGACACGCGACAGAATGTGCGAGGAAGGCCGAACGAGAACTTTGCTCGCGAAGTCATGGAGCTTTTCACGCTCGGAGTCGACAACGGTTACACAGAGCAGGACATCGCCGAAGCGGCTAAGGCGTTCACCGGCTGGAACCTCCGCGACACCATAGACTATCGCAACCGCGAGACCAACCCCGTCGACGACCAGATCAAGTCGAAGGTCAAGGCAGGCGAGTACACGTTCCAGTTCGCCTACGATCCGCGCCGACACGAGCCCGGCCCCAAGTCAGTGTTCGGCAAGTCGGGAGAGTTCGACGGCGACGCCGTCATCCAACTCCTCCTAGAACACCCCGAGACGCCAAGGCTCATCTGTCGAAAACTGTGGGAGTACTTCGCCTACGCCAAGCCCGAAGACCGAATCGTCGATTCGCTCGCCAAAACGTTCCTTAAGAACGACTATGAGATCAAGCCAGTCCTGCGAGAGATGGCGGCCATGCCCGAGTTCTGGTCGGAGAAGGCCATGCGGAGCAAGGTCAAGAGCCCGATCGACTTCACGTTCGCAGTCGCACGCCAGTTCGGGGCAGTCGCAATCATGGACAAGCGCCCGACTGGAGAGATCGACCCGTTCTCACCTGCTCCCGGTGAGATCCGTCAGTTCGCCAGGATCGTCAACCTCCAAGCCCGAAGGCAGGGCCTCGAACTCCTCTATCCGCCATCGGTCGAGGGGTGGCACTGGGACGACGAGTGGATCACGAGCGAAACGATGCTCTACCGCATCGATGTCGCGCGCCAGATCTTCGCGAACAGACGAGTGGCGACGCCCATGATCGACTGGTCGGTCCCGGAGATCGCTGTCGCTCCTTCTTCGAGCGCCGTGCCAGAGTGCGTCGACAGGCTCCTCGGCCTCCTCGACCTCGAGGTCACGCCGGAACAGAGGTTCACGCTCGTCCGACTCGCCCGAGACCTCGCCCTCAACGACTCCCTCTACAACGACCGAACCAAGGTCGATCGCCTCTGGCAGTTCCTCAAAGTCGTGTTCGCCATGCCCCAGTCCCACGTCTGCTAGGCTGGCAGTCCCCAGGACCGGGCCCCTGCTGTACCCCACAATCCGCCCATGACCGCCGCTACCCCCGAAATGCAGGCTCTCAAGACAAGGCTCAAAGCCACCTGGGAGGCTGGTGACTACAGCGTGTTCGCACAGTATCTTGAGCCCGGTGCCCTCGAGTTCTTCGAGAGGCTCTCGATTCAACCTGGGACCAAGATGCTCGACATCGCCTGTGGGGCGGGGCAGATCACCGTACCCGCAGCACGAAAGGGGATCGACGTGACTGGCCTCGACCTCGCACAGAACCTCGTCGATGCCGCAAACGAGCGACTCAAGTCCGAAGGGCTCTCTGCTACCGTCGTGCAAGGAGACGCCGAGGACCTTCCGTTCGGTGACAACGAGTTCGACGTCACCTTCAGCCTCATTGGCGCGATGTTCGCTCCACGACCGGAACTCGTCGCGAGTGAAATGGTCCGCGTCACCAAGCCCGGCGGCAAGATCGTTATGGGCAACTGGACGCCGACAGGGCTCACCGGCCAAATGTTCAAGATCGTGGCCAAGCACGTCCCGCCGCCGCCGATCTTTCCGTCTCCGGTCTTGTGGGGCACGAAGGAAAAAGTCGAAGAGAGGTTTGGTGACGCAGTGTCCGATGTCAGGGTGACAGCGTATCCCTACCTGTTCAACTACCCCTTCTCGCCAAAGGAGGTCGCTGATTTCTTCATCAAGCTTTACGGCCCGACGAACAAGGCATACAACGCCCTTGAGGGCGACGCGCAAAGAGCGTTCTACGACGAGTTCGTCGGTTTTTGGGCAAGCAACAACGTCAAGACGGACGGCACGACATCCATCGTGTCTGAACTCGTCGAGGTCGTCGCGACCAAGAAGTGATCAGCGCCGGCGTCGGAGACGGACCAACGCGAGCGCACCAAGCCCGAGCGCAGCGAACGTCGCCGGCTCCGGCACCGGAGAGACAACGAAGTTGAACTGGTAGTCCATCGGCTCGCCCGTCTGCTGGATCCAATACGTGTAAGGCCCGCTCGCGAGAGGAGGAGTGAATCCGATTGCTCCAGGGCCAGTCCCCATGTCGTCCAAGACGTCTGTGCCGACCGTGCTCGAGCCCCAACCGAACAGCACGTAGCCGAGGATGTTGCCGACTTCGGGCGAGTCGTGCGGCTCTGTGAACACCGTTCCTGCCTGAACGCCCATGAATCCAATCCCGTCCTCGCTGACGTAGGTATCGAGCCAGATCGCGGAAAGCACAAATCCGCCGGGCACGTCGAGTCGGATGTACTCGCGGTCGCCCGGGCTGCTCGATGCCTTGAGAATGTTCGCGCCAGGAACCAGTGTCTTGAACGTCGGATTCAGCCGGTCGCCAGATATGTCGCCGTGTACAGCCTCGTCCCAAATCACCTGGGCTTGCGAAGCGGCACAAAAGAAGGAAGCAAGTATGAACAAACAGGCACGAAAAGACACTGCCAAAGACCTCACCAAGATTCTAGCATCCACCCGTTGCGGGTCCCCGGCAATACAGCACTAATGCGGGGGTCACGTCAATCGAATGATGCGCTTTGCGACATGGACATTGCCGAACATGTCCGTCGTCCGAACCTCGATCGTGTGCGAGCCCCAGTACACCGTCGCGCCTGCCATCACTTTCTCCATCGACAGTTCCCACAAGTGGGGCGACTGCATCGCCGCAGGCAAGGGTCGATAGGGACGCTGCAACGCCGCGTCTCTAGCCACGGCTTCGGCAAACGCCGGGTCCGGCTTTAGCACCTTCTCCATCTTCACCCAGGGCCCCTCGTTAAGCCGCACTTCGACGACCGACTTCTCCGAACCTCCGAACACGTTCACCGTGACGGGGATGGTCGCAGCGTCGGCACGGACAGCCTCGTCCGGCGCATAGATGTTCATCTGTCGGTCCGAGCCAGCAGCCTTGAACTCGATCGAGTAGTTCGTGCCGTCGAACGTAAAGATCGAATAGCCGTTCGGCGCACCATCGCGCATCGTGGCGTGAGGGATGCCAAGTTCGTTCGGCGATCCCTGCCACCAAGAGCCGCTGACCGTCACGTTGACAGTGTGGTGGTGCGGCTTGATCCCCTTCCAGCCGTCCTTCTCACCGATGAAGATGTGCTCCTGATAGTGCGTGTGGCCGCTGATCGAGATCACGTTCGGCCTCTGCTCGATCAACCGGTACAGTTCCGCACGGTCGCCGACTTCGACCAAGGGGATGTGCATCATCAGCACGACCAACTGGTTTCGAGGCACAAGCGCGAGGTCGTTCTTGATCCACTCCATCTGCTTCGGGCCGATCCCGCCTCGATACCCCTTCCCGGCGCCGAGGAACTCTACGTCGTCCAGCACGATGAAGTGCGTTGGGCCATAGTCGAACGAGTAATACGGCGGGCCGTAGATCGACTCAAACGTGTGCGTCGACTCCCGGTCGTCCGGCGAGTCCAAGTTGATATCGTGGTTCCCAAGCACGTTGTACCAAGGGATCCCGATCAGGCCGATCGCCGCGTTCAGTGGCCCGAACACCGAGAGGTCGTCGAACACGATGTCACCGAGGGTCACTCCAAACGCCGCTTCAACACCGATGAGCGATTCGACGACGTCGTGCGTAATGTAGTTGACCTCGCGCACGTCGCGCGGCTGCGTGTCTGCGAACATCACGGCGCGAAACTTCGTCGGCTCGTTCTGTCGGTACAAGGGGAAGTCGATGGACGCCGGCAAGGGGCCGGTCGGCTTCACTCCACCGAACCGCCGACCCTCGGGCGCGCCTTTCGGCAGATGGATGTACGAGAACTGCGGTAGGTTGTGCTCGCCCAACTTCGTCATCCACCCGCGCGGTTTGATCACGAAGAAGATGGTGTCATCGGTGTAGGGAAGCGTCCACTTGCCGCTGGAGTCAGTGTGCACGATCTGCTGCTGGTTGCTGACACGAACTCCCGATATGCCCCGCTCGGCGGCGTCTTTCTTGCCGTTCTTGTTGGCGTCGTTGAAGACGTATCCCGTCGCCGTTTGCGCAAAGGCAAAGGCAGGAAAGAGCGAGAGGAGGGCCGCAAACCGACGCATGCTTCGACCATACCCGCAGGCCGTGTTAACCGTCTCGTATACTCTGCGCCATGGATCGCAGGAGGAACGGGCCCGGGGCGTTCCTCGTCTCGCTTGGTACGGTCGTCCTTCTCGCCGGACTCATGGTCTTTCTTGCAATGCCTGCAGCCGAAAAGATGGACCGCAAGGAGGCCGATCAGAGGTCGCAGCCGCTTGGGAACGATCGCCAGAAAGGCGTCGTCCGGACCGCTTTTGTCGCCAGCGGCACTGGCGCGGCCCTCATCGCCGTCGGCCTCGTGCTCTTGGCGAGAAGAAGGCACTGACCCGTCTCAGGGAGCGTTGTACAATCTAGCCCCGCATGCGAGCCGTTTTACTCCTTCCCGTCATCCTTGTCCCACTGGCCTGTTCGAATCCGACGGCCAAGGGTGCGGACAGCGCCGGCGCTGACGCCGCGGTCGAGCGGGTCACGGCGATCCCCGTACCCAAGATGGGTGAAGGGGTGGAGATCACTGAGTACAGCAAAGAGATGCGCGACGCGTGGACGAAGCGCGAGCCCGCCCTTCTTGCGGCCTTTGAACAGTTCCCCGACGACGACCGAGTCGCGGAACTCATGAGCGACTACTGGCAGAGCCAGATGCGAGAAGACCTCACGAAGGAAGAGGCTGCAGTGACCATCGGTCAGATCGAGGCTGCGGCCAAGCAGTCGACCAACCCTCAACTCAAGAAGCACGCGGCGTTCTGGCGAGCGTTCTATATCTCCTACCAGCACAAAGAGAACATCGACAAAGCGATCGAGGTGGCCGAGCAGTTCGCAAACCTCTATCCGACCGACCCGCGCGGGGCTGTGCTGTTCAATTTTGCGACAGTCTCGGAGCACGCAAGCGAGCAGCAGGTCAAACGCGCCTATGAGCACCTTGCCGAGCGATACCCCGAGTCGCAGGAAGGCAAGTTCGCCAAGTCGATGGTCGGTCTCATGGTGAACGTCGGCAAGCCGTTCGACTTCTCGTTCAAGGACGAGGTCACAGGCAAGCAGTACACCGACGAATCGATGAGGGGAAAGGTCCTCGTGATCGACTTCTGGGCGACATGGTGCGCCCCGTGCATCGAATCGCTGCCCAAGATGAAAACGGCCTATGCCAAGTATAGGCCGAAGGGCGTCGAGTTCATCGGCGTCAGCCTCGACGAAACGGAAGAGAAAGGAGGACGGAAGGCGCTCCTTGAGTTTGTCAAGAAGAACGAGATGGCTTGGCCGCAGTACTACTTGCGAGGCGCGAACTTGTTCTTGGTCCAGTACGGCGTCTCGCAGATCCCAACCATCTTCATCGTCGACCGCGAAGGCGTGGTCAGGGCCGTGGATGGTTATCGTGTGCTCGACCGCACACTCGATCGGATTTTGGCGGAAGGTTAAGGTCGATCGCCTCGACCCGGCGGGTCGAGGCGTCGAAATGCAATGTTCGGCATCGTGCCGTCACCTCCTGTCTGTGCATCAACGGAGCCAGGATGTGATGGTCCTGACTGGGCTCTTTCGTCGTTCTCGCTCCCGCTGGAGTTCGCTTTCGTGCCGAAAGGCCTCGCGATACTCGGTCAGAGTCTCGATAAGCGTGTCCAACTTATAGAGCGAGTTAGTGGCTGCCTCTTGACTGTATGCGTCGATGCTCAGGCTGATGGACCTGTAGCAGTCGCCGATCGTAAGTTCGAAGCTGGCGCACTCCTGATCGTCGGCCTTCGTGCAAGACACGGTCGCATAGATAAATGCGCTCGCATGGTGCCCGGGCCTATTGAGAAACGTGCGTCGGTAGTAGCGATATCCCCGAAGGGACTCGCTTTCTTCACCTCCGTTCATAGCAGACGCTCTGACGAACAGTTAACAAGAACGGTTCCTCTGGTCCTGCACGGTGGTGTACATTAGGGACAAATGGACTTCACGCGACGCTCTTTCCTCGGTTCGGCTGCCGCTGCCCTCGCCGCCTCCGCGTGTGGCGCCCCCGATGCCAAACGACAGAGAAAAGAGGCCAAGAACGTCATCTTCTGCGTCGCCGACGGCATGGCCGTCAGTGTCCCAACGATTGTGAACGACATTGCACTTGCCAAGTCCGGGAAACAGAGTTACTGGTGCTGGCTCATGAACCAGCCGTACGCGACGACGGGACTCCAGGCCACACGATCGCTTAGCAGCGTCGTCACCGACTCCAGCGCCGCGTCCAGCACGTGGGGCAGCGGACGCCGAATCTGGAACGGACAGGTCAATATGTTTCCGGACGGAACCGCACTGAAGACTATCCACGAGCTCTTCCACGCAAAGAGGATCAAGACCGGCCTAGTTACGACCACCACCGTCACGCACGCTACGCCTGCTGGATTCGCGGCGAGCATCGCATCGCGCGGAAACGAGGCGGGCATCGCAGTCCAGTATCTGGAGCGCAACGTCGATGTGGTCCTTGGCGGCGGGACTCGGTTCTTCTCGCCGACGCTCCGCACCGACAAGCGCGACCTCGTCCGAGAGTTCGTCGATGCTGGCTATGCCTCTGTGCAAACGAGAGGAGCAATGCTCGAGGCAAGTAATCCAAGGATCCTCGGGACGTTCAGCAACAGCCACGTCCCGTACACGATCGACAGAAACCAGAGCGCGAGCCTGCAAGAGACAGTCCCAACGCTCGCAGAAATGACCAAGTGCGCGATCGACGTCCTCAAGTCGAACCCCAACGGCTTCCTGTTGCAGATCGAAGGCGGAAAGGTCGACCATGCGGGTCACGGGGCCGACATCGCAGGCATGGTCTTCGACCAAATCGCATTTGAGGACGCGGTCAAAGTCGCCATCGACTTCGCGCTCGAAGACGGTGAGACCCTCGTCATTGTCACGAGCGACCATGCGACCGGCGGACCATCTCTGAATGGTTGGGGCGACGAGTATTGGGACGCGACGTCAGGGATGATTTCAATCATGGACGCGAAGGGGAGTTTCGACACAACGATTCCCAAGCTTCGCGCGAACAAGTCCGTCTCCGGGATCAAAGACGTCGTCAAAGCGACATACGGGTACGAGATCAAAGACGAGGAGGCTCAGGCGATCGTCGACTCGATCGACAACAAACACCCACTTGCCTTGAGCCAGTTCTCTCGCACAGTGAACATGACGCTCTCGGCCGTCCTCAGCAACTACAACAAGGTCGGATTCACGTCACAGAACCACACGTCCGACCACGTCCTTGTCACCGCGGTCGGTCCTGGCAGCGAACAGTGCGGCGGTCTCACTGAGAACACCGAGTTCTTCGACATGATGCTGGCAGCAAAAGGAATGTCGCACAGCAATCCGAGGATGACGCTAGAAGAAGCGCTTAGACACCGCGGCAAACTGCAGGCGATGTTCGCGCGCGACCGCGAACTCTACGCCTACGAAGGCGAGCCAGAGCAGCACTTCATTTGAAGTCTTCTGGCCTTGGTGGCGGGCTCGTCGGCTGCTGTGGCGGCTGTGGCGTCGACCCGAACTCCTGCCCGCCCTGCGTCCCTCGCGGATACGGCGAGTGGCTCGCCTGGCTTGCTCCAAACTGCGCGAACCCGTTGGCATAGAGCATTGTGGGAATGATGTAGACCAAGGGCAGTGTGAGGAACAGCCCGACTCCACAAGCAGCTTGTCCCAATGTGCTCAGCAACTGAGAGACGAACACAACGGCGATAGCCATGAACATCTGCGGCTTGCATCGGTCCCAACTCTCCTTCATCGCATCGAACACTCCCAGACCCTCATGCAACATGATGGGCGCTACGAAGAGAAACAACCCGGAGACAATCAGTCCCCCGACGATGCAGCCACAAATGGAGGCGACGAACGTAGCGACCACTATGACCACGCCAGCGCCCATATATCTGAAGTAGTTCTTGAGCGGAGCCCAAGCGTCTGCAAGCGTCGCATCTCCGTACATCACTTCCCGCAGGGTGAAGTTGACGATCCCGAAGTTAATCGGATACGAGAGCGCAACACCAACGAACAACCCGCCGTACAAGACCGGATACATGAGCAGAATCTGGTTGAAGTCGGGCTCGCGACTGTTGAGCATTGATGTGAAAAGTAGGACATAACCTGGAATCGCGAAGATGACTGCCAGAATGAGCGAGAGGAACCCGAGCAGGAGGTATTCCTGCCACCTGCGGAACAGGAGTTGGAACGCTGGCCCGATCACGGAGAGGTCCAACAGCGGGTCGCGCCAGTTCGCGGGTCTCATGGCGATAGCGTATCAGGCCCGGACCTGTTTTCGCTAGCGTTACTCGTCGAAGAGGTCAGACTTCTGTTTGGCCTTCGTCGCGGTCTCGTTCGCCTGCTTCTGGACCTCGTCCTCGTCCACAAGCACAGCGATCGAGGCGACCTTGTCGCCTTCTTGCAGGTCGATGAGTTTCACGCCTTGGGCGACTCGGCCGACCAGCCGGATCTCTCGGACCTTCAGCCTGATGCCCTTTCCATTCGCGGTGAGGACCAGGAGTTTGTCCTTGTCCCCGACCATCCTGCTTCCGACGATGCGTCCGGTCTTGGCGGTGCAGTTCATCGTGAGGATTCCGCTGCCGCCGCGTCCTTGGACTCGGTACTCGCTGATCTTGGTGCGCTTGCCGTAACCGTTCTCGCCCACCACGAGCAAGGTGGCCTCGTCGTCCGCGATGTCTGCGCTGACGATGAAGTCGCCCTTCTTGAGCTTGATCGCCCGGACTCCGCCCGCCGTGCGCGACCGGTCCTTGACGTCCTTCTCGTGGAACCGGATCGACTGGCCATTGTGCGTGACGATGATGATGTCGTCCTTGCCGCCGGACTTGAGCACCCAACCGAGTTCGTCGCCGTCTTCGATGTCAAACGTCTTGAGGCCGTTGCTTCGAAGGTTCTGGTAACTGTCGAGCGCGGTGCGCTTGATCTCGCCGAGTTTGGTGATCATCGTGAGGAAGCCGGCCCCCTTGTGGTCCTTCACGTTGATCGTCGCAGTTACCCGCTCATCGCTCTCGATAGCGATGTAGTTGATCACCGGCATTCCCTTTGCATAGCGGCTGGATTCTGGAATGTCGTACGCACGGAGCTTGTACGCCTTGCCCTTGTTGGTGAAGAACAGGATGTAGTCGTGCGTGTTGACTTGGAACACGTTGTCCGGCTCATCCTCGGCCTTCTGCACGTTCTTCATGCCCTTGCCGCCGCGCTTCTGCTGGCGGTAGGCGTCGATCGAGATGCGCTTGATGTACCCGTCTCGGCTGATCGAGATGATCGCGTCCTCTTCGGGGATCAGGTCTTCCTCGCTGAAGTCTCCTGCCTCCCGCGGGATGATCTTCGTCCTGCGCTCGTCGCCGTGCTTGTCGCGGAGCTGCTCGATCTCCGTCTTGAGGACCGTCTTCAGCCGCACAGGATTGGTGATGATGTCCATCAAGTCCTGCGCACGTCGCAGGGCCTCTTTGTACGAGTTCTCGAGTTCCTCCTGCGCGAGTTGGGTCAATCGGCGAAGCGGCATCGCGAGCACAGCGTTCGCCTGGAACGGCGACATGTCGAACTTTCGAACGAGGTTCACTCGTGCCTCGCCCGCGTCCTTGGACGCACGGATCGTCTTGATGACCTCGTCGAGGAACTTCCGTGCGATCTGGTAGCCCTCGTTGAGGTGGACCTCCTCGAGCGAGCGCATGAGTTCGTACCATGTGCGCCTTTCGATGACCTCGGTGCGGTGCCGGATGTGCTCGTCGATGACGGTGAGCAGGGGCGAGACTCGCGGCGCTCCGTCGATGAGCGAGAGCATGATCGCGCCGAACGTGGTGCGCAACTGCGTCTTCTTGAGCAGATAGTTCAGCGCCTTGTTCGGGTTGACGTCTCGGCGCAGGTCCACTTGGATCCGCATTCCGAGTTTGTCGCTGTAGTCCTGCACGTCCGTGATGCCGTCGAACTGTTTCGTCTTGGCGATCTCAGCGATGTTCTTGACGAGGTTCGTCTTGTTCACCTGGTACGGGATCTCGGTGATGACGATGGCAGTCTTTCCGCTCTCGATCGGCTCGATCGCGGTCTTGGCCTGCATCGTGATCGACCCGCGGCCTGTCTCATAGGCGTCGCGGATACCCTTCTTGCCCATGATCAGCCCATAAGTGGGGAAGTCCGGACCGGGCAGGTGCTCCATGACGTCGTCGAGCGAACACTTGGGATTGTCGATGCGGTGCAGGATTGCGTTGCACACCTCGGTGAGGTTGTGCGGTGGAAGGCTGGTGGCCATTCCGACTGCGATGCCCTGTCCACCGTTGCAGAGCAGGTTGGGGAACTTGCTCGGCAGGACGGTCGGCTCGTTGAGCGTCTGGAGGTAGTTGGGCATCCAGTCGATGGTCTCACGCTCGATGTCCTCGAGCATCTCCATCGCGAGCGGCGTGAGTCGGCACTCTGTGTATCGCATGGCTGCCGGGCTGTCGCCGTCGACGCTTCCGAAGTTGCCTTGGCCGTCGACCAGCGGATAGCGCATGGAGAACGGTTGCGCCATGCGGACGAGGGTGGGATAGATGGTCGCCTCGCCGTGCGGGTGGTAGTCGCCGGAGGTCTGTCCGCAGACCTTGGCGCACTTGGTTGTGGCGTTCTGCGGGGACAGCCCCAGTTCGTGCATCGCGTAGAGGATGCGGCGTTGGACTGGCTTCAGCCCGTCCCGGATGTCCGGGAGCGCTCGGGCGATGATGACCGACATCGCGTAGTTGACATAACTCCGCGAAAGCTCCTCTTCGATCTCGACGACTTGGACGTTGATGCCTTCTTCTGCCACGGCTAAATCCTGGACGTTTCAGGGGCGCGATTCGCCCTTCCCACAGGGGGTGATTTTACCGCTTTCCAGGTTCAAATCGGGGACGTTTGGAAGGCTCTTGGGGCTTGTTTCGAGGGCCGGTTTTTGCCCGCGCCCAAGATCTCCCGTTTTCTTCCCGTTTTCTCCCGTTTTTTGAGTCCAGTTTCTTCCCGTTTTTCTCCCGTTTATCGGCTTGTGTGGGCTTCAGGTGCTCCACTACCTTACTGGTTGTCAAAGTACGCAGTCTCCTTGTGAGTGACCGTAGACAATATACCCGATGGTTGTTGTCGTTTTGGGTAGAATGTCCTAGTTGCCATGGGAGGGAGCGGGAGTAGGAGCGGGAGTAGGAGTAGGGAGCGGGAAGTTGGAGTGAAGCAATCCTTAGTGCAGAAAGGGCTACGCCAATCTGTTTCGACCACAGACTTAGTCGAAGGTAGAGGCTCAGACTTTGCTCGTGAGTTCGGGGACGGCGGTGAAGAGGTCGGCGACGAGGCCGAGGTCGGCGAACTCGAAGATCGGCGCGTCGGGATCGGTGTTGATCGCAACGATGACCTTGGAGTCTTTGATCCCCGCCATGTGCTGCGTTGATCCGCTGATGCCCGCTGCGATGTAGAGGTCGGGCGCGACGATCTTGCCCGTCTGGCCGACCTGGAGTTCGTTAGCGGCGATGCCACTGTCCACTGCGGCGCGCGTCGCTCCCACGGCTCCGCCAAGTCTGTCAGCCAGGCCGCCAATCACCTTCTCGAAAGTGTCCTTGTCCTTGAGCGGACGACCGCCTGAGACGATGCGCTTGGCCTGCGTGAGGTCTGGTCGCGCGCCAGTGCCTCCTCCGCTCTTCGCCGTGCGCTTGGTCTGTGTCTCGCCTGCTGTGATCGTTTTGGACGCAGCCGTGTCGACCTTCGCAAACCCGCTGGGCCTGAACGTGAGCACGACCGGCTCGGCGAGGACCTCGACGGTGGCAAGCACCGATCCTGCGACCATCGGCCGCACGAACTCGGTCGGCGATACGACTGCTACAGCGTCGGTGACCATCGCGGCGTCGATCAGCCCTGCGAGGCGGGCGAGAACGTCCTTGCTCTGCATCGACGACACTGCGGCGATGTGGGTGAACCCGCTGGATTCGTTATGGATTGCCAGTGCTGCGGCGTCTGCTGGCGGCACTTCGCCCGCGAAAACCATCGTCGTGGACTCGCCACCCAGTGCCTTGGCGAAACCGCCGAGCGCTTGCAGGTCGTCCTTGCTGAACGCGACGAGCAAGACCTTGCTCACAGGGCGCCTCGCTGTTTGAGTTCTGCGAGCAGTTCGTCGACGCTGGCGACCTTCTTTCCTGCCGGTCGCGGCGGTGGGCTGTCCAGTCGCTTGATCTTCGACTTAGGCTTGGCGTCGGTCGCTCGAGGCTGCTTGCTGAGAGGCTTGCTCCGCGCCTTGATGATGCCCGGCAGGGCGATGTAGCGCGGTTCATTGAGCCGAAGGTCGGTCGTGATCACACAAGGCAAGGGTAGTTGCAACGTCTCCTCGCCGGTGTCCGTCTCGCGCGTGACGGTCGCGGTCCCGTCCTCGATCTTGACCGTCGAGGCGAATGTGGCTTGCGGCCAACCCAGTTTCGCGGCAAGCATTTGCGCGGCCTGGCCGTTGTCGTCGTCGGTGGACTGTTTGCCCATGAGGACGAGGTCAAAGTCCTTGGCGATCGCGGCGAGTTCTGCGGCGACGACGCCGGAGTCGAGCGGCTGGTCGTTCTCGACCAGGATGGCCTCGTCCGCCCCCATCGCGAGGGCCTTGCGGAGTTGCTCCTCAACTTCTGGGCCGCCGATCGAGACGGCGGTGATGGTGACGGGAAGACCAGACTCCTTCATACGCACGGCCTCTTCGACGGCGATCTCGTCGAAGGGGTTGACGTCGAACTTGACGCCCGTGGTCTCGAGCCCTGTGCCGTCGGAAAGCGGGCGGACTTTGGCGTATGGATCGACGACGCGCTTGATGGGGCAGAGGACTTTCATCAGTTGCGCAGTTGCTTGCCGCTCTCGACCATGTACCTGAGCCTGGCCTGCGACAGTCCGTCCTTCACAAGTTCGATGAAGCCTTGTCGCTCTCTGTCGAGCGCGTCCTCGAACGAATTGGACTTAGCAATTGCGGCCTTGATTTTGTCACCGATAGTGCCGTCGTGCTGGGTCATCTCGCCGGCCTTGGTGAGTTCTTCCTGCATGTGCTCGATCATCCCGAGAAGCGGGCCGACGACGGGCTTCCACTCAGGTGTCCCCTGCGGGACGGCCGTGAGGGCGTGCCGCTTTGCCTCGCTGTAGAGCCGGTCGGGATGGTAGACGGTGACGTCCTCGCGGCGCAGGAAGCCCTTCTTCCTGGCTTCGTCCGCGTTGCGGACGACCGTGCCGGTCGTGACCAACTTGGCGCACTCGACGAGGGACTTGGCGCTCTCTTGCATCCGGGTTCTCATGATGGGGATGCCTCCACCGCCGGGCATCACGCCGACTCTGGCCTCGGGCAGGCCGATCTGTGTCTCGGCCGCTGCCGCGATCAGGGAGCAGGACGCCGCCATCTCGAATCCGCCGCCAAGGCAGGTGCCAAAGACCGCGGCGCAACTTGGGACCTTTCTCAGCGCGAGTCCGAGCGCTTGGAAGTCCTTGAGCGCGGCGTCGATGCCGTTCCAGTCTTCTTCGGCGATGCGCTCCAGCAGGAACTTGATATCGAACCCGGCGGAGAACACACGGCCTTCGCTCGCCAAGACGATGCGCTTGGACTTACCGCTCGCGAGGTACTCGAGCATGGCGCTTATCGTCGAAGGGCTGTACACGCCCATCTTGTGGGTAAGGGCGAGTGCGTGCACGCCGTCGCCCATGTCGCGGACCTTGAAGCCGGAGTGCTCGCTGACGACGGGGAAGTCTGAGAGGCCCGCGAACTGCGGCTCCTCCTTGCGCGGCACATAGTTGCCGTTGAAGTCGAGCATGGTCGCGCCTTGGTAAAAGGGCAGCGTCCCAATGCCGATCTTCTCTGCACCGACCATGTCGATCATCTCGAACGGTCCGGCCTCCCACCCGAAACCCCACTTCATGACCCTGTCGAAGTCCTCGACGTTGTGGCTGATCTCTTCTTTGAGCGTGTCTGCGTAGCGAAGGGTCGGGAGAAGGTACTCGCGCAGGAACTCTCCGACGGGGTCGCGCAGTTCGAGCGCTTGCACGAGGCGGTCGGCGAGGGGAAGTTTGCCGAGTCGCCCTAGGGACTCGAAGGCTGGTTCGACCCGCATGCGATAGGCGTGGGTGTTGAGGTCGAGCGCGAAGAACTCCTTGCCCTCGCGCCGGTAATAGCCTTGGCCCGCCTTCTCGCCGATCCAGCCCTTGTCCAACAGGAACGCCATCGACCTCGGTGTTGTGAGTTGTTTGGTGTAGGGGTCGTCGGGGCACCGCTTGAGCAGGTTGTCGGCGATGTCCTGCATGATGTCGATGCCGACGAGGTCGTTGAGGCGGAAACTGCCGCTGTTCGGCCGGCCCAGGAACGGCCCGGTGATCGCGTCGACCTCTTCAGCGGAGAGGCCGAGGCGTTCGGCGACGTGGACGGTGTAGATCATCGACCACATTCCGAACCGATTGGCGATAAAGCCCGGGGTGTCCTTTGCGACGACGACGCGCCGGGCGCAGCGGTCCTCGAGGAACTTCGTCATGGCTGCGACGGCTTCGGGCGAGGTCTCGTGGGTCGGAATGAGTTCGAGGAGTTTGAGATAGCGCGGCGGATTGAAGAAGTGCGTGCCCATGAACACGCGGCGAAACGCCTCACCGCGTCCGGTGTTGAGGAGCGCGATCTGCAGCCCGCTCGTGTTGGTGCTGACGATGGACCCGGGTTTGAGGAGTGGCTCGACCCTCTCGAGCAGCATGAGTTTCGCGTCGATCTTTTCGATGATGGCTTCGCAAACCCAGTCGGCCTCTCTCACCCAATCGAGGTTCTCTTCGATAGAACCTAGCCGGATCGTTTCCGCCGTGCCTGGGAGGTAGAAGTGCGGCGGTCGCGCCGACTTGGCCCTGTCAAAGGCTTCGCGGACTGCGTGTCCGCTGAGGTCGAGGAGCGTGACGTTGAGGCCGATGTTGGCGAGGTGGGCGGCGATGCCGCTCCCCATCGTTCCCGCACCGATCACGCAGACGTTCCTAGGGTTCTCAAACATGGTGGATCAAGGGCGCGGCGTACCGGTCGGGAAGGATACCCACGGCACCGAGCCTGATTTGGTTCGGCCCGTCGTCCGAGTATAATGACCAAGACTAGATGAAGCGAGCCATGTCCGCAGGAGTTCTGCGATAAGAGGAAAACCGAGGCGTCCGCGGCGAGAACCGCCGCCGATGATCAACGAGAGGCTGTTGCGCCTCGACCAGGTGCGCCTCTTGGGCGCGGCGGGAGAGCAATTGGGAGTTGTGTCGTCCCGCGACGCGCTAACAGCGGCGCAGCGAGCGGAACTGGATTTGGTCCTAGTGGCCCCGAACGCAGACCCTCCTGTCTGCAAGATCGTGGACTACGGCAAGCACAAATACGACCAGAGCAAGGCCAAAAAGGACCATAAGAAGAAGGTCCAGGAAGTCAAGGGTGTAAAATTACGGCCTGGCACTGACACGCACGACATCGGCGTGCTCGTCAAGAAGGCCAAGAAGTTCCTCGAGGAGGGGCACAAGGTGCGCGTCACCTGCGTGTTCCGATACAGGGAACTTGCCCATCCAGAGGTTGGACGGGAGAAGCTGCAGAAGATCGCAGTGGAGCTCGAGAGCCTCGGAAAGATCGACAGGGACCCGGTCTTAAACGGCCGGGAGATGGTGATAGTGATCAATCCTGTGGTCGGGAAGAAGAAAGATGCCAAAACTGAAAACCAAAAAGACGGCGGTCAAGCGATTCAAGGTGACCGGGACCGGGAAGATCATGCGCCGTAAGGCTTACAACAACCACATGTTCTTCCACAAGTCCGGGTCGCAGAAGCGAAGGCTGGACCAAGAAGCCGAACTGAGCAAGACGGAGGCCAAGCGCGTCAGGCGCATGTTGGCCATCTGAACCTGTCGGACCTCTGCCGCCACCGCCCTTGAAGGGCTGGGAAGCGGCCCGACAACCACGAACGAGGAAAACCCATGGCAAGAATCAAACGCGGCTTGATGCGCCACAAGCGCCACAAGAAGACACTGGAGAAGGCTTCAGGCTACTTCCAGCGCAAGAGCGGCACATACAAGCACGCACACGAACAGGTCATGAAGGCGGGCCAATACGCCTTCCGCGATCGCCGAGCGAAGAAGCGAATGTTCCGACGCCTTTGGATCACGCGCATCAGCGCGGCGTGCCAGCAGTGCGGCGTCAAGTACGGCGAACTCATCCATGGCATGACCGAGAAGGGCATGCAGGTCGACCGGAAGATGTTGAGTGAACTTGCGATCCAGGATATGGACGCTTTCAAAAAACTGGTCGAGCAAGCCGTCGGCAAGGCCTGAGACCACGAACTACGAGGCGGCGGCGCCTGACCTAGGGCGCCGCCGCACTCTATTTGGGGGTAGTAGAATAGCCGCGTCATGAGCCAGACGACCGTTGGCAATGAGGCCACGATCATCGAAGTCACGCCGTTGGACGCGCGCGAGAGCGCTTTCTTGGCGGGGGTCCGCGAGTTCGTCGCCTCTTATGTGCTGCCGAACACGCGCAAGTGGGAGGAGGCCAAGTCGTTCCCTGACGACATCTGGCCGAAACTGGCTGAGCGCGAACTGCTCAGCATGACGTTGCCCAAGGACCTTGGTGGGAGCGGGCTCTCTTGTCGGGCCTACGTCGAGGCATGTCGGGAACTGGCCAAGGGCGACCCAGCGCTCTCGATGAATATCGCGGCGATCAACGCGCTTTGCGTGGCGCACTTCGTCAAGTTCGCAAGCGACGACCAACGAAAGGCGTACCTGCAGGGGATCGTCAAGGGGGACGTCAAACTGGCATGGGGGCTGACCGAACCGGACGCAGGTTCGGACGCGCGTCGCGTGAAGAGCTTTGCTAAGCCGATTGAGAACAAGCCGGGCTACTTCCACATCAACGGGGAGAAGATGTTCATCACGAACGGGGGCAAGGCGGACCTTATCATTCTAATCGCGCGCACCTCCGAGACGGAGTTGTCCGCGTTCTTCATGGAGACGAACCAGCCGGGCTTCAAGTTGACCGACCGGATCCATACGGTCGGCGTCTGCGCCTCGAACACCGTGCGGTTCACGATGACCGACGCGGTCGGCTGGCACACGCCGTGCACGTTCAACGAGGCGATCTCGCTGCTCTACCGTGGCCGATTGGGGATCGCTGGAATGGCGCTGGGTATCGCAGAGAAGGCGTTCGAACTGTGCGTGGATTACAGCAAGCAGCGGGAGCAGTTCAATCGCAAGTTGGCCGATATGCAGTCGGTGCAGAACATGATCGCGGACAGCGCGATGGAGATCGAGGCCGCCCGTGGGTTGCTCCACCGGGGGGCATCGATGTACGACCGAGGCGAGGACGTGGTCAGCATCAGTTCGATGGCCAAGTTGTTCGCCAGCGAGACGGCCAACCGCTCGACCAACCGGGCGATCCAGATCCACGGTGGCCGGGGGATGACTTTCGACTACCTGGTCGAGAAGCTTTGGAGGGACGCCAAACTCACGGAGATCGGGGAAGGCTGCAGCGAAATCCAAAGGCTCGTCATTTCCAAGCAAGTTCTGCGTTAAACTAGGTAGGAGCCCTCAATAGGGAGACCGCCATGCTGACCGCAGCCCTGCTTTTGACCGCCTCTAACCCGGCCCCTGTCGAACTCTATCGACAGTGGAAGCCGAACTCGACCCTGGCCTACGAGGTCAGTTCCGACCTCATGATCGAAAGCCGGACCTATGAGTTCGGGACTTTCATCCCCAGCGAGCAAGGGACGAAGTACCAGTTTACGTTCGAGGTGGGCAAGGTGACGAACGAGGGGTTCGCGACCGTGGCCTACAAGCGGCCGACCGTGAGCATGATCGAGGGCGAGACCGTCGATAGCCCGCCCAAGACGACGGTCGAGAAGGTCAACGAACACCTAGAGCTGGTGATGTCGCCTGTCAACGCGATCACCGACATGAAGGACCTCTCGCCCAAAAAGGATGAGAAGAAGCCTGGTGGCGGCGGAGGGCTGAACCTGGTGGCGTTCGGCGAGGGATCTGCGGTCGCTCCTGCCGCGCAAGACATGATCGGGGCGTTCATCCAGGATCTGTTCCGGCTCGCGATGTTCGTCGCGTCGCCAGAGACGTCGATGGACTTCGGACCATCGTTGCCCCTGCTCGAAGTCGAGCCGGGCGACACGTGGAAGGTGACCGCGAGTTACCAACCGCAGCAACTGAAGGACAAAAAGGGCAAGATGGCCCCGCAGCGGCTTGACTACACCTATACTTATGACGGAATCGTGGACTCGAACGGGACAAAAGTGCACCGCGTTTCTGCAGTCTTGAAACTGGACACGGACATTGGGGCGTTCATCAACGACCTGCTAGGGCTGCCGCCTTCGAGGACAGGCATCAAGGCCATCAAACTCAAGATGGACGCGAAGATGGAGTTCGACCTCGATCTGGCGACGAAGAACACGGTTCGTGGCCTCGGAACGTCGAACGGCTCGATCGTCGTCGAAGTGCCGCAGTTGACCGTGCCCGCTGAAGAGGCGAACATTCGCGGCAGGGCGCGATTGAAACTCCTGTCGATCAAGTAGGAACTGATGGGATTGAAAGGGAACAAGGCGCTCTGGCTTGGCTTGGGCGTCTTTCTCTTTGCGCTCGTGGTCCGGTTGGTCGGGATCGGTTGGGGCCTTCCCAACGAGACGCACAATCAGTCCTTCCATCCAGACGAGCCGGTCATCCTCGGATACGCGCAGCAGATTGAGCCGTCGAAGTTCGACTTTGCGCCGGGGTTCTACAACTACGGCACGTTGTATCTGACCTTGGTCCGCATGACAACCGACGTGGTCTCGGCTTATAGTCCTGTCCCAGAAGGGAACAAGCCACAGGCAGGGAATGCGCTCGTCTCGAACGTCTTAGTGGCTGGGCGCGTTCTAAGCGCGCTTGCAGGGGCGGCGACAGCCTGGGTCGTGCTGTTGATGTTGCTCCCCAGGGTGGGGAGCATGGGTGCAATCGTAGGCGGCTTTGCGATGGCTATCGCGCCCGGTCACGTCGTGCACTCTCGTTTCCAGACGGTGGACGTGATCGCGACGTTTTTCTTGGCGCTCGCGCTGCACTACGCGCTGAAACTCGCCCCGCCGAACGAGATCGAGGGCAAGTCGGCTTTGCGGTTCGCCGTTCTTAGTGGGCTGTTTGCAGGACTCAGCGCTGGCACCAAGTACACGGGGATCTTGGCACTTATCGCGCTTGCCGTCGTGGTGGTGTTTGAGAGGAAGTCCCTAGGGTGGAAGCCGCTTGTGGTCGGGGTACTGTCTGCCCTCGTTGCGTTCTTCGTGACGACCCCGGGCGCGCTCGTCGAATCGAGCGCGTTCCTGCGTGACTTCAAGTACGAGATGACGCACACACAGACGGGTCACGGGCTTGTGTTCGCAGGAACGCCAAGTGGATTCGTCTATCACCTGTGGAACCTTTCGATGGCGCTCGGTGCCGTCGTTGCGACGTTTGGATTAGTCGGCCTGGCGCGCGCGACTTGGCGAAGGCACGTCTGGGCGATCGCCTTGTTTGCGTTCGGCCTGGCCTACTACCTCTTGATCGGAAGGGCGGAGGTCAAGTTCATGCGTTACGTTTTCCCGCTTCTTCCCGTACTGGCGGTAGGCTTCGGATGGATCATCGCACGGGCCAAGGAAAGCCCGAAGCCTTTCTTGCAGTTTGGAGTCGTCCTAGTCGCCGTGCTCGGGATCGCGTCTTCGTTGGCTGCTGTCGGCCAATTCACTGTATGGATGGTCACGGACGATCCGCGCGAGGCGGCCGCCCTGGAGATGAGGCAAGACGCAACGGTTGGACTTGTCAGTGACCCATGGTTCTACACTCCTCCGCTTTACCCTGGAACGACGGCCGGGCCGTATGTGGAGCAAAGGGCTGGGGCGTTCGAAGTCAGGAAGCAATGGATGGATGCAGCGACGAACCCGCACGTCGTCCGCTATCTGCCATCCCCTCCCGAACAAAGGATCGACTTCGACAAGCGGCTCTTGACGGAACTTCGGCCCGATTACGTGGTCTTCTCGAGTTTTGAGATCGGTGACCTGAACCGCATGAACAAACTCCCCAGCCCGCCGAAAGAGTACGAGACCCAGCTCGGACGGGCCGAGGAGTTCATGGACACCCTTCAGACGGGGTATGAAATCTGGAAAGTTCATGGGTCGGACGGCGGGGCCTTGCCGCACGACCTCATGTACATCCGTCCCGAGATACAGGTTTGGAAGCGAAAGAACGATTCAGCGAGCCCATCGACTGGTTCCTCGACCACCTCAGGGCCGAGCGGGGAGCCAGCGCCCACACCTTAGCCGCTTATCGCAACGACCTTTCCCAGGCTGCAACTTACTTCGCGGGAATTGGCCTGCGCGATTGGCGGTCATTGTCCAGCGAGTCGATCATGCGCTACCAGTCTTCGCTCGGTCGGCTGAAGCCGACGACGATGATGAGGAGGACGAGCAGCCTCAGGTCGTTGATCAAGTTTCTCAAGAAGAACGGTGAGGGACCGCCGGTCGAACTTCCGAGCGCTCGCGGAGTCCGGCGACCGAAGCGGCTACCCAAGGCGCTGACGCTAGAAGAACTCGGTTCGCTTCTGAACGCCCCGGACCTCACCAAGCCGGAAGGCGTGCGCGACCGCGCCCTAATGGAACTTGTCTACGGCGCCGGCCTGCGCATCAGCGAGGCGGTCGAACTCCGCGTCGAGGAGCTCGACCTCGACACGGCTGCGTTCCGCGTGACAGGGAAGCGAGGAAAGGTCCGGTGGCTCCCCTTGCCCCGGTTCACGACGCCTTGGGTGGAGAAGTACCTCAAGGAGGCACGCCCTAAACTCGCCAAGCGGGCGATTGCGCAGGTGTTCGTCGGGTCGCGGGGACAGGCGCTTTCGCGCCAGAGCGCATATCTCTTGCTGGAAAAGCACGCTAAGTCAGCAGGGCTCCGTCGCAAAGTGAGCCCGCACGTCCTTCGTCACACCTATGCGGTCCATCTTCTGCAGGGAGGCGCGGACCTACGTGCTGTCCAAGAACTGCTCGGTCACGCCTCGATCAGCACCACCCAGGTCTACACACAACTCGACATGGCGGAAGTCCAGCGCAAGTACAAGAAGGCGCACCCGCGGCGTTAGTCGTGGGTCTCGACGACGACGTATCCCAGCGTGGTGTCCCCGAGCATGATCGGAGCGTACAGCCGCAATCCAGGCGCAGCAGATTCCAATTTGACTTTGCCCTTGGGGAGTTCGTCTTCTTCAAACTTCGAGCTCGCCAAGTCTGTGGCCGACGTTGCGAGCACGTCTCCGTCAGGGTCTGAGATCGACACGACCTTGTAGCCCCCGGCGCGCATGATGTCCACCGTGAGTGGGCGAAGACGCTCGCGTCCAGCGTCGGTCCTCATGGATCTCGCCTCGAGCATCGGGTACTTCAGGCTAGCGGCCAGCGCGGCGATTCCGTCCGAGAGCGCCTCGTTCCTTGCTTTCGATGTGCGAACGCTACCTGCCCAGGCCGTGATGGTCAACAGAATGATCCCGATCGCTGTGCCCACGATGAGGTTCCTCACTTGCGGGGACATAAGCGACGTTCGCTCCTCGACTGCTTGCTCCTGTTCGACGTCGGACATGGCTAGATTCTACGCGGTCCCTGGGAGCGGGCTGTTCGGGAAGACGTCGAGCGACGCGCCGTCACGCTCGCCACTTGCAAGCCGGAACGAGCCCGCCATCGCAATCATTGCGGCGTTGTCCGTGCAGAACTCTGGCTTGGGAACGTGAAACGAGACGCCCGCGCGCTCGCACTCACTGTGGAGACGTTCTCGCAGGCTCAGGTTGGCGGCAACTCCGCCGACGAGCGCGAACGACTTGAATCCGAACTGGTCGATCGCTCGAGCAGACTTCTCAGCGAGAACGTCCACGATTGCCGCTTGCAGCGAGGCCGCCGCATCGTTCACCTCGACCTGCTCTGCCTCGACCATCCTGAGCACGGCCGTCTTGAGCCCGCTGAACGAAAAGTTGAACGGGTCGGACTTCAGGCTCCTCGGAAGTTTGTAACGGTGTGGGTCACCACCGATCGCGGCGTTTTGCACGGCATACCCACCTGGGTAACCCAGGCCAAGAAGGCGTGCCCCCTTGTCGAACGCCTCGCCTGCGGCGTCGTCGATGGTCTGTCCGACCAGTTCGTAATCCCCGACTCCGCGAACGATGACGAGTTCCGTGTGACCACCCGAGACGACGAGGCAGAGATACGGCAGGCTCGGTCCAACACCCTCCAGGAACACACTGAGTACGTGGCCCTCGATGTGATGGACACCGACGAAAGGAACGCCCCAGGACATAGAGAGGGCCTTTGCGGCTGTCGTGCCGACACTGAGCGCCCCAACCAAGCCGGGCCGGTTGGTCACAGCAATGCCATCTGGTCGCGCTGACCCTATCGCCTCGCTGACGACGGGCACGATGGCTTCGACGTGCGCGCGCGCCGCAGCCTCCGGGACGACTCCGCCCCACTTCCGGTGCAGGTCGGCCTGGGACGACACGACGTTCGTCAAGACGGTGTGCCCGTCGAGTAGGGAAGCGCTCGTCTCGTCACAACTCGTCTCAATACCGAGCACGAGTCCCTTGAACGGTGTCACGGCCTCCAACCTGTGAGGTCGTTGAGCCACATGATAACAGCGTCTTCTCGGTTGTTGGGATAGTACGCCTTGCGCACGCCAGCCGACACGAAGCCGAGGTCTTCGTACATCTTTATCGCCGCCTCGTTGCCGGCCCTGACCTCGAGGGTCGCGCAGACTGCTCCGCGGTCTCGACAGCGGGATAGCAGGTCGACCATCAACTTCCGACCGATGCCTTGTCGGCGCATTGTGGGGCTCACCGCGACCGTCGTGATGTGGCACTCGTCCGCGACGATCCACGCTCCTGCATAGCCGACGACCTCGCCGCCTGCCTTTGCGACCAAGAACTCGGACGGCGGGTGACCGATCTCTTGCTCAAACGAGGCGCGCACCCAAGGTGACCCGTTCGACTCCGCCTCGATCACCATGATCGGGTCCACGTGTTCGTGTGCCAGCGGGACGATCGTCGCGCCCTTCAAGCCTAGCCTCCGAGGTACGCCTCTTTGACCTTCGGGTCCGTCAAAAGCGCCTTTCCTGTGTCAGAGAGCACGACCTTGCCGGTTTCAAGGACATAGGCCCGGTCTGCGACCTCGAGTGCGCGGTGGGCGTTTTGCTCGACAAGAAGGATCGTCGTGCCCTCGGCGTGCAGTTTCTGGATGATCGAGAAGATCTCTGCCACCAAGTTGGGCGCGAGCCCCATGCTCGGCTCGTCGAGGAGCAGGAGTTTCGGGCGGCACATTAGCGCACGGCAGATTGCCAGCATCTGCTGTTCGCCTCCAGAGAGCGTTCCGGCGCTCTGCCTGAGCCTTTCCTTCACCCTGGGGAAACTTGCCATCGCCTTTTCCATGTCGGCGTGGATTTCACCGTCCTTACGCGTGTGGGCGCCGAGTTGCAGGTTCTCATAGACCTGCATATTCGTGAAGATCCTCCTGCCCTCAGGCGACTGCGAAACGCCCATCTGGACGATCTTGTCCGGGCTGACGCACGTCAAATCGGTGCCATGCAGGGTGATCGAGCCGTTGCGAGGGCGGAGCAGCCCGCTGATTGTCCGCAGAAGCGTGCTCTTGCCAGCCCCGTTTGATCCGATGATCGCTACGACCTCGCCTTGGTTGACCTCAAGGCTCACGTCGCACAGGGCTTGGATAGCCCCGTAATAGACGTTGATCCGGTCGATGGTCAGCATGAGGCACCATTGTAGCCGATCATCCGGCGGGCTCCAGAGGGCCCACCCCGCAACCTGAGTTGAACCTGCCATGTAGGAATGGAAGGCTCGTCCCGCGCCCTTGCGAGGGCGCTGGGTAGAACCGGGCAACGCGCTGTGGGAGGCGCGCCCGGCCCTTGAGAAACCTGCCATGAAGAAGATCGGGATTGGAATCCTCGCCGTTGTCGTGCTTATCGTGATCGCGCTGGTGGCTTCGCGCGGACGTGGCGACAATGCGAACGCCGCTGTCTTGACCGAGACCGTCAAGATCGGCGACTTGCTCTCGCAAGTCGTCGAGACCGGATCGCTCGATGCGGTCAAGACCGTCGAGGTCAAGAGCAAGGTCTCTGGCCGCGTCGCAGAACTGCACGTCGACGAGGGAGACGTCGTCAAGGCCGGGGAACTCATCGCGGTCATCGATCCCGAGGAGACCCAGTTGCGCGTCTCACAAGAGCGGGCACGCCTCAAGGCCGCGCAGGCCCAGTTAGACCAGATCGATGTACAGATCCGACAGAGGAAGGTCACCTCGAAGACCAACTTGGAGCGGGCCACCTCGACGGTCGAACAACTGAAACTCGAACTGGACGCCCAGCCCACGATTACGCGGACCGAGGTCAACACGGCCGAGGCCGCCTACAACAACGCGGTCAACGCCCGCGACCTACTGACGAAGATCACCCAGCCGAACCAGCGGCTTTCGCTCCAGAACCAACTCACCGAGGCGAAGTCGAACTTGCAGAACGCGATCGCGGAAGAAGAGCGCTCGAAGCGCCTGCTCGAAAAAGGCTACATCTCTCAGAGGGCATACGAGTCGGCCCGCAACCAACTCGACCTCGCCAAGGCAAGGCTCAGCACCGTCCAAGGCCAGGTTGACCGGCTCGACAGCGAGCAGTCGATCGAGCGGGGCCAGGCCGAAGAGAACGTGCGCAACGCGAAGGCCGGGCTCGACCGCGCCCTCGCAACGACCTTCCGTGATGTGACAAAGCGCGAGGAGTACAAGCAAGCCTTGGCCAGCAAACTGGATGCCGAGGCCGCGTTGCTCGACGTACAGTCGCTAGAGGCAGGGCGAGTCCAGCAGATCGCCAACATCTCGCAGATCGAGGACTCGCTCAACGACTCGTTGCGCCTCCTTCGCGAAACGGAGATCCGTTCGCCGATTGACGGAATCGTGACGAAGAGGCTGGTCCAGGAGGGCGAACTCGTCGCTAGCCTTAGCAGTTTCTCCTCAGGCACGCCGATCGTTCGCGTGGAAGACCGCTCGAAAATGATCGTCAAACTCGAGATCAACGAGATCGACGTCGCAAAACTCAGGGTCACCATGCAGACGAAAGTCCAGGTCGACGCCTTCCCTGAGAAGACCTTCTCAGGCACTGTGACCAAGATTTCGCCAACGGACGTCAGCGCCTCCGCGCCTGCGGCCGGCTCGACCAGCGCGGTCGTCAAGTACGAGGTCGAGGTCGAGATGAACGAGGCCTCTGACGAACTGAAGTCGGGCATGTCGGCCAAGTGCACGATGACCGTGCTCGACAAGAAGAACGTTCTCGTGCTGCCCCGCCAGTTTGTGGGTCGAGACGCTGACGGCTCCTATTTCGTGATGGTCGCGCCGAAGGACAAGAAGGACAAGAAGGCGAAGTCCACAAAGACCAAGGTGACGGTCGGCGACGCGTCCGCGAGGTCTTTTGAGATCATCAGCGGGGTCAAGGAAGGCACAGTGGTCGAAAAGCCTGATTACACCGGTCCGAGCCGCAAGGGCATGATGGAGTTCTCCAGCGGAGACGAGTCCGGCGGGGCCGAAGAGGAAGAGAGCCAGAACGTAGAGAAATGAGCGCATTCTTCGAGTCGATCAAGGTCGCGCTGGACATGCTCCGGCTTTACAAGTTGAGGGCGTTCCTCACCATGGTCGGTGTGATCATCGGTGTCATGAGCGTGACCATGATCGTCATGGTCAAGAACGGCTTCCAGCACTACATGACTTCAGAGATCGAGAAACTCGGCGCCCGCACCCTCATGATCATGTACGACCCGGGCCGGGCGATGCGCGGTGAGTCGGTCGGCGCGATCGGGGGCCTGACGAACGACGACGTTACGTACCTGGAAGAGAGGGTGGAGACGATCAAGATCTTCTCGCCAATCCTCATGCTTCCAGGCCAAAAGATCTCCTATGGGGACTTGGACTTGAGCGACCCGCGCGTGTTCGCGACCGACGAGAAGCAGACTGAACTCAGCCGGGTGGAGCTCCTGCGCGGGCGGACCTTTACGGCGAACGACCTCGATGCGATGAGCAACGTCTGCCTCATCGGCGAAGAGGTCGAAGAGAGGCTGTTTCCGGCGAGAGACTCCATCGGCAAACTCGTGACGTTCCGAGGGATCACCCTGGAAGTCGTGGGAGTCATGAAGAAGGTCGAGATCATTGGCGAGAGTTCGGGCAAGGACGTCTGGATACCGATCACCACCGCCCAAGCCAAGTGGGTCGGCGGCGACGACGTCTCGTTCATCACGGCGCTGCCGAACGACGACGTCGAGACCGAGGCCGCGATGGACGACGTCTGGCAAGCCCTGATGCTCAAGAGCAACAACAAGGCCGTCTACCGCGTCGACTCGCGCGAGTCGATCATCCAGGTCTTCGGCGCGATCCTGGGCGTCGCGGGAGTCGTCCTGGCGTCGATCGCCGCGCTGTCCCTGCTCGTCGGAGGAATCGGCATCATGAACATCATGCTCGTGAGCGTGACCGAGCGGACCCGCGAGATTGGGCTTCGCAAGGCGGTCGGCGCGAAGCGGAGGATCATCCTCACCCAGTTCCTGGTCGAGAGCGCGATGCTCTCCCTCGTCGGCGGGTTGATTGGTATGGGCGTGGCCTATGGGTTCGGGAGCCTCATCACCGTGGTCACCAAGGCGACGTCTTGGCCGGACAGCAACGGGCTGCTCACGCCGTTTCCCATCTATGCAGCCCTGATGGCAAGCGGGTTCTCCGCTCTGATCGGTGTCGTGTTCGGGCTGTATCCGGCGGCGCGCGCCGCGCAACTCAGTCCCATCGAAGCGCTTAGGAGCGAATAGCCAAAAAAGAAGGCCCCTCCTGGGTGGAGGGGCAATCTATGTATGGCATGTGTGATGAGTATTGGGTCTATGGTAGCGGAGGTCAGACTCGAACTGACGACCTAACGGGTATGAACCGTTTGCTCTAACCAACTGAGCTACTCCGCCGCTCCCTCTATTGTGGCCCAGAATCGACCCAGGCGCAACCTGTCCTAGAACTCGTACGGGCCTTCAAAACGTACAATACGGCGTGATGCTTTCCTGCCTCCTTTTCCTGTTTGGGCGTCCGGCCGACCTAGCCGAACTCGATGCGCTAGCCAGGGCTCGGGACGTCAGAGGCATCATGGCCCACGCTGGACCTGGGCTGAAAGAGCAGGACTTTTCGTTCCTCACGCGCCAAGGCGCGTTCGGAACGGGTCGGTCAGGTTGGCACGCCTACCAGTTGGACGACCCAGCAGGAGGGAAAGCGTACGTCGTGTTCGGCACCGCGCTCACAACGCAAGACTTTGGCGAGTTCATCTTCGAGTACTCGGGCGGAAAACTCACGAGGCTGCAAGACGAAAGGGAGACGCGGGGATACAAAGTCAGGCATCTCGAATTCGACCTGAGCTTTGTTCCGAGCCAAAAGCGCGCGAACGCCGTAGCGAAGGTGACTATCGACCGGGCGCAGGGCGCGGAGGGAAGCGTGCACCTGCGGCTCTCACCGAACTACAAGGTCACAAGGGTGTCGACGGCGAGCGGTTCACCGATGCCATTTGTGCAGGCCAGCGGCGTCGTCTCCATCGCCATGCCGTCAGTGCCCCAAAGCACTGTCACGCTCACCTATTCGGGTGTCGTCGACCAGCCGCAGTTCGCAGGCGCGATCACTCACGACGAGGTCATGTTGACGAACGACTATTGGTGGCCATCGATTGGACGACAACCGGCCACGGTCACGACCACGACCACGGTGCCTGCTAACTGGCTCGTCGTGACCCACGGCAACAAGGTCAGCGACACAGTCCAGGGCGAGAACCGAGTAGTCAGATACCAGATGGACGTGCCGATCTCGTACCTCAGCCTTTCCGCCGGGCCGTTCCTGCACGAGCAGAAGAAGGTCGGCAAGGTCACCTATCACGTGTGGTCGAGGCGGATGTCGCAAGAGGACATGAGGATGCAACTAGAACTCATGCCCCCGGTCATCGAGTTCTACGAACGGTTCGCTCCCTACCCCTTCACCGACTTCGGCGCGATGGTGACCGAACTCTACGGCGGCGGAGCCTTGGAGGCCTACTCGTTCGCGACCTACGGCACGGGCTGGCTGCCGGACGAGGACACGCACGAACCGGCCCACACCTGGTGGGGCGGCGTCGTGTCGAACACCTACCTGAATAGTTACTGGAACGAGAGTTTCGCCAACTTCGCCGGTGGCATGTACCAGCGCGAAGTCGCGATCGGCAACACGAACGAGCGTCGGCACGCCTTCGTCAGTCAGTCGCAGGTCGGACGTGACTACAACCGCGTCGCGGTCGCAAAGGCCGGGGCCTTTGAGGGCGGTATCGCTTCCTCGATGGGGTACGGCAAGGGCGGGGAAGTCCTGCAACAACTCGAGTACGAGATCGGGACAGCGAAGATGGTCGAAGCCATGAAGACCTGGATCGCAGACAACCCCAAGGGCGTCGCTGGCGAATGGTCTGGCTTTGAAAAGGCCGTGGCCAAGGTCACGGATCAGGACATGGACTGGTTTTTCCAGCCTTGGCTCTACACTCCAGGCGCGCCCTCGTTCCAGATCACTGAACTCGGTTACGAAGGCGGCGCAGTCCGCGGATTGGTCGACTTCAAGGGCACGCCTTACCGCATCAAGTGCCAGGTCTACGTTGAGATGGACGACGGTTCAAAGGTTTTGACGGACGTTGTGCTCAACCCTCAGCGAAAAGAGGGCGTGAGCGAGTTTAGTTTCGTCATGCCTAGCAAGCCGTCGTTCGTGTCCTTCGACCCCTACGACCGCATCTTGCGCGAGCGGGGGCCTGCGCCACAGATGCGCCTTTCAAACAGGCTAGGACGGCTCCAGTTGGTCGTTGATCCCGCGCGCCGTGAGTACGCGGCCACCTTTTCAGACTTCAACAGCCGTGCGGGCGCATCTGTACCGACCGACCCGGCTGGGAGTTTCTTTGTCGGCCACCCCGACTCGATGCCGATCATGAAGGACCTCTGTCGAAGGGCAGGGTTTACGGTGAACGGCGACAAACTCACCTATGACGGCACGACGATCGACCTTCGACAGGGCGCGGCCATGGCACTCATAGACCTTGGAAACGGCCGCGTGTGCGCGATCGGACTTGGCGTCACCCAGCGCGATCCTAGCGTAGGAATCGCGAGCCTAGCGCTCGTGGACGACTACGGCCGATTCTTGCGAGGCAGAACCGAGCCAAGGCGCGAGGGCGCAACGGTCTTCAGACTGCCCTAAAGCTCGATCCCGAGCAGGTCGAGGATCCTCTGCAGGTCCTCATCCGAATAGAACGGAACCGAGATCTTGCCTCCCTCGTCGTGGGTCGAGATCATGACCGGGGTTCCGAACAGTTCGCTGAGTTGGCTCTCTAGTGCGACCATGTTCGGATCCTTGTCCGCCTTAGGCCGCTTCTCGCTTGTTTCTCGGACAACGGCCGGCTCGTCCTCGTGCGAAACGCCACGGGCGAGGCGTTCGACATCGCGCACGGACAAGCCCTCCTCCATCACTTGGCGGAACAAGGAGAGTTGGAGCGCCTCGCTCTCGATCATCAAGAGGGCGCGGGCGTGCCCTTCGGTGATGTCGCCCTTGCCGAGAGCCCTTTGGACCGCGTCGGGCAACTTGAGCAGGCGCATCGTGTTCGCGACCGCTACGCGGGACTTGCCGACCTTCTGGGCGATTTCGTCCTGGCTCAGGCCGAACTCGCCGTTCAGTTGCCGATAAGCGATGGCGCAGTCGATCGGGGAGATGTCTTCTCGCTGGACGTTTTCGATCAACGCCATCTCGAGCGAGTCCTGTGCGCTCGCGGGCCGTACGATCACGGGCACTTCTTCCAGGCCGGCCAGTTTCGCAGCGCGGAGGCGCCTCTCACCTGCGATCAGTTCGTATTCGCCGTCGGCGATGGGGCGCACGATGAGCGGCAAGAGCACCCCGACCTCTCGGATCGACTGGGCGAGTTCTTCGAGGGCCTCCTCATCGAAGTGCCGGCGAGGCTGACGAGAGTTCGGCCTGATCGCCTCGACCTCGATGGAGGTGGGCGCAGCGTCGCCTTGCTCGCCCAAGAGTTGGGTCAAGCCTTTGCCTAGAGCGCGACGCATTCCTGCAAGACCTCATCGACGAGGGCGCGGTATGCGACGGCGCCTTTGGACTCTGGAAAACGAGTGACGGCGGGCTGTCCGAAACTCGGTGCCTCGCTCAAGCGCACGTTGCGCGGGATGACGATCTGGGACACCTTTGTCCCGAAGTAGCCTTGGACCTCTTCAACCACGTTCTGCGCCAGATTGTTGCGCCCATCGTACATGGTCAAAAGGACCTTGGCGACCTCCAGCCTCGGGTTGATCCTCCGTCGGACGACATCAATTGTGGTCAGCAAGTGTGAGATCCCCTCCATGGCATAGAACTCGGTCTGAAGAGGGACGAGGATCTTGTCACAGGCGGCCAAGATGTTCACCGTAAGGAGGCCGAGGCTCGGGGGGGCGTCGATGATGATCCACTCGTAGTCTTTATAAACGCCAAGCAAGGCCTCCCGGAGAATCTGCTCCTTACCGACGGCGTTATGGAGGATCGGCTCGACGCCAGCCAGATCGAGGGTCGCGGGAACCAAGTCGAGGTTGTCCGCGACGTTGACCACCGCAGAGCGGACAGCGTCGGATGATTCCGGCTCGTTGACCGTCTTCTGGATGACCTCGAACAGCGTGCCCTTGACGCTCTGCTTGTCGACACCAAGCCCGGTCGTGGCATTGCCCTGGGGGTCGGCGTCGATGAGAAGCGTCCGGTGGCCCTTTTCAGCCAGCCCGGCGGCCAGATTCACGGCCGTCGTGGTCTTTCCCACGCCGCCCTTCTGATTCACGATTCCCCAGATAGGCACGCGTCCATTATGGCGACCGGCCCGGGACGGCCCAAAGAGGGCGCTCACGAGTTATCCGGAAGGCTTTCCACAAAGAAACACACGCGCCCGGAGGCGCGTGTGCGAGGGTTGGTGGTACGGAGGACGAAAAACTAGCCGCCGCCCAGCAGGCTGAGCACGCTCTGGGCCGACTGGTTGGCCTGGGCCAGGACGGCCATGCCGCTCTGGCGCAGAATCTGGACCTTGGTGAACTCGGTCATCTCCTTGGCGATGTCCGCATCGCGGATCGTGCTCTCGGAGGCGCTCATGTTCTCGGCGGCGACCGCAAGCGACCGCGTCGTGGACTCGAGGAAGTTCTTCTGGAACGAGCCAAGGTTGCCGCGGAGCAGGGCGACGCCGGCAATCGCGTCGTCGATGATGCGGATCGCGTCTTCGGCGCCTTGCGCCGTCGTGAGGTCGATGTCTGCGAGGGTGCTGCCCGGAACGGCGTTGGTGCCCATGTCACGGGCGAAGAAACTGGGAATGCCGAAGTCGACGTTTTGGCCCGCAAGTGCTCCGATCTGGAAGCGCATTGTGCCGACGCTCAACTGGCCGACGACCGTGGCCGCCGCGTTGTTGTTGCCAGCGACCGAGATGACCATCTTGTTCCCTGAGGCTGAGGTGAGGGTTAGACCGTCCACGCCTGGGCCTTGGCCACCTGTGAAGGTCTCGGTGGTGGTTCCGCTCGGTTCGATGGGCACCTGGACAGTGAAGACCGCGTCCGCGCCGACGGCCGGGTTGGCCGCGGCGTTTCCGTTCAGGATGTCCGAGGTCTCGAGGTAGTTGATCGGGAAATTAGAGCCGTAGCGGAGCGAAGTCAGTTGGATGGAGACGCCGCCGCCATTCGCGACGATTGCCGCGCCGACGCCCGTGCTCGACGACTTCTCATTGATCATCGCGGCAACGTCCGAGACCGTCTGGCCTGCGGTGACTGTAAAGGTGGTGCCATTCAGCACGAACGTCCCTGCGTTCACCGCTGTGCTCGCATCGGCGTAGACCGTGGCCATCGGGCCTGTGGTCGTCTGGGTCGCCTGGGTCACGCGGGTCACGGTGATCGGGCCTTCGGCGACCGTCTCGCCGTTGAACTCGCCGCCAATGTAGAGGCTGGTCAAAAGGTCGGTCCGGGTGATGCCTGCGTTGGTGCCTGCACTGCCGTTGAGCAATTTCTTGGTGCCCCACGAGGTGTGGGTGGCGATGCGGTCGATCGATTGCACGACAGAGCGCACCTGGGCCTGGTTGGCGGCAAGTTGGTTTGAGTCCACGACGGCCGAGTTCGCCGAGTGGATGGCGAGGCTGCGGAGGCTCAGGATCAGCCTCTGGACCTCGTCCAGCGCGCCTTCGGCGGTCTTGGCCATGTTCACGGCGTCCTGGGTGTTGCGGAGTGCCTGGTCCAGCCCCTTGATGTGGGCGCGGAGGCCTTCGCTGATGATCATGCCGGCAGGATCGTCTCCTGCGGAGTTGATCCGCAGGCCAGTCGCCAGCCGCGTGGTCACCCCGTGCAGCTGTTCGTCGGTGATGTTGAGGTGCCTGAGCGCCGTCATCGCCGGGATGTTCGTATTGATCCTAAGACTCACTTTCGTCTCCGGGCAGGTTCAAACACGGCTAAAGTGCCTGTTTTCTGCGATTCCTGTGTGAGATTCTCGGCTGAACGTGGAAGAACTATAGGCCGCTTCAGGGCCTGTACAAAAAACTAGAGCCCGGCGGGGGTTCCGTCGGGCTCTAATTTGGGGCCTCAGGGCTTACCAGCGAGGTCGGAAGCGGTCGACCCGGAAGTACGCTATCTCGTAGCCTTCACGGTCTCGCTCCATGACGATCGTGTGGTACTTGGTGTCGGTACCGCCCCAAGGGTCGCGATAGACGTGCTCGGCCTCGATCACGTACTGGCCTCGACCGTAGCGGACGTCCCTGACCCTGTACTCCAGGGTGTCGGTGCCTTCGACGATGTCAGCCAGCATGTCGTAGAAGTCCTCGCTCCGCATTTGGTAATCGTCGTCGTCCTCGAGTTGGACGTGGACGTACCCGCCTCGCGGGACCATGTTGTCCATGTAACGGACGCTGCCTCGCTCGAACGCCGTGACGAGGTTGTCGATCTGGTAGTCGATCACGTCGTAGCGGTCTTCGTAGCGCTGGTAGCCACCGTAGTAGCCGTACCTGGGGCGTCGCCATTCGTAGTGCTCGTTCGCGAAGATCACGAACCGTACGTTGCCGATCACGACCCGGACGCTGGCGATGTAGCCAGGAACGTGCGGGTAGTAGTAGAACGGCGAAGCGTAGCAGTGCCCCGGGATGTACGAGAACGTGTAGTGCGGGTAGTAGAACCAGTTGTCGTTCCAACCTGGGTTGTAGTGGCAGTAGCCCGAGCGGAACGGGTTGTTCCGCACCGTCCGGTCCTCTCGGTAGACGTTGATTCCACCGTTGCCTCGGATCACCGGGGCCGTGTTGATCTTGATCTGGTTTGATCGCGATCTCGAGGCTGTAAGGTTGTTCGAAGATCCGTAGTTGACCTGGCCGCTGCGCGAGGGAACTGATTTTTGGAACGGGGCGCGTCGGAGAAGATCGCTGTTTCGCTGGCCGTTCTCAGTAGTCGGCCTTCCGTAGCCTTGGCTGCTGCCAGACGAGGAAGATCCGCCGCCACGGTTCAGGGTGCCATTCGAAGAGCCACCTTGGTTGCCGCGCGAGCCGCCGTTAGACGAGCCGCCAGAGGACGACCCTCCGCCTTTCGTACCGCCAGATGACGAGCCGCCGCTGTTGCTTCCCCCGCCTTTGCCTAGGCCGCCACCGGACTGGCCGCCGCCGTTGGACGAACCGCCGCCGGACTGTCCACCTTTCGTAGGAGGCTCGACCTTTCCGCCGCCGCCGCCCTTGGAACCGCCACCGTTCGAAGATCCACCGCCAGACTGACCGCCCTTGGTCGGGGGCTCGGTCTTTCCGCCGCCGCTTCCGCTGCCGCCGCCCTTCGAGCCGCCGCCTGATTGACCGCCACCGTTGTTGCTGCCGCCCCCTTTTCCAAGACCGCCGCCGGACTGGCCGCCCTTGTCGCCGCCGCTCTTTGGGGGCTCGGACTTGCCGCCACCCTTAGACTCGCCGCCGCTCTTCGGGGGCTCGGACTTGCCGCCACCCTT
>CAZGXW010000003.1:49801-74868 GCA_964529975.1 uncultured Fimbriimonadaceae bacterium
TCGCCGCCGCTCTTCGGGGGCTCGGACTTGCCGCCACCCTTAGACTCGCCGCCTCCGCGCGAACCGCCACCGCGCGTGTCGCCGGACGAAGAGCCTCCGCCCTTCGAGCCGCCTCCACGGGTGTCGCCGCCCTTCGACTCGCCGCTCTTAGAGCCGCCAGAAGAGCCGCCCTTGTTCTCGCCGCCGCCCTTCTTGAGTTGGGCAGAGGCCTCCATGGGCGTCAGGGAAACAATCGCAAGTACCGCGAGCGCGGGTACGAACCACTTTCTCAAAGTCATCATAAACCTCGTCGTTGAAGTCGTCAGTACCTACTATAACGTCCATTCAGCCTAGGAGTTACTTCGGTCTGCCTGAACCTTATAGGCCCAGGTGCCAAGATCTAGATCAATGAGTCCGAAAAGGGTGGCACTAATACCGGGTGACGGGATCGGCCCGGAGATCATGGACGCGACCGTCAGCATCCTAGAGGCCACCGGTTTCAAGCCCGAGTGGGTCAGGCTTGAGGCTGGGCTGAGCGCTGTGGAGAAGGGCATGCCTGCCGTGCCTCCTGAGACCCTCGACGCCATCCGCGAGATCGGAGTTGCTCTCAAAGGCCCCACAACGACTCCCAAGGGCAGTGGGCATAGCAGCGCTAACGTGCAACTCCGCAAGGCCCTCGACCTGTTTGCAAACGTCCGCCCGATCAAGACGCTCCCGGGCCTCAAGGGTCCGTTTGCGCACATGGACGTGGACATCATCATCGTTCGCGAGAACACGGAGGACCTCTATGCCGGGTTGGAGTACCAGCCTCACCCCGACGTCGCGCAATCGATCAAGGTGATCACCAGGCAGGGCTCGCGCAGACTGTTTGAGTACGCCTTCGACATGGCGCGCAAGCAGGGCCGCAAGCGCGTCACCGTCGTCCACAAGGCCAACATCATGAAACTCTCCGACGGGCTGTTCCTCGAGGAGTTCTACAACGTCGCCAAGCAGAACTCTGACCTAGTCTCTGACGACATCCTCGTCGACAACTGCTGCATGCAACTGGTGACCAGGCCCCAGCAGTTCGACGTCCTCGTGACGGAGAACCTCTATGGCGACATCATCAGCGACCTCTGCGCAGGCCTTGTGGGAGGGTTGGGGCTCGCCCCAGGCGCCAACATTGGCAAGACCTGTGCGGTGTTCGAGGCCGTGCACGGCTCCGCGCCAGACATTGCCGGAAAGGGAGTCGCTAATCCGACCGCCCTGTTGCTTTCGGCTCTCATGATGCTGCGGCACCTCGGGCAGAACGAGCAGGCCGACCGCATCATGAACTCGGTCCTGAGGGTGTGTCAGGACGGCAAGTGTCTGACCATGGACCTTGGCGGCAAGGCGAACACGCAGGAGTACACGAAGGAAGTCATCTCCTGTTCGGTGTGACGCTACACTAGCGTTAGCCCCGCATGCGCCTACCCGAAGTCTCGCTCAATGATCCCGTCAATCGCGAATCCAGCACACCTGGCGGGACGCCGGTGCCCGGCGCGCCTGGCGCACCCCTTGAAGGGCTAGAGACCGACCCTAAAGGCGTCTCTGTCGTCTTGGAGCCGAAGCCCAAGCGGATCCTCGTTGTCGGAGGGCACGGGATGCTCGGCTCTGACCTGGTCGTCGAACTGCAGTCGCGCAAGTGGACCGTGACCGCGCCGACGATCAAGGAACTCGATGTCACGCGCAAGGACCACATGGAGAAGTTGCGGGTGCGCGACTTCGGCAACCTGGACTGGGTCGTCAACTGCGCCGCCTACACCCAGGTCGACAAGGCCGAGGACGAGTTCTTCGTGGCGCACCAGGTCAATGGGGTCGCCCCCGGCGCGCTCGCCTTCATTTGCGCCAAGAACGACTGGAGGTTTCTGCACGTCTCCACAGACTTTGTGTTCGACGGACGCGCCAATTCGCCGTACACCGAGGAACACATCACCGCGCCGCTAGGTAAGTACGGAGTCTCAAAACTGATGGGCGAGCAGAACGCCCTGAATGAACTGCCATCGACCGTCGTCGCCCGGACCGCGTGGCTCTTTGGCCCCAACGGACCGAACTTTCCTCGGACGATCATCAAGGCGTGGCTAGAAGGGAAGCCTCTCAAAGTCGTCAACGACCAGACCGGCTCGCCAACTTACACGGCGGACCTTGCGCGCGTCCTGGGCGATCTCGTCGCGTGCGACGCGCCAGGCGGGGTCGTCCACACGGCCGGTCCAGACGCGATGACGTGGCACGAACTCGCCGTCTTGGCCCTGGAGACTTATCGAGACGCTGTGCTCGGTTCTCCTCGTCCCATCGACGTCGAGCCTGTTCCGACGAGCGCATGGCCGACTAAAGCGGAGCGCCCAAAGTACAGCGTGCTCTCCTTTGACAAGGCCCTCGGACTCGGAATCCAACCGATGCGATCGACTCCTGCGGCGCTGCTCGACTTCTGTATCCGATTGCCGAAGGCTCTTTAAACCAATCGGCCCGAAACCGTGCTCCTTCGATCCACTCAGGATAACGGTTCCGGGCCGTGGTCGCGCTGTCAGCCCTTCTTGGGCGTGATTACTTTGAGGTCAGAGACGTTCTTGCCTGCGTACTTGGCAGGATCCTTAGTCATAGCCGGCAGACAGCCTGCGCAGCAGATGTAGTAGCGGACGTCCTTGTAGTCGAAGTAACTCGAAGCCTTGTCGTGCGAGTCGATCTTGTCGCCCATGACGGGGCAGACCAGGCTTTCCTTCTTCGGCACAGCGCTCAGTTTCTTGGCGTCTTTGTTGAACGCTGCGAGGTTCTCGGCGCTCTCGAAATAGTAGCGCAGACCGTTGTAGTCGACAGTCGCCTTCGCCTTCTCGGCCGTGACGCGATTCTTGCTCACCGGGTCGAAGAGGAACGCGCCGATCGTGGACTTCGCGCCCTCGGCGTTCTTCTTGATCGCGCCGTTCGGGTCCTTGCCGAACGCGACGTCGCAACCGGGGCAACAGAAGGCGTAGGACGCGCCGCCGTACTGGACGGTCGGGGCGTTCTTTCCGACCTCTTCGCCCATGATCGCGCAGTGCAAGGGCTTCTCTTGGTTTGTGCCCATCGTCAGGGCCAGGGCAATCGTAGTCAAAAGCATCTTGGTTCCTCTGCCTGGGCAGACGTTTGGCTGCCTGGGCTGGTTCCCCGATTATGCCATGGGCCTATTCGGGATCGTTGAGACCGCCGAACTTGCGGTCTCGTCGCTGGAAGTCCAAGACACAGGCTACAAGTTCGTCCTCGCCGAACTCAGGCCAACTGACGTCCGTGACGACAAGTTCGGCATAGGCCCCCTGCCAGATCAGGAAGTTGCTCCAGCGCATCTCACCGGCGGTGCGGACGATCATGTCCGGGTCGGGCAGGTCCGGGGCGTACATCGCCTTGCTGAGGGCCTCCTCGGTCGCTTCGCCCTTCAGTCGCTTGATGGCGTCGACGATCTCCGCGCGACCCCCATAGTTGATCGCCAAGGTGAAGACGATTCCCTTGTTGTGCTTGGTGGACTGCACAAGGTCGTCGAGCGCAGCCTGGAGGGAAGTGGGCACCTCGTGCAACCGTCCGATCACCTTGGCGCGAACGTCGTTCTCGATCAGCCCCTTGAGTTCGTGCCTTGCCGCTTCTTCGATCAAGCGCATGAGGCCGCCGACCTCGTCCTCCGACCGCCGCCAGTTCTCGCTCGAGAATGCGTACACGGTCAGGTACTTGACGCCGAGTTTGCTTGCAGCGAGGAGGACGTTCTTGAGGGTCTTGTAACCTTCGCGGTGGCCGACGAGCCGCATCATCCCGCGAGACTTGGCCCAGCGGCCGTTCCCGTCCATGATGATCGCCACGTGCGCGGGCAGTCGCGAAAGGTCGACGCCACGCTCTGCGGCTTTTCGTTGGACCTCGTTCAGAGAGGAGGAAGGCTGGGCCATCGGCCTAGATCTTCATGAGTTCTTCGTCTTTCTTGCGCTGGAGTTCGTGCGCGTGCTCGATGTACTTGTCCGTGAGCGTCTGCACTTCCTTGTCATAGCGCTTCTCGTCGTCCTCGCCCATCTCCTTGGCCTCTTTCGCCTTCTTGAGCGCGTCGAGAGCCTCGCGTCGGGCGTGCCTGATGGAAACAGCGCACTCTTCAGTCCGGTTGTGGACCTGCTTGACCAGTTCCTTTCGTCGATCCTCCGTCATCTCGGGGAAGATCAACCGGATGTTCTGTCCGTCGTTGTTGGGGTTCACACCGAGGTCGCTTGCAAGGATGGCCCTTTCGATTACGCCGAGCATGCTCTTGTCGTAGGGCGCGAGCATGAGTTGTCGCGGCTCGGGGACGCTCACCGTCGCGACCTGGGAGACTGGCGTCTGTACGCCGTAATAGTCGACGTGGATCGGTTCGAGCACAAGCGGGTTTGCGCGCCCTGTGCGGATGCGCGCAAAGTCGTGCTGCATGGCCTCGACGGCCTTCTTCATCAAGTCTTCTGCGTGCTTTACGGCTGCATGTGTCATCTCATTCACCTTCGACTTTCGTTCCGACGTTCTCTCCCTTGACCGCCTTCAAGATGCTGCCCGCGCTGAGCAGGTCGAGCACCACGATCGGCAGCGAGTTCTCCTGGCACATTGTGAACGCGGTCATGTCCATCACGGCAAGCCGCTTGCTCAGCACCTCGGAATAGCCGATCGCGTCGAACTTCACGGCGTCCTTGTGCTTCTTAGGGTCCTTGTCGTACACGCCGTCCACCTTCGTCGCCTTGATCAGCAGGTCGGCGTCGATCTCGAGCGCGCGCAGGACCGCGGCCGTGTCCGTCGTGAAGTACGGGTTCCCCGTACCCGCGGCGAGGACGACCACAAGGCCCTTCTCCAGGTGCCGGATCGCGCGCCGACGGATGAACGGTTCGCAGACCTCGTCGATCCCGATGGCGCTCTGGACCCGTGTTTGGATGCCCAGGCGTTCGATCGCCGACTGCATGGCCAGCGCGTTCATGATCGTGCCGAGCATGCCCATGTGATCCGCGACCGTTCGGTCGAGACCGCCTTCCGCGCTGAAGGCCTCACCGCGAATGAAATTGCCGCCTCCGACCACGACCGCCACTTGTGCCCCGACGTCGTGTACCGCGACGATCTCGCGGGCGATGTAGTCGAGCGTCGCGGTGTCGAGCCCGAAGCCTGCGCCTCCGGCGAGAGCCTCGCCGGAGATCTTGAGCAGGATCCTCGGATAAGGGACGGCGTCCGCCATCGGTTACTCCGCGTCGCCGCCGGCGCCGACCGCGAAGTTTGCAAAGCCGAACAGTTCGATTCCGTTCTGCTTGGCATAGTCGCCGGTCTTGGTGCCCTGGTCGGTGTAGAAGCCTTGTTCCAAAAGGACCTCCTTCTGGAAGTACTCCTTGTTCACACGCCCTTGGGCGATCTTTGCGGCCATCTCGGCGGGCTTGCCGTCGTTGATCGCGCGCTGAGTCTCGATCTCGATCTCTTTGGCAATCACGTCCTGCGGCACTTCGTCCTTCTTGAGGAAGGTCGGCTTGCCCCAGGCGGTGTGGACCGCGACTTGGAACGCAGCCTCCGTGTTGTCGCCTGAGTAAACGACGAACGTGGCGGCCTTGCCCGTGTTCGAGTGGTTGTACACCGCGATCTTCTGGCCCGCGTCCGCCTGGGCGACGACGGCCTTTGCGATCTGGATGTTTTCGCGGATCTTCGCGACGGCCTCGGCTGCGTGCTCGGACAGGGTCTTGCCCCCGACCTTGGTGTCCGGCCCAAGGGTCTTCACCTCGCCTACGGCTGCCTCGACTTCGCCAAGGATGCCCTCGGCGAGCGACTGCACCATCGCTTTGAAGTCGTCGTTACGCGCGACGAAGTCCGTTTCGCATTCCACGACCACGCCAGCGACCTTTGTGCCGTCGGCGTTCGCCACGACCAGCGCTAGTCCTTCGCTTGTGGAACGGCCGCTCCGCTTGGCTGCGGCAGCCTGTCCCTTCTCGCGGAGCAACTGCTTCGCTTTGTCGAAGTCGCCGCCGGCCTCCACGAGGGCTGCCTTACACTCCATCATCGGCGCGTCGGTCTCGTCGCGCAGTTTCTTGACTAACTTGGCGTCGATGTTCACCTGCGTGCTCACTCCACGTCCTCCACTGAAGCGGCGAGTTCGCTCTGCTTGAACGAGCGCATGAACTCCTCCTCGACCTCGCCGAACTGCACGGCGCCCTCGTCCTCGACAGGAGCCTCCTCGCTGGCGGACTCCTCGCGGGCGATGGCGTCGGTGTAAGGCTTGACCTCGAGGATCGCGTCGCCGAACTTCTGCGTCACAAGCCGAATCGCGCGGATCGCGTCGTCGTTGCCGGGGATCACGTAGTCGGCCATCTCGGGGTCGCAGTTGGTGTCCACGATCGCGATGACCGGGATGTTCAACTTGCGAGCCTCGAGGACCGCGTGCTTCTCTTTGTTCACGTCGACGACGAACATCGCCTGCGGGGGCTTCGACATGTTGCGGATGCCCTCGAGATAGCGGAACAGTTTCTCGCGCTCGGCGCGGCGGAGCAGCGCCTCCTTCTTGGGGAGCCGCTCGAAGTAGCCGTCCTCTTCCATGCGGTCGAGTTCGCGAAGCCGACCGATGCGCTGTTGGATCGTGTTCCAGTTGGTCAGCATGCCGCCGAGCCATCGCTCGGTGACATAGAACTGGCCGCTGCGTTGCGCGGTCTCCTTGATGGCGGCTTGCGCCTGCTTCTTGGTGCCGACGAAGAGGATCGAGCCTCCGTCATTGACCACGTTCTGGACGTAGTTGAGGGCGTCCTCGAACAGTTTGATGGTCTGGTGGAGGTCGACGATGTAGATCCCGTTGCGGGCCCCGTAGATGTATTTCTTCATCTTGGGGTTCCACCTTCGCGTCTGGTGACCGAAGTGGACGCCCGCCTCGAGCAGCTCTTTCATGCTGAGTTGAGGCATAGTGCTTCCTGGGTTTTTCCTCCGGCCTCCGCCTGACCGCCGCCTACCCTTGCGGGACCCAGTGGCGGGCTCGGGCCGTGTGAATTTGCCCCGTTTGACGAGGGCAGGCCGGGATTATACCGACGGGCTTGGCCGGGTTCCGGGCCTGTGCCAAGATTCACAGGCCCCATGCCGATCGATCCCGCCAGGTTCGAACAGTTCTTCCGCCGCAATTCGAGCGGCGATTGGGTCTACGTCGGCTACGGCCCGGACTTCTTCGGCAGAGTGATCAGTTCATACGACCGGGACTGGCTCCTGGAAGCGCTACCGAAACTCTGCCGCTGGAAGCGGTGGACCGTCGCGCTGTTCAGCGCTCCCCTGGTCTGGCTGTTCGCGGTCTTCATGGGTGTCGTCACGAAACTACCAGCCACCGACTACTCCTCGTTCGTGTTCCGGAACCGAGAAGTGATCGCCATGGTCGCCCTCGTTCTGCTCCTCTGTTTCCTCGGCTCGACGGCAGTCATCGCCCTGCAGCCCGTGGCCAAAGAGTTTGGAAAGGTGCTTTCCGGCAAGCCCAAGGACGAACCAGTGGGAGTAGAGAAGTTCCTGCGCAACGTCGGCGCAGTCAACGGGCCGTGGGTCACGTCGTTCCTGTTCCTCGGGTTTGGCGCGCTGGTCACGCCCGGCGCGATCGGGCCGTTCTGGCCGTACTTCCTGCCGTTCACGCTGGCGTGGGCATGGATGGCGTGGCACGCGTGGGCCGGGGCGCTTTGGAAGCCCCAGCCCGACGACTTCTAGCTGCTGGGACGGCGAGCGTCCTCGCGAGCCGCTATCCGTAGATCGAGTACGCATTCCACTCGGGGTCGAGAGAGATGCGCAGCGTCGCGAGTTGTCCGACGTGGTACGCGTCGTGGAGCACGATGAACTGTGTGGCCGCCTTCACGGCCTTCTCGCCGGGTTGCGAGACGATCGCTTCCCACGCTTTCGCGCGCTCATCCTGCATCTCCTTCAAGAGTCCCTCTGGAGTTGTGGCCTGGGGTGCGTACGTTCCCCAGTTGTGCTCCTCTCCGCGCATTTCTTTCTGGCTCGCGACATAGCACTCCGTCAGGTGGGCGACGGCCTCCTTGGGGCTCATGGTGTCGTCGCGCAGTTTCACCTCCCATTTGTCGGCTGGGAGTCCTTCGAGCACTTTGTCCACCTGGAACGCCGCGCTCTCGAGTTGGTAGGTCAGGGCTTCTTTCAGATCCATCTTGTCCTCTATCCGTTCATTCAGCCCGTGGAGGTTCCACGGTTCTGCTTATAATCCTTCGCGTGGCCGCAGGTTCCCCATGGGAAGGTGAAAAATGAAGGGCGCCGACCTGTCGCCAGAAATGTTGTGGTCGGGCTACACCCAGGGCTACTTCCCCATGACCTTAGAAGGCGACGACGTCGAGTGGTTCTTTCCGGAGGATCGCGCGCTCCTGCCGATCGAAGGGATACGAGTCTCCACATCGCTCCGAAAGGTCATGCGCCAAGGCAAGTTTGAAGTCACCTTCGACCAGGCGTTCGAAGACGTGATGCGAGCCTGCTTCAGGCCGGAGGACAACTGGCTGAGCGAGGACTTCGTCCGAGCCTATGGCGAGGCGCACGATCAGGGGTGGGCACACTCGTGCGAGGCGTGGCACGAGGGACGCTTGGTCGGAGGCGTGTACGGACTCGCGATCGGCGGGTGCTTTTGTGCCGAGTCCATGTTCCACCGCGAAACGGACGCCGGTAAGGTGGCTCTTTCGGCGATGGTGGAGAGGTGCCGTGACCTGGGCTTCGTCTTGTTCGACGTGCAGATCATGAACCCGCACTTGGAATCGCTCGGAGCCTACGACGTGCCGCACGAGGAGTACCTCACGCTCCTGAAGAGAGCGATGGCCGTCGAAACGCCGTGGTCGGCAGCCGCTAAACCTCCGGACTCCAGGGCCACCTGACCTCTGCCCAAATCCCAGCAATTTCCACCGGACGCCCCCTCATGGCGACCCCGAAAATCTTTCCTGGAGCCCAAGGAAGGGCACACATGGCACGCAAGAACCTAAAGGTCGTCAGGCTGATCGAACCAGACCTCTGCCTGGAGTGTCGGTTCGCGCAGACCGCCGACGTCGAGATGTCCGACGGCAGTATTCAACGGATGGTGCACTGCCGGCGGCTCGACTGCGACAACTGGGACTACTCCACCGCCGAGCCTGCCAACGACGTCCACACCGAAGACGAAGCCGCCTAGCGCGCCGTGGAGTGCGCGGCCTTGTCCGCACCGATCGCACTCGTCCACTCCGTGAACGCAGTCCTCGCCGCTGCCAGCTTCTTTGCCCTCCGCTCGTCCTTCTTTCTCGGCGCGTCGGCCGGGTCAGGGAACAGACCCCAGTTGATGTTCATCGGTGCGAACTCGCGGGGCGTGTCGTCCTGCAGGTGGCTGACTAGTGAACCGTACGCGCATTCACGAGGCGGAACCACCGGTTCCAATCCAATGGCACGGCGTGCCAATGTCACGCCCACATAGATCCCCATCGCTGCGCTCTCGACGTATCCCTCGACGCCCGTCAACTGTCCAGCAACGAACAGGCCAGGGACAGAGCGAAACTCCAACCACGGCGTGAGCACACGCGGCGACTCGATAAACGTGTTGCGGTGGATCACGCCAAGCCGCACGAACTCTGCGCTTTCCAGCCCCGGAATCATCTGGAGCACCTCCTTTTGCACGCCCCATTTCAAACGGTTCTGGCAAGCGACCAACGAGTACAAGGTCTTCTCACGGTTCTCAGGCCGCAGTTGCACGGCGGCGTATGGCCATCGCCCTGTCTTCGGATCGGTCAATCCGACTGGCTTGAAGTTCCCATAGCGCAGCGAGTCTATGCCCTTTGACGCAATCTCTTCGATCGGGGTGCACCCTGCGAAGTACTTTGGCTTCTCGAACTCGTGCAGCGGAACGCGGTCTGCTTTCACAAGAGCGTCGACGAACCGCAGGTATTGCTCCTTGTCGAAAGGACAGTTGAGATAGTCGTCTCCCTCGCCCTTCTCATACCGGCTCTGCGCGAACACGACGTCGTAGTCGATCGTCGAGGCGTCCACGGTCGGCGAAACGGCGTCGTAGAAGTACAGACTTTCCCGCCCCGCTTTATCGGCCAGCCACTCGGCCAACGGCCCGCTCGTCAGCGGCCCTGTAGCGATGACCAGCGAGTTCCCCCCTCCTCCTGCTCCCTGGGAGGAGGAGGGGGGCAGGGGGGTGGAGGTTAACACTGCCTCCGCCATGTCCGGCGTGAACTCTTCTCGAACTACGTCGATCAACGGATGCCCCTCGATCGCTTCTGTAACCGCGGCCGCGTACAGATCACGGTCGACCGCCAAAGCCGATCCGCCCGGAACCGAATGAGCCTCCCCCGTTGGGATCACCAACGAGCCGAGCGCCTTCATCTCCGCCTTCAACTGTCCCGCCGGGGAGTCCGCCTCCTGGGACTTAAACGAGTTCGAGCACACCAACTCGGAAAGCAGGGAAGTCTTGTGCGCTGGCGTCATCTTGACCGGTCGCATTTCGTACAGCCGCACGCGCACGCCGCGTTGCGCGCACGCCCATGCGCACTCGACGCCTGCAAAACCCCCACCGACCACCGTGACCACAACCCCATTCTGGACCCTAGGGACAGGGAGTCCCGAAACCGGGCACAATCCAGGACGTACCACCTCTATGCTCACCGCGCTCGTGCTCGCCGCCCTACAAGAGGGGCCGCTCTTGGAATACAAGCCCGATCCAAAGATCGCGCTCGCGGGTGCGATGCTGACTCCGGAAGAGCACGACAATCGGTCGGGAGCCCTCGGCAACAAACTGCTCGTCCTGCACTGGCAGATCGGCGGTGGGGAAGTCCTCTTCGTCGGGGCACGGCACGTCTACGACCCAGCAAGCCCAGACATCAAGCGCATGCAAGAACTGTGGGACCAGTTTCGACCGACCATCGCGTTCCTCGAAGGTCGCGGCGTGACGGGAGCCGAGACGATCGAGGAGGGCGTCAAGACAAACGCTGAAGGTGCAGTGACATCGATCAAGGCGAAAGAGTGGGGCATCGAGCGCTACACCTGGGAGCCGCCGAAGGATCAAGAGTTCGCCGAAGCGCGCAAACAGTGCGGAGACAAGCCCGCACTCGCAGTACTCTTCTTGCGCGGATACTACGGCGAACGTCGCATTCGCTCCGTCTCAGAAGCGACAGCAAGCTTCATGCTGATGCGAAGGCAGACAGAGTACGGCTTTCCGAAACTCTTCAACAACCTGCGAGAGTTCGACGATTACATGGAGTCCAACTTTCCAGACGTCAAGGACTGGAGAACGGCCGAAGAGCGAGTACTCTGGCCCGGCGTCGAGCACACGGCCCTCAACAAAGTCTCTAACCTCGTCAATCTCTCGCGAGACCAACACCTGATGAAGTGCATCATCGACGCAGTGCGCAAAGGCCACAAGGTCTGGGTCACTGCTGGACGGTCACACGTCATCAACTACGAGCCGGTGCTGAAAGCAACGACGAGCCCGAAGGAACTCGAACTCTCCACCCCGCGACCGTGGGGCTAGAGCCGCGAAGCCACCGCGTCGCCCATATCAGCCGTAGAGACCAACGTGCATCCGTCCTCGCGGATGTCCCCGGTCCGATACCCGTCTGCCAGCGCCCGCTCGCAAGCCGCCTCGATCCGGTCTGCGGTCGCCCCGTCGTCCAGCGAGTAACGCAACATCATTGCCGCCGAAAGGATCGTCGCCAACGGGTTCGCCTTCCCCTGACCAGCGATGTCCGGAGCGGATCCGTGGATCGGCTCGTAAACCCCAAACTTCGAAGACCCCAGCGATGCCGAAGGCAACAGCCCGAGCGACCCGGTGATCATCGAGGCCTCGTCCGAAAGGATGTCCCCGAACATATTCTCCGTCAAGATCACGTCGAACTGACCGGGGTCGCGAACCAGTTGCATCGCACAGTTGTCCACGAGCATGTGACTGAACGATATGTCCTGGTTTTCCTGCGCAAACCTATCCACAACCTCGCGCCAGAGCCGGGACGTCTCCAGCACGTTCGCCTTGTCCACGCTGGTGATTCTCTTTCCGCGCGCCCGTGCGATGTCCACCGCCACCCGCGTGATACGCTCGACCTCGCCGACAGAGTAGACGCACGTGTCCAGCGCCGTGTCCCCCGTTCGAGAGCGCGGCTTTCCAAAGTAGATCCCTCCAGTAAGTTCGCGCACCACGACCAGGTCCATCGCGCCGTTCTTCACCGGCGAGGCGTGCATCAGAGGTCCAAGCGTCTTTGCAGGCCGGATGTTTGCGAATAGCCCCAACTCTCCGCGCAAGCGCAACAACCCGCCGATCTCCGGGCGCATCTCCAAAGGCTGCACCGAGTCCCACTTCGGCCCGCCGACCGCACCCATCAGGGCCGCATCGGACGACCGACAGAGGTCCAATGTCGCCGAAGGCAGAGGGTCGCCGCCGTCGTCATACGCCGCGCCGCCGATCAACGCCTCTTCGAAATCCAGCGAGGCGCCCGAGGCGCGCAACACCTTGACCGCCTCGGCGGTGACCTCCGGACCGATCCCGTCGCCGGGCAACACCGCAATCTTCTTCGACATCGGGCCCGATTATAGTCCGACCCGGCAATTTGCTCGGGATGACTCGCCGGTGCAGCGCCGAACATCTAACCGAATGGCCAGGCTTGCGCTCACTGCCGCCCTAGCGACCGCTGCAGCCTTAGCGACTGCGAGCGGCACAGGATTGAACTACGTACCGACCGCGGAAGTCGTCGGTCGTGGATACGCCGTGCGCAACTTCGACTTCTACGGCGAGCCGAACGCCCCGAACTACCGCGCCGCCGGTGCGCTCTTTGGAATCGGCGACCGCGCAGAACTCGGCTTTGACTCCGGATCTGACGGCTCCACGATCTGGAACGCAAAGATTAATCTTCTAGAAGGGAGAAACAGCGCGTTCGCGATCGGAGTCTGCGACTGGGAACGCGACACGTTCTCAAAGTACGCCGTCGGAAGGATGGACTTCACCGCGTTCCGGTTGCACGCGGGCTATTTGTACGACGGCATCGATCGACCGTTCGCAGGTCTAGACTTCGACGCCGCAGGGATAACTTGGATGATTGACCACGTCGGTGGCAGCGATGCAAAGACCTGGTTCGGAAGTTACTACGAGTTCAACGATGAAGTCGCCCTCTCGCTCGGCGCATCACTGCCAATGGGCGAAGGCAGCACCAGCGGATGGTATGCGTCTTTCGCCTGGACGACTGGCGGCTAGCCTCCACCGAACAGTCCCTTCGAGAACGGCCCGCCACCGTAAGTGATCCGCTTTACAAAAAGCGCTCCCGCCACTTCGTAAGCGATCCAGTTGCCGTCCTCGCACATCCAAGACTTCCCGCGCTCGCCGCTGACAAGCACGCCCTCGCTCCCATAAGGGACTTCTTCGTCTCCTGTCAAAGCGACGAGCCAGATCGCCCCCGTACCACCCAGTCGCTCGTTCGACCGCACGACGGCCTCTTCGTCCTTCGGCCACACCACGTGCGGCAAGACTTCGGGGCCCACGTAAGGGCCTCGAGAGAGCACTGGTCGCAGCGATCCGTTGCGCGGCATCAGTTCGTAGACAGGAGTTCCGGCTTCAGGCGCGACGGGAGCGATCTTGAACAAGAAGGTCAAGAGCGATTCCGACACTTTCGATTCCACTTGCGCCAATTGAAGACTGACGATGCTCGAGGCCTCACTCTTGTTCAGCCCTGTAAAGAACACGCTCTCATTGGACGGCCGCAAGTGGGCGCCGCCAAAGTATGCAGTTCCGTCGGCAGACCAGCCAGAAAAGTCCATCCCCTCGCGCCATGCGGCAGCCACGTCGCGCGAGTAGAGCGTGCTCATTGCGCCATCGATCAGCACGATCGGGTGCCGCCCATCCACGTCCGTCACAGTAATCAGCGCGTGGTCGAGCGATGGAGAAACCTTGAAGTCCAGCCCGACCTCGGCGTCCGCGGCGTAGTCGTGCGACCACACCTCGCTCGCGACCATCGTCCTTGCGTCGATCGTTGTCACGGCCCAGTGCTTGAGCGCGCGGCCAGGGACCGGGCGCGAGGTCGCGATCACATAGTGCGGTCGGTTCGGCATCCATTGTTCAAAGTGCACCTGCGTGCCCTCGGCGAACCGCATGACGTCCTTTGCCTTGCCTTCGGCCAAGTGAAAGACGCCAAGGTAAGTCCCGTCCGCGTCCTTGGCATAAAATGCGAGCGCTTGCCCGTCGGCCTTCCAAAAAACCTCGTTGACACCGACAGCCACCGCCGTGGGAGGCCCGACCTCGACCTTCTTCCCGTTGACCGACAGCCCGCCTTGAGAGAAGGCGCAGACTGAAGCGAGCCCGACCGCGACGCAAGCGAAACTTCGCATGACACTAGTATAGAGAGCAATTGCCCCGCTCCGGTTCAGCAAACCTACTCACCGATCACCTTGATGACCACCCTCTTGCGCCGCTTCCCGTCGAACTCCGCATAGAACACCTGCTGCCACGGCCCAAGATCCAACTTCCCAGCCGTGATCGGTAGCACCACCTGGTGGTGCATCACCAGGTTCTTGAGGTGCGCCTCTCCGTTGTCCTCCCCTGTCCTGTGGTGGCGGTAGTCCTTGCGCGGTGCGAGCCCGTCCAGCCACTCTTTAATGTCCTCGATCAACCCGTCCTCCCAGTCGTTCACGTAGACGGCGGCCGTAATGTGCATGGCGCTCACGAGGGCCATTCCTTCCTTCACGCCAGACTTTTGCACCGCCGCCTCCACAGCGTCCGTGATCCGCACGAACTCCTCCCGCTTCTTCGTCTCGAACCACAGGTACTTGGTATGGGACTTCACAGGCTCATTCTAGTCTGCTAGCCGAACCAAGACCCCCAGGTATCCTCAACCAGACATGCGCAAAGGTCGCGCGGGCAACGCTGGAACCAGTTTTGTCCAGTGCCAGCAGTGCAAGAAGACGCTCTTCGCCGCAGAGTTCGAGACGAACCTGCGCGTCTGCGGACATTGCGGACACCACCACCGCCTCACCTACCGACAGCGCATCGACGCTACTTTCGACGAGAACTCGTTCCAAGAGGAGGACACAGAGCTCCGCAGCCTCGATCCGCTCCAGTTTCCCGAGTATCGCGAGAAGCACGCGCAGTCCGTCGCCAAGACCGGCCTCCAAGACAGCGTCGTCTCCGGCATCGCACAGATCGACGGAATGAGGGTCGCTACGGCAATCGCCGACTTCCACTTTATGGGTGGCTCGATGGGTTCGGTCGCCGGTGAAAAGATCGCCCGCACGCTCGAGCGAGCAGTAGAACTCAAGGTCCCTGCAGTCATCTTCTGCGCTTCAGGCGGTGCACGCATGCAAGAGGGCCTGCTCAGCCTCATGCAAATGGCCAAGACCACCGCTGCAGTCGCGCGATGCCGAGAAAACGGAGTTCCGTTCATCGCTGTCTTCACCGACCCCACCATGGCCGGAGTCCTGGCAAGTTATGCGAGCGTCGCCGACGTCATCATCGCCGAGCCGAAAGCGCTCGTCGGTTTCGCAGGCGCGCGCGTGAGCAAACAGGCGCAGGTCGTCAAAGCCCCCGACGATTTCCAAATGGCGGAGTTCGCGGCGCGAGCGGGAATGATCGACCGCATCGTCGAAAGGCGCGACATGCGCGCGACCCTCAGCAACCTCGTCCAAATGTTCGGGGCGCACCTCAGGCAGGAGGCGCACGTTGGCTAAGTCTTGGAAGGAGTGGGAGAAGCCGGTATTGGAACTCGACGAGTACATCACGAAGCTCAAGACCATAGCGGCGCAAGAGACCAACCCCGACAAGCACGCGAGACTGCAGGCCAGGCTCGACGAGTTCGAGAAGAGGCGCGACAATTTCATCAACGTCCGATACTCGCGTTTAGGCCCGTGGGAAGAAGTGCTCCTCGCCCGCGCAGAGCCGCGTCCCTACACCCTCGACTACATCGCACAGGTTTTCACCGGTTTCACAGAACTCGACGGCGACCGCCGCATCGGCCAGGACCATGCCATCGTCTGCGGGCCAGCAAGGCTCGACGATAGGCCCGTCATGATAGTCGGGCACCAGAAGGGAAGGGACATCAAACAGCGAGCCTATCGCAACTTTGCCATGAGCAAGCCGGAGGGATACAGGAAGGCCATTCGCATGTTCGATATGGCAGAGCGGTTCCGTATGCCGGTCGTCACTTTCGTGGACACCCCCGCAGCGGACCCTGGCGTCGAAAGCGAGAGCAGAGGTATCAGCGAGGCCATCGCGGACTCTATGCTCAAGATGTTCGAACTCACCGTCCCCGTCGTCAGCGTCGTCATCGGCGAAGGCGGTAGCGGCGGAGCGATCGGCATCGCGTGTGCCAACAAAGTGCTCATGCAACAACACGCGATCTACAGCGTGATCCCGCCAGAAGGATGTGCAGCGATCCTGTGGAGGAACCCGGAGAAGGGGCCCCAGGCCGCAGCCGCGCTGCGACTCACTGCACAGTCCGCACTCGAGTTCGAACTCGTCGACGAGATCCTGGAAGAGCCCTTCGGCGGTGCGCACCGCAACCCGCTCGAGGCCGCCGGCACGGTCAAAGACGCCGTCAACCGCGCGCTCTTCGACCTCGACAACCTCAGCCCCGAGGCGCTCAAAGAACACCGCTACCAGCGCTTCCGCCGCATGGGCCGCATGCAAACGGTCTGACCGCTGCCGCCGCAATTGACGTTTTCCCTTGTAGCCGCAGGCTTCAGCCTGCGCGACCTCAAACATCCAGGCCTCCGAACCCCCGAACAAGCCCGAACTATTCCAACTCGCTTGCCGCAGACGAAGGCAACCATGCCCGCCGACGCCACATAACAAAGAACAACGTTCCAACAAGCGAACCGATCGCCGCACCGCCCACCACGTCGGTTACGAAGTGCACCCCCACGTACACCCGACTAAATCCGACAAGCACCGCCCAGACCATCACCACCCACCCGATCCAGGCGTGCTCCGTCTTTCGAAAGGCCCATGCAAGAGCCACCGCGATCCCAAAAGAGGAGACTGCATGACCGCTGGGAAAACTGTTCGCCGCCATCGGCGCGTTCTGTCCAGTCAACGCCTCGATGTAAGACTGCAAAGGCTGTGCCCAAGACAACTGGCTCGGCCTGTCGCGCTCGACAAGCGCCTTGATCACCTGACCAGCCAGCCCGGAGACGACTCCTGAAACCAAGGCCATCAACGCATAGGGTCGGTATCGGGCCAGTAGGCACAGCACGACCAACAGCGTGAACTTGACCTCGCCCCGACCCGAGTCCGTGATCACCACCATCACAGGGTCCAACCAGTCGCGGTGCAGACCCACATGGATCGCACGAAACGCCTCCTGGTCGAACTGGTAGAGCGGGTTCATCCCAAATACATGACGTCACAGATCGACGTGCAGGACCTTCTCTTGGGCATACGTCACAAACCCTGGAGGCGACTTTTTCGGCTTCCGCACGTGCTTTTTCAGCGTGTAGTCGACGGCGACGTAGGATGAGTGCTTGCTCGTGCTCTTGCTGACGGCGACCTTCGCAGCAAACACCAGGTCCTCTCGCTGCACGCGCTCAGGTTGGTTCTGCGTCTGCAGCACCACGTGCGCCGAAGTCACGCCGCGTACGTGGAACCAGTAGTCGTTCGGCCTCGCCACCTTCGTCGTCAAATAGTCGTTGCTCGTCGCGTTCTCTCCGTAAAGGACCTTCCACCCGGCCGGCGAAACGAGTTCACGAATGCTGTGCCCCTCGAACGGCCGCTCTTCCTTCGTCCTAGCGACGACCTGGTGGTGCAGCCACTTCCGCTTGTCGGCCTCCTCGCGTACGCGGTCGACGTCGAGGTACGTTTGCGCCGCAGCGAGGGCATCGATCGAACGCTCGATCATAGCCCTGTCCTCAGACAATCTCACTTTCTGGCCCGCGACGACAGTTGCACCTTCCTTGGCACGCCTCGCCTTTGAAAAAAACCGCTGTGCGTTCTCTACCGGCGTTTTAAGGGGATCAAGCTTGATCGTGACTTCCGCGCCGTCATAGCCGGTCGTCGTGAATAGAGCCGCTCCGGAAGGGATCTCGCGCTGGAACGCGAGCACCAGTTCACCCTTCTCCTGCATCTCTCTCGCTCTCGCCGCCGCGTCGAGCGCCTCGTCGATGCCGATCAGGGCTACGTTTCGAGCGTCCAGGACGCGCCTCAACTGCGCGAGCAGCGATGTGCGTGCAGACTCAAGCCGGTCGGCGTCGGCAAACGCCGCATACGCCTGTTCGATCGCGACGCTGACCGATTCGCGCGGTACCGCGTTTGGAAAGAGGCCGGTCAGCGGCAGCGGATACGCGCCGAAGCCGTCAGCGAAACTCGGAGACCACGCCGAGTCAGTCACGCTTTTCTGTACAAGTTCTAGCGCCAAACCTGCCTCAATCAGGCGTTGTAGGAACGGCGACGCCCCCTCGAACTTGCGCAGATCGTCTCCAGCCCGGGCCTCAAGGAGCGAAGGACGTGGTTCGAACGGCGGTGGCAAGTACTCCTTCCCGGGCACGATCGGACGCCGAGACTTCGACGCGCTGACGACCTTAGCCGCCGCGAGCACACGCCGGTCTGGGCCGACGAGAACGATGTTCGAGTGCTTGCCCATCAACTCGACGACCAGTTGAAGGTCCCCCGTTGACGAGGAGAATCCGATGTCCACGACGCGATCCAGCCCTCGTTGCCGAACGAACTCGAGCCGCGCTTCCATAAGGTGCTTCCGCAAAGCCATGCAGAACGGTGGCGGCTCCTTCGGGGACTCCAGGCGTCGCGCCATCAGGTGCATCCGCGCATACCGCGCGTCGCAAGATACTAAGAGCCAGGCCTCGCGCTGTTTGTACAGACCGAGTCCGATCGTATAAGGGTCCCACTGGTAAGCGCGCTGCACGCGCGCACCGACATAGGGCTTCAGTTCGTCGACGACGGCTGCAACACAGAGCGAGTCAAACGGAACCCTCAATCGGCGCTAGCGCTCCAACCGCACGATCCCGACATCGATGAACTGCCCGCCGCTCGTCTGCTTGCACCTCACCGCGATCACGTTCCGACCGACCCGCAACGACGACGCGTCGAACGGCACGTTGACGTACGCGTCGACCCACTGCTTGAACGACGCCACCAACTTTCCATTGATGTAGACCTCGGCGTCCTCGTCGTGCCACAACCGCAACATCAATTCCGAAGGGACCGAATCCAGTTCAAACGAACGACGGATCCAAATCAGCGACGTCGTCCACTCAGTTCCGACGTTCGGCGCAGGTGTGGTCTTTTGGCCAAACCCGCCCTTTCCAACCATCCATCCAGAATCGTCGTACGATTCCTCGTGCCAACCGGACAAAGGATCGGCAAAAGTGTGGCGCCAAGTCTGCGTCTCCTTTTCGGACGTAGGCAGTACGACCACCGTGCGCGGCACGTCCCCCATCAAGCGTTGGTGCAACTCCCGCGCCCACGAGGGATCAATCTTCACAACGGCCCGGTCGTATGTCATCAGGCCGTTCACCTCGCCCTCGACGTCCGTGGTCTGCGTGTAGACAGCAGCCGACAAGCCCTGCTCCCGCATCGCGTCCAACTGCCAGTACAGCCGCTCGTACGCCGACCTCAGATCCGACAAGGACGTGTACGTCCTGTAGCCCCAGTTCTGTTTCTCCTGCCAAAGGTGCCCGGTCAGCGGTAGCCCCAGCCCACCGAATTCGCCCAAGACCTGCGCCCGCTTGCCGTCTGCGGGAGGAACCCCAGGGCCGGGATAGACGTGGTAGTCCCACACGTCGCCAACGCCTCTGTCCGTCCAGCCGCTCGCGCTGTTCACCAATCGCGTCGAGTCCCACGTTTTCATCAACGCAGCGATCCGTGCAGTGTCCCACTGCCCCCAGCCTTCGTTGTATGGCACCCACATCACGATCGAGGGGTGACGGCCGAACTGCGTCACCATCTCGCGCAACTCGAGCTCGTACTGCGCTCCGCTCTCAGGAGTGCGCACAATGTCCGCGTCGCGTGGGCCGATGTACTTGTCGCCGCTCGGCATGTCCTGCCAAACGAGCATCCCCATCACGTCGCACCAGTAGTACCAACGCTCCGGCTCCACCTTGACGTGCTTGCGGATCATATTGAAACCGACCGCCTTGGTGAACTCGATGTCGTATCGCAAGGCCTCGTCTGTCGGCGCCGTGTACAGACCATCAGGCCACCAACCTTGGTCGAGAGGCCCGACCTGGAACACCGGCTCGCCGTTCAGATACAACCTCTGTCCGAACTCGTCCTTCCGAACCTCGATCTTACGAAAGGCAAAGTACGTCGAAGCGGTGTCGACCGCGCGCCCATCGCGCAAAACACTCACCTGCAACTTGTAGAGGGCAGGGAAGTCCGGTGACCACTTGACGACGTCGGCGACTCTAAACGACAACTCGCGACCCTTCGCGTTCGGTTGAACCAAGGGACGACCTTCGGGAGTCACTGCTTTGAACTCGATCTCGTCTCCGTCGCGCATTCCCGGCACGTCGACCACGGCCTTCACGCTTCCGGTCGCGGGGTCCGCGGTCACGTTGATCCCACGCACGTAAACGTCGCCGACTGGCTCCATCCACACCGACTGCCAAATCCCGCTCACCGCCGTGTACCAGATGCCTTCCGGTTTCAGCACTTGCTTCCCGCGTGGCTGCGTACCTGTGTCGGTCGGATCCTTGACCAACACGATGAGTTCATTGTCGCCGTCCTTCAACTCCACTTCGAACGAAAAGCGGTCGTACCCGCCCTTGTGGTCTCCAATCCTCTTTCCATTGAGGAACACTACGGTCTCCCAATCCACAGCATCGAAGTGCAGGAGCACTTTGTTCCCCCAACCTGCTGGCTTCTTTATCGTCCGCGTGTAATGCAAAGTCTGGTCAGGGAGTAGCGGCTTTTTCACACCGCTCAACGCCGACTCGATCGGGAAGGGCACGAGAATCTTGCCCTTCTCCACGCTCCGTGTGACTGTCTCAAAGCGCGTGATCTCGTAGTCCCACAGCCCGTTCAGGCTTTGCCACTGCGCGCGCACCAACGTCGGGCGCGGATACTCCGGCAAGGGTTTGTTAGGGTCGACCTTCGCCGCCCATCGCGTCATCATGTGCCCCTCAACGGGCTTCCACTCCTGTTGAACCGTCATCGCAAAGACCAACGCTGCACACAGCATCACCATGATTGTGCCCGATTCGGTTCCCTCCCCCCTGGGGGAGGGCTAGGGTGGGGGTGTCCCAACTGTGCGTGAGTGGAGATAAACTCCCAGCACAATGCTCGCCCTCCTTGCCGCGCTCGCTCTCCAACAAGAAGACCCCTTTCTCATCCAGGCGCGGGCATTGCACGCCAAGTACCCGCTCATCGACGGACACAACGACCTTCCTGGCGTCCTTCGCCGCGGCAGCGAAGGCGACTTCACCATGCAGAACATCCGCCTCCCGCTACCCAACGCGCAGACGGACATCGATCGCATCCGGGCAGGCGGTATGGGAGGACAGTTCTGGTCGGTCTACGTGCCGGCCAGCCTTCCCGGGCCAGAGGCGGTCAAACAGACCCTCAACCAGATCGAACTCGTCCACCGCATGATCGAGACCTACCCCGATGTCTTCGAAGTCGCGCTCACGGCCGACGACATCGAGCGCGCGTTCAAGAACGGAAAGGTCGCGAGCCTCTTTGGCATGGAGGGTGGGCACTCGATCGACAACTCGCTCGATACCCTCCGGGCCATGTACCGCGCAGGCGCAAGGTACATGACGCTCACGCACAACCGCAACACGCCGTGGGCCGACTCCTGCACCGATACCCCGCTGAACAACGGGCTCAACGCCTTCGGCGAACAGGTCGTCCTCGAAATGAACCGATTGGGAATGCTCGTCGACCTGAGCCACGTGTCGCCCGATACCATGCGCGACGCGCTGCGCGTGTCCCGCGCCCCCGTCATCTATTCGCACTCGGGAGCGGGAGGAGTCTGCAACCATCCGCGCAACGTCCCCGACGACGTCCTTCCGCTCGTCAAACAGAACGGCGGCGTCATCATGGTCGTTGTCCTCGACTCGTTCACTTCGCAACAGGTCTACGACCACCAGCGGGGAAGGCAGGCCGCCCAAGACCGCTTCCGCCAACAGTTCGGCAATGAAGACGCGCGCATCCAGGCGGCGATGCGAGAGTGGGACGCCCAAAACCCAGAGCCCGAAGCGACGCTGAGCCAAGTCGCTGACCACATCGACCACATCAGGCGACGCATCGGGATCGACTACATCGGCATCGGCGCGGACTATGACGGCGGCGGCGGCGTCAAAGGTCTCGAGGACGTCTCGAAGTACCCGTATCTAACCGCAGAACTCTTGCGTCGGGGCTACACGGAAAACGACATCGCCAAGATTCTCGGTCTAAACCTTCTCCGCGCCATGCGCGGCGCTGAGCACACGTCATGGGTCATGAAGAGAGAGAAGATCGGAGGATAGAGAGTGTCTGCTCCAGTCCCCCCGCCGATCGCACCCAAGAGCGGCTCGAGCAAGACGAACAGAGTCCTCGGCATCGTCGTGATCGTCGTCGGTGCGGTCATGGCGCTCGCTGGAGTCCTGCAAATGATCGGATCTGACACTCCCTATGAGGCAGGGCGCAACAAGGGAAAGGTGACGATGGGGCTCCTTGCCGCAGGAGCAGGTGCCCACATCGTATCTAAGAACAAGCCCTGACCATTTGAAGCACTCTCACCGCTTTCTTTTTCTCGGTGTCTTCCTCGTGATCGTCCCTCCGGTCGCTGCGGTCGCTATGGCCGCTCTCTCTGTTGGACTCACCCGACACGACGACGCGACTAAGACCATGCCAGCGATCTATGACGCCCTCTTCCCGATCTTCTTCCTCGCGTCGTTCTTCAGCGTCCCGATCGGCATCTACCTCATCATCCGCGCACTGAAAAAGTGGTGACGATTCCCTCCCCCTTGGGGGAGGGTTAGGGAGGGGGTCGAGTGGGAAGGCGTCTGCATGGTAAGAACTCTTACTTCATCACAGCCTTGAAAAACTCCACCACCTTCGCACCGCAGTTCGTCGGTGGTCGGTGCCCGCCTTCGTACTCCCATACCCACGTCGGCGCCTTGCCTGAATAAACCTTGATCCCGTCCTCGCGCGTCTTCGCCTCGCCACCGCCGTTTCGCGAAACAGCCGATGACGCAAACAAGCGCATCCCGCGAATCCCCACCAACTCGTCGTCGATCCCCGCGACCACGAACATCGGCTTGACCGGAGCATCGCGGAACCACAACGACCCCGGCGCGCACACGCCCGCGTATCCAGCGGCCTTGTCGCCGCGCGATGTCTGCAACACCCAAGTCATTAGGGAGCCGTTCGAGTGTCCGGTCACAAACGTGCGCGCAGCAACGGCCTTGAACTCCTTTGCCGCCCACGCGATCATCGCGTCATAGAATTTGATGTCGCGGTCTTCGAGTTGTCCCGGAGCGCCCTGCCATCCTGTGCGCACACCTTCGGGGTCGGTCCGACCCTTCCATCCGGGTAGCCCCTGCGGATAAACGACCACGGCCTCGGGCCAAGTCTGATGGTAGCGCCACTGGGTCGCCGCCTGACGCGATCCACCGCCGTGCCCATGGAACATGAACACCACTGGAGGGTTCTCCGACTTCTTCGTCGGACGGTACACGAGCGCGGTCCGCTCGACCTCCCCCACCTTGAACTTCACGGTCTCTCCGGCCCCGCCCTGGACCATCACTGCAAGCGCAACGAGCGTCGTCATGCCCGAAGAGACGATCCCCGCTCAGCCGTGTTCGCCAGGCCTAGAAACGGCCCTTGACAATCTACACACAAAAGTGTATAAACCCAGGTGCAAGATGGACCACCCGAACTGCCTCGCCCAGCAAGCGACCGACCAACTCACCCCGCATTCCGAGGCCAAGTTCGTCGCGGTCAACACGATCCACTGCCGGGCAGACTACACCGAGCGCTTCGAGTGCCTTTTTTGCTCGCGCGCACACGCCATCGACCGCATGCCAGGGTTCCTCGGCATGAGCGTCCTCAAGAACAAGAAGCCGAGCGAACCTTATCTCGTCGTCTCCTATTGGCAGAGCGAGGAGCAGTTCAACGCGTGGGTCGGCTCGCCGGAGTTCCATGAGGGTCACAAGCGCGCGTTCGCAGACCTGAAAGCGGCAAAAGTGCAGGGCCTCGAGCCCCCGATGACCAGCGGCTTCGACACCTACGAGGTCTTGACCCGATAATCCTTGCCATATTCCTGCCCGTGGCGCAATAAAATGCGGACATGGCCCTCAATGACGACCGCATCGCCTCCCTCGAGGCACAACTTGCCGCACACCGACGCTCGACGAGAATCGTCCTAGCGTTCGCAGTCCTCGCCACAACCGTCCCGTTCCTGGTCGGTGGTTCGGCGTCACAACAGACCGTCAAGGCTGAAAAGTTTGAGGTCACGAGGGCCGGCAAGACCGTCGCCATCGTCGGATCCGACGAAGAAGGCGGACTCATCGAGGTTTACAACAACGACGGCAAGTCCGTAGGACGCTTCCAGATCGGCCTCGAAGACCAAGGGCAGATGGTGTTCTATAACGCGGCAGGAAAGATGTCGCTCGGAATCCTCGGCACCGACGCAGGAGACGGAGCCCTGAACATCTACAACAGCGAAGGGGCACGGATCGTATGGCTGACCGCGACCGACAAAGGAAGTGGCTCGGCGAGCACGTTCAACAAGGACGGCAAACGATCGACATGGCTCTCGAGCGATAGCAACGGGAACGGCGTTTTCAGCGTCCACGACTCGGCCGGCGAAGACGCGGCGGTCCTCTACAGCGGCACCAACAACCATGCCATCCTCGACATGTACAACAAGGGCGGCAAACTCGTCACGGCCCTTGGCTCGAATTCCACACAGATGGGCTTCGCCCACTTTTACAATTCCACGGGCTCTGAGTCTGTGTGGGTCGGCGCGAACGACGGCGGTGGCGGGCAGATCGACATCCACTCGGCGACGGGCGCCAAGGTCGGATGGCTCGCTGCGGACACGAACGGCCGAGGGCAGTTCGCCGTCACCAACCTCGACGGAAAGGAGGCTGGTCTGATCAGCGGCGGCGTCACGGGCGGGTTCATCACTTTGCGCAACCCCGACGGCACAGTCCGCTGGTCGGCACCCTAGCGAAACGAT